>NZ_JARWPM010000098.1 GCF_029869215.1 Nocardia carnea
AAAATCCAATCACCCCCGTCCCCCGCGGGGCCCGGGGGCGGGGGGGGGGGGTGGGCCCCCGGCGCACTTTTTTTTTGGCGCGTTTATTAATATCGGGTGGGGTCCGCCTTGGCCGCGGGGGGGCGCGCCGGGGCGCTGCACCACGAAGATCAGGTAGCCCAGCAGGCCGACCGCGAGACCCATCAGGCAGACCGGCCGTGCGGACTCCCAGCGGTCACCGGCGAGCCATACGACAGCCGTCGCGATCGCGAACAGCGCCGAGCCCACGGCCAGCACCGGACGGGGATCGGTGAGCCACGACGGGAACTGCTGGAGCTGCGCGTTCATCTTTTCAGCGTAACCGCAGTACGCGCGCCGATCCGCCGCGTGTCACGTATGGTTCACATTGTGAATACCCACTCGGATGTGCGGGCGCTGGCCAGCGACCTCTCGCTGGCGGTGGTGCGTTTGACGCGGCATCTGCGGGGGCGGCGTGCGGAATCGCAGATATCGCTGACCCAGCTCTCGGTTCTGGCCACCCTCGGTAACGAGGGCGCGATGACACCCGGCGCACTGGCGGCCAAGGAGCGGGTGCAGCCCCCCTCGATGACCCGGGTGATCGCCTCGCTCACCGATCTCGGCCTGGTCGCTCGTGACCCGCATCCGACCGACGGCCGGCAGATCATCGTCTCGCTCTCCCCGGCCGGGCACGCGCTGCTCGCCGATGAGCGTTCCGCCCGCGAGGCCTGGATGAGCGAGCAGCTCGCCGGCCTGAACCCCGCCCAGCTCGACGTGCTCGAACAGGCGGTCGGCATCCTCAACGAGATCGTCGCCGATTCGGAATAGCCGCACCGGTCAGCGCGCGGTGCCGTAGGTCGGCACGAACGGCCGGTCGCTGTCGACGATTTCACGGCCCAGCGGGAACAGCGCCAGCGGAATCAGTTTGAGGTTCGCCCACGCGAACGGGATACCGATGATGGTGCAGGCCAGCGCGATGCTGGTGGCGAGATGACCCAGCGCCAGCCACCAGCCGGCGACCACGAACCAGATGATGTTGCCGATCAGCGCGCCCGCGCCCGCACCGGGCTTCTCGACGGTCGTGCGGCCGAAGGGCCACAGCATGTAGAGGGCGTTACGCAGCGCGGCGACCCCGAACGGGATCGTGATGATCAGGATGAAACAGATCAAGGCGGCGACGAAGTACCCCAGCGCCATCCAGAATCCGGCAAAGATCAGCCAGAGGATGTTGAGCAGGAGCTGGATCACCTTCATACCTCAAGCATGCCCGAGCGCGGCGGTATCCGCACCCGCCGCGCCGGGCGCGCGGCGGGGCTTGGCAGGATAGGCGCCGTGGCCGTGGTTCTCGATGTGGACAGCGCTGCCGATCCACGGGTCGACGATTTCCGGGATCTGAAGGCGGCAGACCGCAGACCCGACCGTCCCGGCGGGAAGGGTTTGGTGATCGCGGAGGGGACCGTGGTCGTACGGCGCATGCTGGACTCGCCGTTCCGGCCGCACGCCGTGCTCGGTGTGGATAAGCGATGGCAGGAACTGGCCGCCGATCTCGCCGCGCGCGATATTCCGTTCTATCGTGCCTCCGCCGAGGTGATGGCGCAGATCGTCGGATTCCATCTGAACCGTGGTGTGCTGGCGGTGGCCCACCGGCCGCCGGCGCACGATTTCGCCGGGCTCGTCGCCGGCGCCACGACGGTCGCGGTGCTCGAGGGCGTCAACGATCACGAGAACCTCGGGGCGATGTTCCGCAATGCCGCCGGGCTCGGCGTGGACGCGGTGCTGTTCGGGCCCGGCTGTGCCGATCCGCTGTATCGCCGGTCGGTGCGGGTTTCGATGGGGCATGCGCTGCGGGTGCCGTTCGCTCAGGTACCGGAGTGGCCGGGTGGACTGGACACCCTGCGCCGCAGCGGTTTCCAGGTGATCGCCCTGAGTCCTGATCCGGGGGCCGCGACCCTGGCCACCGCCCTCACCGGCCGGCGGGTGGCCCTGCTGCTCGGCGCGGAGGGTCCGGGACTCACCGAGGAGGCGATGGCCGCCGCGGATCTGCGGGCGCGAATCCCGATGAGCGCGGGCACCGATTCGCTCAATGTGGCCACCGCCGCCGCGATGGCCTTCTACGAACGGGTGCGGGCCTCATGACCGGGGCCGGTCATCCGGGCTACGGCAGATACTCCGGCCCGCCGGACGAGCCCACCCCGTGGGCGGCGGGTATCACCGTCGCCGGGCTGGTGGGGGCGCTGACCACGGTCGGTGTCTTCGCCTTCGGTGCGGCCCTGACCCAGGTGCATCCGCTGTTCTCGCTGGCGGTGAACATCGTCGCGGCCGTCGGTATCGCGCCGACCGCGTGGCGCTGGCGGGCCCGGCCGGTGACCCGCTGGGTACTGGCCGGCGCCGCGGCGGGCGTCCTGCTCGGCTGGATCGGATTACTCGCCGGCGTCTGACCCGGGCGCCCGCTACGTCTCGGCGGTCACCGCGGCGTCATGTCCGCGCAGCCAGGAGAACAGACCCTTGCGCTCGTGGTTGATCCGGTTCTGCGGTGGCCGCGGATCGTGCCCGGCGTCGCGGTACTCGTCCTCGGGGTGCAGGCGGAACCCGCAGACACGGATCTCGTCGGGCGTCACCGTGGGTCGGCCGGCATCGGCGACGTCCGCTGCGCCCGACAAGGGGAAATACCGGAAACCGAGCCATTCGTGATTGGCCGTATCCGCGAAACCGGGCGGGTCGAACGGCAGCACCAGCGGATCAGGTAATTCGCCCACCCGCCACCGGATGGGATGCTCGCCCGCCCAGTGCGGCCGTTCCCAGATATGCGGTAGACCCTGGTCCTGCAGGATATTGAGCCGGGTGGAACTGAATGCCCGGCGCAGTTCGCCGCGCTCCCAATGCGCGAACGAACCCCAGCCGTATTCCAGATCGAACGACACCAGGTACGTATGGTCCTCGGCCAGCGGCCGGACGAGTAGCTCGGGTAACTCGGTGGGATGCACGCGGGCCGCATACGCACTGCACAGCAGGGTCAGGCCGGGGTAGCAGCCGATGAACAGTTCGTCGGGTCGCGGGCCGGTGGCCGCGCCGAGGGTCGCCTGGGCGATCGGTTCCACCGCGAGGCCGGGATGGAGTTGCCGGGCCAAGGCGTAGGCCGCGTCCGGATCGGGATCGGGGTCGGCGCGCAGGACCGCCGGCGGATCGGCCGTATCGACGTACCAGACCGAGGAAATCTTGGACAGCATCCACCCACCTCCGATAGCGCACGAACCGGGTCGTGAACTGCTCGGCGCGCACCGCGGCCGACGCCGGTTGGGAGCCGGATCGACCGCATCGCCGTACAGCGGAACTTACTCGCCCGACCGGGCGGATCGGGCGGTTGTCGCGGGAAACACGCCGGTTCGCCGCTCGCTAGTGACCTGAGCTGCGGACCCCGAGCAGAACGTCTTCCCAGGACGGCATGGGCGCCTTACCGCGTTTGCTGCGCCCGGCGGATTTCGCCGCCTTGGCCGGTGCCTTCTTGGCGGCAGGTTTGGCCGCGGCAGCGGTGGCCGGTGCGGATTCGTCCGGCTGCTCGGCCGGTTCGGTCGCGGCCTTCGCGCCGGTCGCGGCCGGCTCGTCGGCTGCGACCTCGGACTCGATGGCCGGCGGTTCGGGCGCCGAGGGTGCGGCGGCGGGCGCTGCCGTCGCCGCGGTAGCCGACTCGGCCGGTTCGGCTGGGGGCTCCATCGCGGTCGGCTGTGACGCGGGTTCGGGCTGTGCCGCCACCGCGGCCGGTTCGGCGGGTGCCGGGGCGGGCTGCGGTTCGGGCTGCGGCCGGGCGGGCGCTACCGGTTCGGGCGCCGGGGCCGGGGCCTGCTGGTGCGCGGCGGAATGTGTTGCCGCCGGGGCGGGCTGCGGGACCGGGGGCGCGGGAGTCTGCACCGGTGCGGGCGCCGTCTCGGCCGCGGGCGGGCGGTAGGGCTCCGGCTCGGGCGGCCGGTACGGCTCGGCCGGTGCGGGCGCGGTGGGGGTGCTCGCCGCGGGTGTACCGGCCGGCAGTGCGGCCGCGCCGGTGGTCCGGCCGGCGCCGGGGGACAGCGGGGCCGCGGCGGGCAATGTGGTGCTACCGCCCGCGACCGCGCGCTGCTCGTAGTAGTCGTCCATCGCCGCCGGCCGGGCGGGCTCGCGCCGGGGTTCGGCCACCACGGGCTCGGGGGCGGGCGGTGTCTCCGCTTCGACCGGCAGGATCGAGGCCAGCCCGCGCAGCGCGCGGCCGAAATCGGGATCGATCAGATCGGTGGCGGGATCGTCCAGCGGGGAAACGGTGCCGCCGTGCGCGTCCGGCTGGTAACGCCAGTGCGCGGCGATCTCCGAACGGCCGTTCTGCCACTGCAACTGGGCGACCCAGAAACCCTTCTCGTCCTTCCAGGCATCCCATTCGGCGTTGTCGAGGGTATGGCCGCGCGCGGTGAAGGCCGCGGTCACCACATCGATCAAGATCTCCACCGCCGGGCCGTCGGGCCGGATCGGATGGGCCTTCTGGGCGAGCTCGGCTGCGCGCGCGCGTTCCAGCAGAACCGGATAGGCGAAGCGTTCCACCCGGCTCGTCGGCATCCCGGATTCCTGGGTCACCTGTTCCACGGAAGCGCCGGCGCGGATTCGAGCCTGGATATCGCGAGGACGCATAGTTGCTTCCATTTCGATCTCGATCTGGCCGAATCGGGCAAGGTCGCCGCGGGCCGCGGCGCGGAGTTTGTCGTCGGCGGGAAGCCGGAATTTCTGGCCACTTTCCGTGTCGACGCACACGATATGGGCGGAGTCGGGCGTCACCCCGATCACTCGAAGTTCACGCACCGTTACCTCCTTATCGCGTCGCTCGCGATACCGCCCACGTTCTGGAACAGTAGTGCACTTCTGGGATTCGTGTGGCAAGACACGCGGCACCGAAATGTACCCTGCGGCCGACACCTACGGCTAATCTTCTCTATTCCCTTGTGTATCAAGTCGATTCCGGGTGATCCGGGCAACATATGCGCGGGCCCGCCGCGCAACACGCGCGGCGGGCCCGAATTCGCAGGTGAACCCCGTCAGCCGAGGTTGCCGACCACCCAATCGATGCAGCGGGTGAGCTGCGCCACGTCCTCGGGGTCGATGGCCGGGAACATCCCGACCCGCAACTGATTGCGGCCCAGTTTCCGGTACGGCTCGGTATCGACGATCCCGTTGGCCCGCAGCGTTTTGGCAACCGCTGCGGCATCCACCGAATCGGCGAAATCGATGGTGCCCACCACCTGCGAGCGGTGCGCCGGATCGGTGACGAACGGAGTCGCGAACTCGCTGGCCTCGGCCCAGGAGTACAGCCGCGACGAGGAATCCAGCGTCCGCTTCACCGCCCAATCCAGGCCGCCGTTGCGATTCAGCCAATCGATCTGGTCGGCGAAGAGCAGCAGCGTGGCCAGTGCGGGGGTGTTGTAGGTCTGGTCCTTGAGGCTGTTCTCGATCGCGATCGGCAGCGACAGGAAATCCGGAGTCCAGCGACCCGAATCCTTGATCTCCTGCACCCGGGCCAGTGCGGCCGGGCTCATCAGCGCGATCCACAGCCCGCCGTCGGCGGCGAAGCATTTCTGCGGCGCGAAATAGTAGATATCGGCATCGGTGATATTCACCGGCAACCCGCCCGCACCCGACGTCGCGTCGATGGCGATGAGTGCCTCGTCCGACCCCGCCGGCCGCTGCACCGGCACCGAGACGCCGGTGGAGGTTTCGTTGTGCGCCCAGGCGATCAGATCGGCGGCCGGATCGGCGACCGGCTCCGGCGCGCTGCCCGGATCCGCCGACACCACGATCGGCTCACCCAGGAACGGGTTCTTCTTGGTGACACTGGCGAACTTCGAGCTGAACTCGCCGTAGGTCAGGTGCAGGGAGCGTTCGCGGACCAGGCCGAACGCGGCCGCATCCCAGAATGCGGTGGTACCACCGTTGCCGAGGACCACCTCGTACCCCTCGGGCAGCGAGAACAGGTCGCGCAGGCCGGACCGCACGCGGGCCACCACATCCTTGACCGGTTTCTGCCGGTGGCTGGTGCCGAAGACCGAGGCACCCACCTCCACCAGGGACTGCAACTGCTCCGGGCGGACCTTGGACGGGCCGCAACCGAAACGACCGTCGGTGGGCTTGAGCTCATCGGGGATGGTCGGGAACGCACTGGTCATGGCCAACAGCGTAGCCGCGCCGTTGCTGTGCCGCGTACCACACTCCGGCTAACGTGGACGGGTATGAGCATGCGGTCGTCGAGGGGCGCTGCCGGAGATCGATCCGACGAAGGCCGCGGCAGCGGTCACAGTGCGGAGCCGGTCCCACCGGCCTCGCGCTGGAGTCTCCGGGATCTGCTGCCCCGGCGGTTCCGCCGGCGCGGCGAGGCCCCCACCGGCGCCGATCGCCGGGAACTGCTGACGTACGGCACCGCCGGGTCGGCCACGGTCCTGGCGGCCCGTACCCGCAAGCGTGAACCCGGCTATACATTCCGGGTCCGTGTCCGGTTGCCCGGGATGGTGCCCTACGAGGCGCAGGTGCGGCAGCGGGTATCCGGCGCCGAACTGGACCGGATGCGCCCGGGCGATCTGGTGTGCTGCCGGGTGGACCCGGACGACCGCGACCGGATGGTGCTCTATCCCCCCGGCGAGGCCGACCCCGGCCGCGCGGCCCTGGCCAAGATCCTGGCCGACGGCCGCCGGGCCACCGCGACGGTTCTCGCGGTGAACCCGGTCGCCGTCGACTACTGCGGCTGCGACGACCCGGTACTGCGCCTGGACCTGGAGCTACGCGCCTGGGACGAACCGGATCCCTGGCGGGTCAGAGTGGTGCAGCCGGTGCCGCTGTCGGCCATCGAACAGTTGGACCTCGGCGCCAAGCTGCGGGTCGCGTTCTTCACGGTCGACAACGGTGATTCGGTCGCCATTGATTGGGAAGCGGACCCGGACTGTGTTTAATGGCGCCGACTCCGTCGGCGCGGGGTTCGGCCCCCTGAGTCCCTGCTGTCAGCACTCGACACTCGCGGCTTCGCCGCATCGCATCGAGCGCTGACAGCCGGGACGGGCCAAAACCACTGAGGGCCTCGTACGACTCGGCGCCGCCGTGGTCGCGTCGCCGGGTACGACTACGGTGGGTCGGGCATTCAGGGGTATCCCGGATGGCGCGGGCGGGCGTGGGCCGACAGACTGGACGCATGACTGCTCATGCTGTCGACACGGACTCGGCCGGTCCCGGGTCCGCTGTTGCCGCCGGTGCCATCGAACTCACCAAGGTGTACGGATCGGGGGATACCCGGGTGACCGCGCTGGACGCGGTATCGGTCGATTTCGCTCGCGGGGAATTCACCGCGATCATGGGCCCGTCCGGATCCGGGAAATCCACCCTCATGCACTGTCTCGCCGGGTTGGACGCGGCGAGTTCCGGGCAGGTGCGGATCGGTGACACCGAACTCACCGACCTCTCGGACAAGGAGATGACCGCCCTGCGGCGCGACCGGGTGGGTTTCGTCTTCCAGGCGTTCAACCTGGTCCCCACGCTCACCGCGCTGGAGAACATCACCCTGCCGCTCGATATCGCCGGCCGCGAACCCGACCGGGAATGGCTGGCGACCGTCCTGAAACGCCTCGGCCTGGAGGACCGGCTCGGCCATCGGCCCAGCGAACTGTCCGGCGGGCAGCAGCAGCGGGTGGCCTGCGCACGGGCACTGGCCGGGAAACCGGAGATCATCTTCGGCGACGAACCCACCGGCAACCTGGACTCGCGGTCCTCCGGCGAAGTGCTGTCGATTCTGCGTGCCGCGGTGGACGAATTCGGCCGGACGGTCGTCATCGTCACCCACGAACCGACCGCCGCCGCGTACGCGGACCGGGTGATCTTCCTGGCCGACGGCCATATCGTAGACGAGATGCGTGATCCGACGGCCGATACGGTGCTGGACCGGATGAAGGCCCTGGAGGTCAAGTAGTGGCCGCACATCCCATGCGCACGGTCGCGCTGCGTAACCTCGCCGCGCACAAGGTGCGGCTGGCGCTGACGCTGCTGTCGGTGGTGCTCGGGACCGCGTTCATCGCGGGTTCGTTCGTTTTCACCGATACCCTCCAGCGCACCTTCGACGGGATCTTCGCGAACGAGGCCAAGGGCGTCGATGTGCGGCTGAGCCCCGAGGAACGGCAGTCCGCCGGTATCCCGCAGGAGGTGGCCGACGATGTGGCCGCCATGGACGGGGTCCGGACGGTGGCCCCGGGGATCGAAGGGGCGGTGGTGCTGCTCGACCCCACCGGTAAGAAAGCCGTGCAGACCGGTGGTGCCCCGAGTATGGGGACGGTCTACCTGCCGCCGGAGCGCTCGGTCGCCGAACCGGACCCGTTCGTCGCCGGAACACCACCGGCCGCGCCGGGCCAGATCGCGCTCAACACCACCGCCGCCGAACGCGCCGGGCTCACGGTCGGCGAGCAGACGAAAGTGCTGGTGCCCTCGCACGGGGTCCCGATCGACGTCACCCTCACCGGCATCTACGCGCCGGCCGCGGATACCGGTGGTTTCATCGGGGTGCAGTTCACCGAGGCGCAGGCACGCGAGCTGTTCACCGACGGATCGCACGTCGCCTATCTCGATATCGCGGCCGACGGAATCCCCGGCGATACGCTGCGCGACCGGCTGTCCATGCTGTACCCGGACTACAAGGCGCAGAACGGTGATCAGGTCCGCGCGGAGATGAAGGCCCAGATCTCCGAGGCGCTGAACTTCCTGAACTACTTTCTGCTCGCGTTCGGTGCGATCGCGCTGATCGTAGGCACGTTCATCATCTACAACACCTTCTCCATGCTGGTGGCGCAGCGGTTGCGGGAGCTGGCTCTGCTGCGGGCGATCGGCGCGGGCCGCGGGCAGGTCGGGCGCTCGGTGGTCGCCGAAGCCCTGATCGTCGGTGTGATCGGTAGCGTGCTCGGCTTGCTCGCCGGTATCGGGCTCGCCTACGGCCTGGCCGCGCTGCTCAACGCGTTCGACCTCGGCCTGCCGACCGGCCGGATGACCGTCCTGCCGCGCACGGTGCTGGTGGCGTTCGTGGTGGGTCTGCTGGTGACGGTGGTCAGTGCCTATGCGCCGGCCCGGCGCGCCTCCCGTATCCCGCCGGTCCAGGCGATGCGCGAGGAGTTCGCCTCCGCCGGTGAAACGCTCCGGGGCCGGACCGTCGCGGGGGCGCTGCTGGCCGTCGCGGGTGTGGTGCTGGTCGTACTCGGCGCCCGTAACACCGGTGGGGGTGCGGCGGCGGTCGTCGGCGTGGGTGCGCTGGCGCTGATCCTCGCGGTCCTGTTCGCGGCGCCTGCGCTGTCGCGACCGGTGCTGGCCGGCCTGGGCTGGCTGATCAAACCGTTCGGGCCGATGGGGCAGATGGCCCGCAACAACGCGATCCGCAATCCCCGCCGGACGGCCGCCACCGCGTTCGCGCTGACACTCGGTTTGATGCTGGTCACCGCGATCGGGATGCTCGGCGAATCGGCCAAGGTGAGCATCTCGCGGCTCGTGGATCAGGGGGTGGAAGCCGATTACGTGCTCGCCGGGCCACAGATGATGGGCGTGCCCACCGGCGCGAGCGATGCGGTGCGGGAGAAGGTGCCCGCGGCCGCCGAGGTCGTCGGACTGCGCGGGGTGATGCTGAAGGTGGGCGACGACGACGAGTTCGGCACCTCCCCGGACGGCCCGCTGGACAAGGTCGTGAATATCGATATCCGCAGTGGCACATCGGCGCTGGGAGATTCGGATATTCTGCTCGGCGAAGACGAGGCGGCCGAGCACGGCGTCGGGGCCGGCGACCGGCTGGTGATCAACACACTGGACGGCACCCAGATCCCGCTGACCGTATCCGGCGTGTACGCGGATTCGCCGGTACTGGGCCCGCTGATCGTGCCGAACGCGGTATTCGAGAAGGCGATGCCGCCCGCCCTGCGAACCGACGCCGCGGTGCTGATCAAGGCCGAGCCCGGTGCCGATCTCGCCGCCATGCGAACCGACCTGGAACGCGCCACCGAGGAATTCGTCATCGTCCAAGTCCAGGACCGCGAGGAATTCAAGGGCGAGAACGCGAAACAGATCAACAATATGCTGGCCATCCTGTACGGGCTGCTGGCGTTGGCGGTGGTCATCGCGGTACTCGGCATCGTCAACACCCTGGCGCTCTCGGTGGTGGAGCGGCGGCGCGAAATCGGTATGTTGCGTGCCGTCGGCACGCAACGATCACAGGTCCGGCGCACCATCTACCTGGAATCCATGCTCATCGCGGTATTCGGCGCGATCGTCGGTGCGGTGCTGGGCCTGGGGCTGGGCGTCGGATTCCTGCGGACGCTGCGCGATTTCGGGCTGGATCAGATCGCGGTGCCCTGGGATCAGCTGGTGTACATGCTGATCGGGTCCGCTGTCGTGGGCGTGCTGGCGGCATTGTGGCCCGCGGTGCGGGCGGCCCGCACTCCACCGCTGGCGGCCATCGCCGACCTCTGAACGCGGCACCGGCCGGGCACGCCGCCCGGCCGGTCCCCGCGGCGGGTGTCGGTCCGGCCGCTGCGCCACCGGTCGAACCGGTCGGCGTTACCGCGCGGCGAGCGAACGGCCGGCGGTCGTTCCGGGCCGGGAGATGCCGGCGCAGTCGCCGCCGGTGCCGAGCCGGCCCGGCCGAGGTTACTGCCGGTCGGTGCCCCAATGCCGGAGGTCGCCGCGGTTCAAGGCTTCGGCGAGGAGATCCGGAAACCGGTCCGGAGTGCAGGCGAACGCGGGCACCCCGAGCGCGGCCAGCGCGGCGGCGTTCTCGCGATCGTAGGAAGGGGCGCCGTCGTCGGAGAGCGCCAGCAGCACCACCACCTGCACCCCGGCTTCCTTCATGGTGTTGATCCGGCGCAGCATTTCCTCCCGCACCCCGCCTTCGTACAAGTCGGAGATCAGGAAGAACAGGCTGTCGGCGGGCCGGGTGATGAGCGACTGGCAGTAGGCGATGGCCCGGTTGATATAGGTGCCGCCGCCGAGCTGAGTACCGAACAGGACATCCACCGGGTCGGCGAGTTTCTCGGTGAGGTCGACGACCTCGGTATCGAAGACCACCAGCGAGGTCCGCAGTGACCGCATCGAGGCCAGCACCGCGCCGAACACCGACGAGTACACGACACTCGAGGCCATCGACCCGGATTGATCTATCGCCAGGATCACGTCACGGTGCACCGCCTGGGCGCGCCGGCCGTAACCCACCAGCTGCTCGGCGATGACGGTGCGCTGTTCGGGCAGGTAGTTGGCCAGATTCTTGCGGATGGTGCGGTCGAAGTCGATATCGCGGGGTTTGGGGCGCGAGGTCCGGGTAGCCCGGTTCAGTGCCCCGCTCACCGCGGCGACCGTCCGGGTGGCGATCCGTTCCTCGATCTCTTTCACCACCTTGCCGACCACCATCCGGGCGGTCGATTTGGTGGTCTCCGGGATCACCCGGTTCAGGCTGAGCAGCGTGCCGACCAGGTGGACGTCGGGTTCCACGGCCTCCATCAGTTCGGGTTCGAGCAGCAGCTGGGTGAGGTTCAGCCGGTCCACCGCATCGCGCTGCATCACCTCGACCACCGTCGACGGGAAATAGGTGCGGATATCGCCGAGCCAGCGAGCCACTCGCGGCGCGGATCCGCCCAGACCACCGGAGCGTTCACCGCCCGACCGGCCGTCCGCCGCGTCGTAGACGGCGGCCAGCGCCTTGTCGACGGCCGAATCATCGGCGCCGCCGAGCCCGCCGAGCGCCGGTTCGGCGGCCGAGCCGAGAACGAGCCGCCAGCGGCGCAGCCGCTCCTGTTCCGGAACCGATTGTGCCGCGGTGCTGTTCACGCAGGTACCCCCAGAATATCGGCGACGGCCCGCAGGACGAGTCCGCCGCGTACCGGATCGGTTTCGGTGGTGGTCGCCGGCCGGGCCGGGTCGCGGTCGCGGACCGCCGAGCCGATGGCCCGGCGCTCCCCGGATTCGAACGCCCCGAAGGTGCGGCGCAGCAGCGGCACCACTTCCATGAACTGATCGCCGGACAGTCCGGCGAGCCAGTTGTCGATCAGCCGCAGCAGCGCCCGGTCGTGCACCAGGACCAGCCCCCGGCCGCCGACGAAACCGTCGACCCAGGCGGCCTTGGCGGCCGCGGTATGGCCGATCGAGAGCGCCGCGGCCAGCCGGCGGGCGGCCTCGTCGGCGTCGAACCGGCCGGCGTCGCAGAGCAACCGGACCACTCGCCCGGTCAGCAGGCCGTGGATATCCGGGCGGTCGGCCAGCCGGGCCAGCGCGGTGAGCCACTGTTCGGTGGAGTCGGCGTGGTCGCGGGTGTGTATCGCGGTGGTGACCGTATCGAGCTGGGTGCGCAGGGCCGCGGCGGTATCGTCGCCCAGGCCGGTGACCGCCGCGGGGAGGCCGGCGCAGATCCGCACGAGCACACTGTCGGCGACCTGTGCCAGGGCCGAGGTATCGGTGCCGCGGACATCGCCGTAGCGCAGCGTGCGGAGCACACCGGGCAGGGCGGCGAGCAGATGGGTGATGTCGTGATCGATCGCGGCGGCGGAGCCGAGGCGGCCGATGAGACCGTCCAGAGCGCCCGGGAGATCGGCGAGCAGCGCGAATTCCAGGGCGTCGGTGAGTTCGGCGACACCGTTCCCGTCGCGGTCGGCGGTATCGAGGATCTTGGCCTCGGCGGCCGCCTGCACGGTCGTGCCCCAGCGGGCCGCCTCGATCACCCGGACCGCGAACTCCGGCTCCCAGCGCAACTCCCAGGTCTCCCGGAAGGTGCCGGTGGACTGGACCGAATCGTGCCCGGGGACACCCCAATCCACCCCGAGCAGCCGTAACCGGTGCAGCAGCCGCGATTTGGCGATATCGCGGTCTTTGCGCAGGTCCAGGTCGAGTGTGCGGGCGAGGGCCTCCTGTTTCAGGCGTAGCGTGCGCGACTGCGCCCGCAGGTCGGCTTCGAGCGGCACGGTGGGCGTTTCGGCCGGAACCGTGCCCAGCGCCTCGCCCACGACGAGTTCTTCGCCGACGAGCCGCAGCACGGTGTCGTCACCCTCGCACAGCACCGCCCGTGTTGCCTCGGTGACCTCCGACAACCCGGCCAACGGCCGGCCGCGCAATACGGCGAGAGTTTCGGCCAGCCGGACCGCCTCGATGATATGGGCGCTGGACACCGGCAGATCATGGCGGCGCAGCAGCCCCGCGACCTTGGTGAGCCAGGCCGCGATCGGCTGGGCGGTCTCGGTGAACAGGTGCTGGTACCAGCCGGGGGAGATGACCCCCGCGCCGTACCCCGAGGCCGCCGCGAGCCGGGAATGTGTCCACGGTACCCAGGTGAGACCGGTTTTGACCTTCGGAAGCCCTTTCAGCAGAGCCTGATCGGCGTTGGCGGGGCCGAGGGGTTCGCACAGTGCCGGGGCGTGCCAGGCACCGCAGACCACCGCGATCCGCCGCGCCCCGTCCTTGCGGGCGCGGCGCAGCGCCTGCCGCATATGCGCTTCGCGCACGAGCGTATGCCGATCGATGATCAACGGCTCCGGAGCGGTCGCGCCGGTCCCGTCAACGTCGCCGTCCGCCGCCGACGCATCATCGAATCCCCCGGTCGCGGTGTTGTCGGGCTCGCCCGTGACGGTGCTGCCGGGTCCGCTCGTCACGGTGCCGTCGGACCTGCCGGCGGCCGTATCGCTCGACTCAGCGGCGGCGGCACCGGACGGGCTGCCCGCGGAGGTGTCCGCTGTGGCGGCCGATCGGCCGGATGGCGGGCCGGCGGGTTCGGCCGGTGTACCGTCCGGAACCGGTGATTCTCCCGGCTCGAGTGCGACGGGTTCGGCGCCTGAGACATGTGATCCCCGGGGTGGACGGCCGTCGAGGTCTGCCGGGCCGGGAGCCTGGTCCGGATGGACGGTCGCGGGCCGCGCGGGCGTGTCGGACGGCGGCGCGGTGACGGCGGTTTCGCGGAGCGCGGCCATGGCTTCGGTGATCGCGGGGAATGTTCCGGCGTCCGTGCTGGATTCGACGACCGCGTCCCACCAGCGTTCGGCGTCGTCGTAGCCACCGGCGGCGGCGAGTTCGGCCAGTGCGTCCCGGCCGCCGCCGGTGTCGTCGAGCGCCAGGGCCGTCGCGGCGGGCAGATCGCAGAACCGGACGGGGACACCGTTACCGACGGCATAGCGCAGGGCCTGCCATTCCGGGGAGAACTCGGCATACGGCCAGAACGCCGCGCGTGCCGGTTCGTCGGCGACGTAGCCCAGCAGGGCGACGGGCGGCGCCATGGTGTCGGCGGCGATATGGGTGACCAGCGGGTCCGCATCCGCCGGTCCCTCGATCAGGACCATATCCGGCCGGAATTCCGCGAGAGCCAGCCGCAGCGAGCGCGCCGAACCCGGCCCGTGATGCCGGATTCCGTAGATCCGGGTCTCCGCCTCCGGGCCTGACGCACTCACGCTCTGCTGTCGGGGCGTGGGTGCGGGCCCTGCGTGGTGACGCTGCGCTACCGCCTCCGGGCCTGACGCACTCACGCCGTGAGCTCCCGGCAGGCACGGTAGAAATCGGACCATTCGTCGCGTTCGCGGACCACGGCCTCGAGGTATTCCGTCCACACCACCGCGTCGGCCACCGGGTCCTTGATCACCGAACCGACGACGGCCCCCGCGATATCGCCGGCCCGCAGCACACCGTCACCGAAATGCGCCGAGAGCGCCATCCCGTTGGTGATCACCGAAATGGCTTCGGCCGTGGACAGCGTCCCCGACGGGGATTTGAGTTTGGTCCGGCCGTCGGCGGTGATACCGGCGCGCAGTTCCCGGAAGATCCGTACCACGCGGCGCACTTCCTCGGCGGCCGCCGGTACCTCGGGCAACTCCAGTGCCGAACCCAGTTGAGCGACCCGGCGGGTGACGATATCGATCTCCTCGGCCTCGGTGCCCGGTAGCGGCAGGACCACGGTGTTGAACCGGCGGCGCAGGGCCGAGGACAGTTCGTTCACGCCGCGGTCGCGGTCGTTGGCTGTGGCGATGATGTTGAAGCCCTTCGCTGCCTGTACTTCGGTGCCGAGTTCGGGGATCGGCAGCGTTTTCTCCGACAGGATGGTGATCAGCGCGTCCTGCACATCGGAGGGAATCCTGGTGAGCTCCTCGAGCCGGGCGATGGACCCGGCGCGCATGGCGTTGAGTACCGGCGAGGGCACCAGGGCCGCGTCACTGGGACCTTCGGCGAGCAGCCGGGCGTAGTTCCAGCCGTACCGGACCGCTTCCTCCGCGGTACCCGAGGTGCCCTGTACCAGCAGTGTGGAGGCACCGCTGATGGCGGCCGACAGATGTTCGGACACCCAGGTTTTCGCCGTACCGGGAACGCCGAGCAGAAGCAGCGCGCGATCGGTGGCGAGGGTGGCCACCGCGACCTCCATGAGCCGTCGGGGACCGACGTACTTCGGCGTGATCACCGTGCCGTCGTCCAGGGTGCCGCCCAGTAGATAGGTCACCACGGCCCACGGGGACAGTTTCCACGACGGCGGGCGGGGCCGGTCGTCGGCGGCGGCCAGCGCGCTCAATTCACCGGCGAATGCCTGTTCGGCGTGCGGGCGCAGCAGCGGCGCGGCGGGGGCGGATTCGGTGGTGGTCACAGGAGCTCCTCGAGCATGATGGATCGTTGGTGAAGTTGGTGGGCGAGCAGGTTCAGCGCGGCCGTCCAGTCGCCGTCTTCGCAGCGGCTCGCCAAGGTCTCGGCCGCGGGCGCGCACGCGGGTGGCATATGGCGGGCGGCGGTGTGCAGCAGCGAACGGTGGGCGGCCGGCCGGGTGCCCGGCGCGCCCGGCCGCCGGGCGGCGGTGCGGGCCCGTTCCTCGAACAGGTGCAGGAGGTGCCGGGCCACCTCGGGCGGCCAGGGCCGGGCCACCGCGGGCAGCAACGATTCGATCTCCGACAGCCAGGAGGCGTCCAGGCGCAGCAGGTGGCGTGCCTGCTCCGCGGCCGGGAGCAGCGCGAACAGTTCGCGGCGCCGGAGAATGGCCGAGTTCGAGGGGGTGCCCACCGCGAACAGCGCCGTGGCCCACTCGGTATCACGCCGGACCAGCGCCGCATCCATCCAGCCGTCGAACAGCGGCTGGCGGAAGCGGTCCTCGATCCGGGCCGCGACCGACTCCCGCGGTGAGCCCAGCGGGCCGGCCCAGTATCCGAGCGGCAGGTTCGCGACGAGCCGCCGCAGCCGGGCCGCGGCTCGGTCGGGCTGTCCGTTCCAGCGGTAGCCGAATTCGGCCGTGTTATCGGTGAAACCGTCCCGCGCGGCCGCCTCGTCCATCGTTTCCGGAATGTCCACGATGAGTTCGGGCGCCCGATCGCGGCCGGTGCGCGCGCATTTCAGCCAGGCGGTGGCCCGTTCGGACATTCGTGTGGTGAACGCCGAATCCGGCAGCCGCGCCAATAATCCCGCAGCGGTGCGCCGGACCTCGCCGCGGCGATCCCGCAGCGCGGTTTCGAGCAGCTCCTCATCGGCGGGACCCAGGCCGTCGGCCAGTACGGCCAGCAGATCGGCCTTCGCCGCGCCCGATTCCCGGGGCCACGCGGCTTCGAGCGTTGCGCGGGCCCCCGCGGGGTCGCGGCGGCGCAGCGCGGCCAGCCACCGGACCCGCTCCGGCGGCAGGCCCAGCCGCCAGGTTTCGGCGCTCGGCTCCGGTTGCCCGGTATCGCGGCGAACCAGCTGATGCCAGCGCGGAATCCATTCGGCCAGCCAACGGCCCCGCGTACCCGCCAGCCGCAACGCCGCCTCGCGGAGTTCGCCGTCGCGGGCGGCGAATTCGAGCAGTGGACCGGCCAGGCGATCCGGCGCGCGGAAATCGTGCGGCTCGGCGGCGGCGAACCATTCCGGAAGGAATTCGGGCTGGGCTTCGATCAGCGCTGCCAGCCGGTCGGCCGCGGCGGCGGGCAGCAGTGGCCGGGGATCCACGGCGGCGGGCTCGGCCGGCAGCTCGGTGTGGACGGGTACGTACCCGCCGCGCGCCCAGGCGATGTCCAGTGCGGTCGCTTCGAGCAGCCGGTGTGCGGCGTCCCGGCCGGGCAATGCGCCGGCCGCCGCGGCCACCCCCCCGGGCACCCGCGGCAGTGGGGCAGTGCCGTGGCCGGTACCGAGCAAGGCGATCGAGGCTGCTTCCGGACCGGCGGTGACCGCGGTGTAAGTCGCGTCGGCCACCGGACCGGCCTCGTGGAATTCGCCGGCGGCCAGCACCGAGACAGCTTCCAGACGGCGGCCGTTCCAGAGCCCGAAGACGGTGATCGGCCGGCCACCGGAGAAGGCGAGCAATTGCCATGGCCGGGCCGGTTCCACCAGCGGTATCGAGGTGCCGTCGGGTTCGGCGAGCAGCCAGTCGTCCGCGGTCCGGGTCGGGACGACCGCGCGCAGTAGCACAGGCCACGATTCCAGCCACGGATCCGCGGCGGCGGCCACGGCGAACGCGTGCAGCGCATCGGCGATGGTGCCGGCGCCGGAGGTGGCCGCGATGCCGCCGGTATCCGGGACGGCCGCGCCGGGGCCGGCCGCGCCGGCCAGAGCCCGCAGCGGAGCGGCACCCGGATAGAAGTGCAGATCCGTTTCCGTAACCAGGCCGATCGGCGGCACCTGGGCGGAGAAAGACGGCGAACCGTGCGAATGGTCGACCAGCAGCGCCCAGCGGCCGGTGCGGACCCCGTACAACCAGCTCTGGCGGGTGTGCAACCGGTCTTCTTCGCCGGTCCGCATGCCCATGGTGACCCACCGGTCGCGTACCGGGGGTTCGGCCAGTACGGTTTCGGCCGCGACCGGATAGCCGATATGAGCACGCACCGTGGCGGCGAGCGGTGCCGCCAGCGCATCCAGTTTCGCGTGTGCGGTGAGCAGCAGGCGCAGCCAGGCGAACCGGCCCAATACCACCTCGGGCCAGTTCGACCGCCCGACCACAGCCGCCGGCATCCGGCGCAGCACCGCCGCGATATTCGGCGCCTGGGCGTCGACCATCCGGGCGGCGACGGCCTCGAACGCGGCCGGCGACCGATCCGTCCGGGCCAATCCGGTGCGGATCTGATCGGCCAGCCAGGTATCGAGTTCGGCCACCCCGGCCGCGACCCGCTCGTGCCGCTGCTGCGCCGCGGCCGCGCTCGGAACCCGGCTCTTCCTCGGCGCCGCTGCCTTCACGACGCGGCGACCGATCCACTCCGCGGCGAAATCGGCCGTTTCGCCGCTTTCGCCGACCGCGCCTCCGGACCACAGCAACAGCAGCGACAGCGCGTGTTTGCACGGAAATTTCCGGCTCGGGCAGGAACACCGGAACGCCGGCCCGGACAGGTCGACGATCGTCTGGTAAGGCGTCTTACCGCTGCCCGCGCACAACCCCCACAACGCGGTATCGCACCATCCGGTGCCGGTCCATTTCCCGGCGAGTTTGCGTGCGGCGGTGAGTGAACTCGCATCCGGTGCGAGCGCTGTCACCTGGTTCTCCGACCACCGCTGTGTCATCCGGTGATCCCATATCGTTCGGTCATCGTGCCCCCGTTTTCTCGGTCGCAAGAGTTCTATCGCACCCCACCGACACCCGCCGTGCGGCGCCGGGACGGCAGCGTAAGGGGTTGTCGCCGAGAGGTATTCACGAACTCCAGCGCTTGCTAATCAGCCGGACCTCTGGCATTCTGTCCTGTTCGGCCAGACCGAGCCACCCCTCGAGGGTGCAACACCAACGAGCTGCCCGACGGGGTTGGCGAGGGGTGGCCATCGGTCTCCGTATCGGGTCGGCCGATGACCAGATCCCATCCCCGCGGGCAGGTTCGATCTTCCCGTCGCACCGGGCGCCGGCCGGTCCGTGTCCCGGACACCGGCGCCGCCGCGAGCTGTCCGAACGGGTTGCCATCGGGTAGCGTTCGGCACAGCTTTCGATCGTTCGATCACACCAGGGGCCGGGGTGCGCGTGTGGTCTCGAAGGGGGTGGAGAATTTCGTGGAACCTGTGCGTGAGAAATCCCGGGAGACGTACGTGCGGCCGGGTGTGCTGCTGCTGCGGCAGTTGGAGTCGGAACCGGACCTGCCGGGTGAGGTGGCCGCGGTGATCCGGGCGGCCCTGGCCACACCGGCCGCGGCCGGACCCGCCGGTGAGACTCCGTTCGGACTCGGTGGGATCTTCCTGCGCGCCATCCGGGTCGAGGGTTTCCGGGGTATCGGTCCCGAAGCCGTGCTGGAACTGCCCGCCGGGCCCGGGCTCACCCTCGTCACCGGCCGTAACGGCAGCGGGAAATCGAGTTTCGCGGAGGCCGCCGAACTCGCGCTCACCGGGGCGAATCGGCGCTGGGCCGGCCGGTCGGCCGCGTGGCGGGAGGGCTGGCGCAATCTGCACCGGTCCGATCCGGTCCGCATCGAATTGGAGCTGCGCACCGACGGCCCGCGGCCCGGGCTGACGGTTGCCCGCGAATGGCTGCCCGGCGAGCCGCTCACCGGGGGCGTCTGGACCCAGCATCGCGGCGGCGCGCCCGGCCGCGACTTCCCCTACCGCGAGTGGGCGCTGCCGATGGAGCTGTACCGGCCGTTCCTGTCCTACAGCGAACTCGGCGCGCTGGTCGACGGGAAGCCCAGCGAGCTGTTCGACGCGCTGCACCAGTTGCTCGGGCTGGACGAACTGATCGCCGCGCACGAAGAGATCCGTTCCCGGCGGCTGGCACTGGAAAGCGCGGCCCGGGCGATGCGCCGCGAGCGGCCGGCGCTACTGGCCGAGCTGGCGGGGGTCGCCGACCGGCGGGCACGGCGCGCCGAACGGATCCTGCGTCACCCCGACCCGGATCTCGGCGAGCTGGCGCAACTGCTGGCCGACACCACGGGCGGCCCGGAGCCGGCGGTCCTGCGTACGGTGCTCGCGCTCGAGGTGCCCGCCGCGGCGCGGATCGCCGAGCTGCTCGCGCGGCTGCGTGCGGCGCAGGCCGCGGTATCGGCGGCGACAGTACCGGAAACGGTCGGCGATCTGCGCGTTCTCGAGCTGCTCCGGGCAGCGTATTCCCATGTCGCCGAACAGGACCACACCGAAACCGGGTCCGCGGGAAGTGTCTCGGTCCACCGGACGCCGGACCCGGTTCTCCCGGGCGGCGACGACGGGTGCCCGTGCCCGGTCTGTGGCCGTGGCGTACTGGATGAGCGATGGCGGATCGATACCGCCACCGCCATCACCGAATTGTCCGAGCGCACCGCGGATCTGCGGTACACCCGCGCGGAACTGGCCGGCGTCCGCGCCGAGATCAGGGCCGCGCTCGGGCCGATCCCCGCGGAACTGGCCGCCGAACCGGCCTCCCTCGATACCGGCGCGCTGCGCGACGCCTGGGCGCACTGGGCCCGGCTGGCCGAATCCGAGAACCCGTCACCGGACCGGCTCGGTACGGCCCACGACCGGTTGACCACCGAACTCGATTTCCTGCGGCAGCACGCCGCCAAGGAACTCGACCGTCTCGAACAGGCGTGGGCCCCACTGGCCCCGCGCCTGCGCGCCTGGCTCGACCTCGCCGGTTCGGTGGCCGCCCGGACCACCGAGCTGGACACGCTCCGTGCCGCCGAGGGCTGGGTGAAATCCGCGACCGCCCGGGTCCGCGACGAACGGCTGGCCCCGCTGGCCGGCACCGCCCGCTGGGTCTGGCAGAGCCTGCGCCAGCAGAGCAATGTGGAACTCGGCGGAATCCGGCTGCAGGGCAACGCGAACACTGCCCGCCGGGTGCAACTCGACGTCACCGTGGACGAGGTGGACGGCGCCGCACTCGGGGTGATGAGCCAGGGTGAGCTGCACGCGCTCGGCCTCGCGTTGTTCCTGCCCCGCGCGACGGTCCCCGCGAGCCCGTTCCGATTCGTGGTGATCGACGACCCCGTGCAGGCGATGGACCCGGCGAAGGTCGACGGCCTGGCCAGAGTGCTGGCGACGGTCGCCTGGGAGCGGCAGGTCGTGGTCTTCACTCATGACGACCGCCTCGCCGAGGCCGTACGCCGGATGCGCATCGACGCCCGCATCCTCGAGGTGCAGCGCCGGGAACGCTCGGTCGTGGAAATCCGCCTCTCCAGCGATCCGGTGCACCGATATCTCGACGACGCCCGCGCGCTGCTGCGGACCCCGCAGTTACCGCGCGCCATCGCCGACGAACTGGTCGCCAGCTGTTGCCGTTCGGCCCTCGAAGCCGCCGGCCTGGCCCGTGCCAAACGAGATCTGCTCGCCGCCGGAATGGATCATCGTGAGGTGCAGCGGCGTATCGATACCGCCCAATCCACCCGAGCCATGGTCACTCTCGCGGTACTGGGCCCCGGCCGCCGGATCGAGGACCTCAACAAACGGCTGGCCAAAGAGGGACGATGGGCGGTCGAGGTGGTCCGCGACGCCACCGCGGGCGCGCATATCCCCATCGCCCGCGACCTCGCCGACCTGATCGCCGATACCGAACGCTTCGTGGACTGGCTGGCCCGATGAACCCGATCCCACCCACCGGCCCGGACCCGTCGAGCACCGGCGGTGCGCACCCCGGACACCCCGAATCCGCCCCTGCCGGCGATCGGACCCCTGCCCGCGCGCACCCCGCGCACCCGGAATCCGATCGCGCCGGCCGTCCGGACGTAGTCGGCGCCGGCGTTGCGGGCCCGGCGGATTCCGAATTCGAGTGTGCCGGCGATCCGGACGCGGTCGGCGCCGGCGTCGCGGGCCCGGCGGACTCGGAATCCGCAGGTGCCGGTGTCCCGGAGGCGATGCGCATCGGCACCCTGGGCTCCGCGTACCCCGCTTCCGATCGTGCCGGTGATCGGGCCCCGGCCGGGATCGGCGCGCCGCGAACCGGCCGGCCGGAATCCGGTTGTGCCGGTGATCGGGATGTGGCCGGTACCGGCGTCCTGCGCTCGGCGTATCCGCGATCCCGGGGTGGTCCGGAGGTGGTGGGCCCCGGTGCCGAGCGCCCGGCGTCTCCGGAATCCGGCAGCGCCGGCGATACGGACCCGGCCGGTTCCGGCGTCGCGCGCCCCGCCTCCGCGCAATCCGCGACCGCTGATGAACCCGCGCCGCGCGGTGGTGCCCGGCGCCGCCGGCGGATACGCGGGCAGGAGCGTCGCCGGGGCAGGGGTGGCGCGCGCCGGCGGAGCGGATCGGCGGCGTACGCCCCGGCCGCGGATCCGCCGGGACCGCGACCGACGGTGGACGAACGGCTGGCGGTCGTGGACCGCTTGCTGGACGGTTCGATCCCGGCCGCGGGGGCCGTATGGTCCCGGGCGACCGCGTGGATTCTGCGGATCGCGCTCGAACAGTCGGTGGACGACCTGTGGGCCCGCACCGAACCCGCTCTCGCGCGCTGCCCGATGCGTGCCCAGTTGCTGGCCCTCGGGGTGATCGCCGATCCGCCGACTGCGGCACGGGTAGCCGCGCTGTGGACCGCCCTTTCCCATGCCGCGCACCACCACGACTACGAACTGGCGCCGGCCGTCACCGAGTTGCGGCGCTGGCGCGAGGACACCGCCCGCGCCGCCGCCGAACTCGCCGGGATCGCTCGCTGAACCGGCACGCGGAGCGATTCCCGGGCTTGCTGCCGGACCGCGTCGCCGGCGGTCGCCCGGTCGGGTTCGGGTGTTGCCCATCGAGTTGTCCGGCTCTGGTTACCGATCCCGGCAGTGGTGCAGCCGGGGGCCGGCCGGAAAGCGGGCCGCACCGGCCCGGTCTCGGGCAGGGTCGCCGACCGACGCGGGAACCGCCGAGCGGGTCTGTCGAGGTGGGCCCGGAGCAGGGGCCTCATGGACGGCCGGGGCGGCTCGCGCAGAATCACGGGTGTGGACGATTCGAAACCCTGTCCGTGCCGCCGCGGTGAAACCTTCGGCGAATGCTGTGGTCCCCTGCTGGCCGGGCGGCCGGCGCCGAGTGCCGAAGCACTGATGCGCTCGCGGTACACCGCGTTCGCGCTGGGCGATGCCGGGTATCTGCGGCGTTCCTGGCATCCCCGCACGCGACCGGATCGGCTGGACCTGGACCCCACCCGCCGCTGGCTGTTCCTGGAGATCCACGAGGTGACCGGCGGTGGACCGTTCGAGCAGTCCGGCACCGTGGAATTCACCGCGCACTACCGCGACCCCGGCGGCCGCGGACAGCTCCACGAGACCAGCCGCTTCACCAGGGTCGACGGTGCATGGTGCTACCTGGACGGCGATATCGCCGACTGAACGAGCCCCCGGGAACTCGACCGGCCCCCGCGCTCACCCGCCGGTAGTGTGCACGCCATGCCGCGTATCGCCATCGAATACTGCACCCGGTGCCGCTGGCTGTTGCGGGCGAGCTGGATGGCGCAGGAACTGCTCAGTACCTTCGGCACCGATCTCGGCGAGGTGGCGCTGATTCCCGGCGAGGGCGGGGTTTTCCGCATCACCGTCGACGGCGATCAGGTGTGGGAACGGAAGGCCGACGGCGGCTTCCCCGATATCGCGGTGCTCAAACAACGCGTGCGCGACCGCATCGCGCCGAGCCGCGATCTCGGGCATATCGACCGTTCGGCCGCCGGCTCCGGATCGAGCGACCGAGCAGCTGCCGACCAGGGCCGCGACGATATCCGGCCCGAATCCGGCGACTGAACACGATCGGCCGGTCCTACCGGGCCGCCCACCGGCCGTCGTTCAGCCGCAGCAGCCGCCTCCACAGCATCCACCGCCGGTGGGCGCGGGGGCCGATATCGCCGGCGCCGCCGCCCGGCCGGTCGTCGCGAAGGTAGTGAGCAGTTTCACGGTGTCGTCGTGACCGCCGGGGCATACCGCCGGATCCGACGCCTGCGCCATCGGACGGTTGACCTCGAAGGTATCGCCGCAGCTGCGGCATCGGAACTCGTAACTCGGCATGACGGGAATTCTAGAGACGTATCGGTCCGCCGGTTCCGGCGTGCAACGCGATATAACCGGAACCGAAGTGTAACCACTTCGGTCGTACCCTCGAATGCACAGGTAGAGGAGGTCTGTGATGAATGTCCAGTGCTTCGAGGTACCAGCTGGCGTGGACGGCTCCGCACCGGTGGCCCGGACCGAGTTCGGTGCGGTCCGGGGTCGCCGGGAGGGCACGGTATCGGTCTGGCGCGGGATTCCGTACGCCGCCGCACCGGCCGGTCCGCGCCGGTTCCGGCGGCCGCGGCCGCCGGAACGCTGGGACGGGGTGCGCGATTGTCTCGCCTTCGGACCGGTCGCCCCGCAGGATATGGACAACACGGTTCCGATGGACCGTTCGCTGGCCATGGGGGAGGACTGCCTCTGGCTGAACGTCTGGGCCCCGGCCTCGACCGCCGAGGAACCGCGCCCGGTGATGGTGTGGTTGCACGGTGGAGCGTACTGCTTGGGTTCGGCCGCGCAGGCCGTCTACGACGGCAGCACTCTGGCCGCCACCGGTGACGTCGTGGTCGTCACCGTCAACTACCGGGTGGGGGCGCTCGGCTTCCTCGACCTCTCCTCGCTGAGCGACGAATTCGTGCCCAACCTGGGCCTGCTCGACCAGCTCGCCGCGCTGGAATGGGTCCGCGACAATATCGCCGGGTTCGGTGGCGACCCCGGCAACGTGACCCTGTTCGGGGAGTCCTCCGGCGCCGGTTGTGTCACCGCGCTGCTCACCGCGCCCCGGGCCGCGGGGCTGTTCCAGCGGGCGATCGCGCAGAGCCCGCCCGCGACCGCCGTCTACGGCCGGGAACGCGCCGCCGGAGTGGCCGATCGCTTCCTGGAGTTGATGGAGCTACCCAGGTCACGGGCCGACGAGCTGCTGACCTGCCCGATCGAGCGGATCGTGCGGGCGGCCGCGGTGCTCATCGACGAGGTGCCGGTACAGGCTCCCGGGACGCTGGCGGCGGCACCCGTGGTCGACGAGGATCTGCTGCCCGGCTATCCCACCGACCGGTTCCGCGACGGCCGTTCGCACCGGGTGCCGCTCATCATCGGCACCAACAAGGACGAATCCTCGCTGTTCCGGCTGTTCCGGTCGCCGATCATGCCGGTCACCCCGGAAGCGGTGAACACCATGCTCGAACAGGTGCAGGCAAGCCACCCGGACCTGTCACCGGAACGGATCGCGGAGATCACCGCCGTCTATCCGAACCTGGCCAAACCCCGCGGAGCCCTGGCCATGTCCACCGACGCCGCGTTCCGGATGCCCGCGCTCTGGGTGGCCGACGGCCATTCCCAGCATTCGCGCACCTGGATGTACCGGTTCGACCACGCGACTCCCATTCTGCGCGCCGCCCGTGTCGGCGCCGGGCATGCTACGGAGCTACCGTACGTTTTCGGCAATTTCGGCACCTTCGACCACGACCCCACCTTCTGGCTGGGCGGCCGCCGCCAGGCCATGGAGGTGTCCGGCCGGATGATGCGCCGCTGGCTGGCCTTCGCCGCGCACGGGGTCCCGGCCGCGCTCGACGGTTCCAAACACTGGCCGCCCTACCATCCGGAATCTCGGGACACCCTGCTCATCGACACGGTCGACCGCGTGGTCCCCGACCCGGAGGGCGACCTGCTCACCGCCTGGGGTGAACGGGCCGTCGGATTCGCGTAGGGGACGCCTGTCAGACGTCGGTGGAGTAGCGGATGCCGCCGTCGGGGATTTCCACCCCCGGCCACACCCGGGCGCCGCGCAGGAGTTCGCAGCGGGCGCCGATATTGGCGCCGTCGCCGATAACGCCGTCGCGGATGAGGGCGCGGGGGCCGATCCGGGCGCCGAAGCCGATGATGGACCGTTCCACGGTGGCGCCGGCTTCGACCTTGGCGCCGTCGAACAGGATCGCGCCGTCGAGGCGGGCACCGGCGCCGACCTCGGCGCCGCGGCCGACCACGGTGCCGCCGATGAGCAGGGCTCCCGGCGCGACACCGGCACCTTCGTGGACGAGCGATTCACCGCGCTGCCCGGGCAGGACCGGCGAGGGCGCGATACCGCGCACCAGGTCGGCCGAGCCGCGCACGAAATCCTCCGGGGTGCCCATATCCCGCCAGTACGAGGTGTCCACATGGCCCTGTACCCGGGCGCCCTCGGTGAGCAGCGCCGGGAACACCTCGCGTTCCACCGAGACCGGGCGTCCGGACGGAATCTTCTCGATGTACTCGCGGCGGAATACGTAGCAGCCGGCGTTGATCTGATCGGTCGGCGGGTCCTGGGTCTTCTCCAGGAAGGCGGTGACCCGGCCGTCCGCGTCGGTGGGCACACAGCCGAAGGCGCGCGGATCGCTCACGCGTACCAGGTGCAGGGTCACATCGGCCCGGGTGGTTTCGTGGGTTTCCAGGATGGCCCGCAGATCGGTACCGCCGAGCACGTCACCGTTGAACACCATCACGTTGTCCGCGGTGAGCCGGGGCAGCACATTGCGGATACCGCCGCCGGTGCCCAGCGGTTCGGTTTCGGTGACGTACTCGATCTGCAGGCCCAGGTCGGCCCCGTCGCCGAAATGGTCCTCGAAGACCTCGGCCTTGTAGGAGGTGCCCAACACCACGTGGGTGAGGCCCGCGGCGGCGATACGGGACAGCAGATGGGTGAGGAACGGCACTCCCGCGGTCGGCAGCATCGGTTTGGGCGCCGAGAGGGTCAGCGGCCGTAGCCGGGTGCCCTTCCCGCCGACCAGGATGACCGCGTCCGCGCCTGCTTGTGATGCCATGGAGCTCCCTTGTTCCATCCGTCCTCGTACCCGGCACGGTGCCGGCCCGGCCGGCAGCTAGTGGGCGGCCTGCTCCCGCTGCCGTGCACGCAGTGCGGATCGAACCGCAATGCGGCAGCGGATCGCAAGTCCGGCCCGTAACGCCCAGCGCAGCGGGGCCTGCCACCAGTGCGGATGACGGTCTGCCTGGAAGCGGTAGGCGCTGGCGTGATGGGCGGGCAGCATCTTCTCCGGATTACGCCCGGCGGCGTGCCCCTTGGCATGGGTGACCTCGGCGTCCGGGACGAATACGTTGTGCCAGCCGGCCTTGCCCATCCGGTCACCGAAGTCGACATCCTCCATGTACATGAAGTAGCGGGAGTCGAAGCCGTCGATGGAATCGAAGGCCTCCCGGCGTACCAGCAGGCACGATCCGGAGAGCCAGCCGACCGTACGTTCGGAGATCTCCTCGTTCTCCTGGCGGTAGCGCCGGGTCCACGGATTGGTTTTCCAGATCGCGCCGAGCACGGCATGCCCGGCGCCGTCGAGCAGGCCGGGTACCGAGCGGGCGGAGGGGTAGACGCTGCCGTCGGGTTCGCGTACCAGCGGGCCGATCGCACCCGCCCGGGGCCAGCGCTGGGCGGCCGCCAGCATGATGTCGATGGAGTCGGCCCCCCAGCGGATATCGGGGTTGGCGATCAGCACGTATTCGAGGTCGGGATCGAGTTCGGCGACCGCCCGGTTGATGGCGCCGCCGTAGCCGATGTTGCCGCCGGTCGATAGGAACCGCACATGGGCGTTGGCTTCGGCGATGAGTTCGGGAACACCGTCGGTGGACCCGTTGTCGGCCAGAATGACCTGCGGTTTCTCCGTGGTGGCGATGTTCAGGGTGCTGATGAAATGCTCGAGATGTTCGCCCGGCGAATACGTGACCGTGACCACGGCCAAGCGGGGCCGGTCAGGCTGATGATCCGGGGTATCGGAAGCGCTCACAGCGCACCACCCTAACCGGCCGTCCTGGTCAGTGCCTCGGTCAGCGCGGATTCCCATGGGCGCAATGGAGTCAGGCCGGCCGCGCGCCAGGCCGCGCCGGACAGAACGGAGAAAGCCGGGCGGGGGGCGGGTCGCGGGAATTCCGCGGAAGTACACGGCCGCACCCGTGCCGGATCGGCGCCGATACCGGCGAATACCGCCCGCGCGACCTCGAACCAGCTGGCCCGGCCCGCGTTCGTGGCGTGCAGCACGCGCGGTGCGCCGGGGCGGGCGGCGAGTTCGAGCAGACCGGCGGCGAGATCGGCGGCGTAGGTGGGGGAGCCGATCTGATCGGTCACCACGGTGACGGTGTCGCGTTCGCGCTCCAGCCGCCGCATGGTGGCCACGAAATCGCCACCTGTACCGCTGTACACCCAGGCCGTGCGCACGATCTGGGCATCCGGGCAGTGCTCGCGCACTGCGCGTTCACCGGCGAGCTTGGTGCGGCCGTACACGGTGGCGGGGCCGGTGGGGTCGCCGGGTTCGTACGGGGTGCTCGCGGTGCCTGGAAACACATAGTCGGTGGAGAGGTGGATGAGCCGCGCGCCGGCCCGGGCACAGGCCGCCGCCAGCACGGCGGGCCCGGTCGCGTTGCCCGCGAAGGCCGCTTCGGTTTCCGATTCGGCCCGGTCCACGGCGGTGTAGGCGGCACAATTGACGACGATATCGCCGGGTCGCACGACCGATTCCACAGCGGCCGCGTCGGTGATATCGAGCCGGGAGCGGGTATACGCGCGAACAGCGGGCGCCAACCGCAGCAGTTCCCGGCCGACCTGGCCGCCTGCCCCGGTGAGCACGAGCCGGGCGGTGAGATCGGTTCCGGTCGGTACGACGTCGTTCACCGGGTCAGTCTGGCACGCCGTCGAGATGCCGAATCGGCCTCACCGGGGCTGCTGTTGGTTAGCCTGCGTGGTGCGGAAGGTGTTTCGGACGGCATACGCGATAGGGATCGGGGTCCTCGACCGGTCCGGACGGGGAGAGGAATTCAACAGGTGGTGCAGCGCGGGGAGCCGACGTTGTGGAGTCCGGTGCGGGTGTTCGTCGCGTCGGTTGCTCTGATTGTGCTGGTGGGTACGGGTTTCGCCTGGCGCGGGGTGGATTCGCTGGTATCGAATATCGAGCGGATCAGTGATCTGGGCCTCGGCGGCCAGCGCGACGGCGCCGTGGACATCCTGCTCGTGGGCGTGGATTCGCGCACCGACGCCAAGGGCAATCCGCTCACCGAGGCCGAACGCGCCATGCTGCACGCGGGTGACGAGATCGGCACCAACACCGACACCATCGTGCTGGTGCGGGTGCCCAACGACGGCCGCTCGGCCACCGCGATCTCCATCCCCCGCGACGCCTACGTCGATATCCCCGGCCTGGGCAAAGGCAAGATCAACTCCGCGTACGGGATCACCAAGCAGACCGTGCAGGACGATCTGCTGGCCGAGGGCGAATCGGCGGAATCGGCGGAGGAGAAATCCACGCAGCGCGGGCGGCAGGCGCTGATCGGTTCGGTGGCCGGGCTCACCGGGATCACCGTCGACCACTACGCCGAGGTCAGCCTGCTCGGGTTCGTCCTGCTCACCGACGCGGTGGGGGGTGTGGACGTCTGCCTGCGGCAGCCGGTGGACGAACCGCTGTCCGGGGCGTATTTCCCCGCGGGCCGCCAGAAACTGGACGGGCCGCAGGCGCTGAGTTTCGTCCGCCAGCGGCACAACCTGGAACGCGGTGATCTGGACCGGATCGTGCGCCAGCAGGTGTTCATGGCCCAGCTGGTGCACCAGGTGGTCAGCGCCGATACGCTCGGCAACCCGAGCCGGCTGCGGGAACTCAGCGATGCCGTCGGCCGTACCATCGTGCTCGACGAGGGCTGGGATCTGCTGGCGTTCCTGAATCAGTTGCAGGATCTGTCCGCCGGGAAGGTGACCTTCGAGACGATCCCGGTGGCCGACCTCAACGGCACCACGTCCAACGGGGAGTCGGTGGTCCGGGTCGAACCCGACGACGTCCAGGACTATGTCGCCGGGCTGGTCGGCGAAGAACCCGCCGACCCGGCCACCACGTCCGCGGCCCCCGCCGCGGATCCGGGAACGGTCCAGGTGAACGTCTACAACTCCACCCTGGTCGCCGGCCTGGCCGGCACCGTCTCCCAGGAGTTGAGCTCGCTCGGTTATCTGCCGGGCGACGTGGGTAACTATGCGGACGAGCCGGTTTCGCAGAGCCAGGTGCGCGCCGCCACCGAATCCGACCGGACGGCAGCGGCCGTGGCCACGGCGCTCGGCGGCCTCCCGGTGGTAGCGGATCCCGCGGTCCCGGCGGGGACGGTGAGCGTGGTGCTGGCAAGCGACTACGCTGGCCCCGGATCCGATACCGAGGTGATCGATTTCGGCGGCACCTCGACATCGGCCACCCCGGTGCCGCCCGCGCCGCCCATCGCGGCCGCCGAGGACGGACCCACCTGTGTGAACTGACCCTGTGTGAATCGAACGCGGAAAGCAGACCATGCGTGACGTAGATCAGGCCACGACCCTCCCCGAAGCGGTGCTCGACCCGATTCTCGAACGGGAACCGGCCGCCCCCCGGATCACCTGGTACGACGATGCGACCGGCGCACGTATCGAACTGTCCGGCCTGACGCTGGCCAACTGGGCCGCGAAAACCGCCAATCTCGTCCGCGACGAATTCGGGCTCACCCCGGGAGCCCGGGTCGCGGTGCTGTTGCCCGCGCACTGGCAGACCGCGGCCGTCCTGCTCGGCTGCTGGTGGGCCGGTACCGAGGTGGTGCTGCATCCGGACGCCGACGCGGAACTGGTGTTCGCCGCTGCCGACCGGCTGGCCGAAACCGAGGACGCTCCCGAGGTGGCGGCCCTGTCGCTGGACCCGATGGGCGCACCGGTACGCGATCTGCCGCTGGGCGTCACCGACTACGCGACGGCGGTCCGGGTGCACGGCGACCAATTCCATCCCGGCGGGGCGGGCGCCGCACTCGACGGTATGCCGGTCCAGGAGGTTTTCGCCGCGGCCCGGAAATCCGCCGCCCGGCAGGGGTTCACCGCAACCGACCGGATTCTCTCCAGCGGTACCTGGGATACCGCCGAAGAGTTGATCGACCGGTATATCGCGGTACTGGCCGCGGGGGCGTCGCTGGTGCAGGTCACCAATCCGGATCCGGCGCAACGGGATCGGCGTGTGGAAACCGAACGGGTCACCCGGGTGCTCTGACCGGTTTCTCCTACCACGGTAGGTGGTGAAGTCCGACTCCGGCAGGTTCCGCCTGCCCTGTGACTTGCGTAACGTCGATGGCGGATGCGACGGAGCAACGACGGAGGGGCCGGATGAAACCGCAGTACCTGTTTCGATGGATCAACCATCACGGACTGATCCGGGCGGCCAAACACGCGCGATTGCGCCAGGGGGATCCCTTCACCCGGCTCAACGGCAGCCCGGAAGGGATCGAGAACCCGTACGCGCTGATCGAGCAGATGCGCGGCACCGGGGGATTGCACCGCGTCCCGCCGCTCTGGGTCACCTTCGATTACGACCTGTGCCGGGAGGTGCTGCGCGACAACCGTTTCGGTACCGGAATGCCCGGTGTGCTGCGGGTGCCGGACAAGGCCCGCAAGATCCTCGACCGGTGGCCGATACCGCCCAACCCGGTGGATCCGCCGTCCATGCTGATGATCGATCAACCCGAACACACCCGGATGCGCAAACCCGTCGCCGCCGCGTTCACCCCGCGGGCCGTCGGCCGGTTGCGCGACCGGATCGCCACCGTCACCGAGGAACTTCTGGCCGATCTGCCCGATAACGGGGCCGCCGATCTGGTCACCCAGTTCGCGGCGCAAGTGCCGATCGCCATCATCTCCGAGATGCTCGGATTCCCCGATTCCGACCGCGAGATGTTCCTGGAGTGGGGCGACAATATCAGCCCCCTGCTCGACCTGGGCATCTCCTGGCGGACGCACCAGCGGGCCATGAAATCCTCCGAGCGGGTGCACCGCTACCTGATCGACCATATCGAGCGGTTGCGCGCCGAACCGGGCGACGACATCCTGAGCAGCCTGGTCACCGCGGGCGAGCTGACCACGCACGAGCTGTGCACCTCGGCCACCTTGCTCATGGGCGCGGGCTTCGAGACGACCGTGAACCTGATCGGCAAAGGGATCGTCCGGCTGCTGAACCATCCGGATCAGCTGGACCGGTTGCGGGCCGAACCCGAGCTCTGGCCGAACGCGGTCGAGGAGATTCTGCGGATCGACCCGCCGGTGCAGACCACCGGCCGGATCGCCCTGAGCGAATTCGAGTACGCCGGTCGCGCGCTGCGCCCTGGCTCCACGGTGGTGCTGTCGCTGGCCGGCGCGAACCGCGACCCCGCCGTCTTCCCCGACCCGGCCCGCTTCGACATCACCCGGGCGAACGCGAAGAATCATCTGAGTTTCAGCAGCGGGATCCACGTCTGCCTCGGCGCCGGCCTGGCCCGGATGGAAGCGACCCACGCCCTGCGCGCGCTCTTCGAAACCTTCCCCGACCTGCGCCTGACCGGGCCGCCGACGCGTCGCCCGCTGTTCACCCTGCACGGCTACTCGCATCTCCCGGCGCATACCGGTCCGCGCGCGGTATCGGAGGCGCTGTCCGCGGTATCGCAAGGCTGAGGCGGCGCACCCCGGCCCTTCCGGTGCGTCGTTGTGCCCGCGCCGTCGCCTGCCCAACACCTAGACTCGAGATATGAGTGAGTCAGGCCCGGAGGCGGAAGCGAAGCGTGACCACGTAGGGCCCTCGCGCATGCCCCAGGACACAGTATGAGTGAGTCGGGCGGTACGGCGGAGGCCGTCGTTGTCGGATCCGGGCCCAACGGGCTTGCGGCCGCGGTGATCCTGGCCGGCGCCGGGCTCGCGGTCGAGGTGTACGAGGCGGGTGAGACGCTGGGCGGCGGCTGCCGGACCGCGGAGGTGACGCTGCCCGGTTTCCGGCACGATATCTGCGCGGGGGCCCATCCCATGGCCGCGGCGTCCCCGTTCTTCCGGGCGTTCGACCTGGCCGCGCACGGAGTCGAGTTGCTGGCCCCCGCGGCCTCGTACGCACATCCCTTGGATGCCGGTATCGCCGGGGTGGCGTGGCGGGATCTGGATCGCACCGTGGCGGAGCTGGGTCGCGACGGTGCCGCCTGGCGCGGGCTGTTCGAGCCGCTGGTCCGGGACTGGCCCGCGGTGGTCGCGACCGCGACCGCCGATATGCGGCATGTGCCGATCACCCCCGCCACCGTCCGGTTCGGTCTGCGGCTGCTGGAGCAGGGGTCGCCGTTGTGGAACGCGCGTTTCCACGGGGATATCGCACCGGCGTTGTTCAGCGGGGTCGCCGCGCACACCATCCGGCCGCCGCGCGCATTGCCCGCCGCCGGCGCCGGGCTGCTGCTGGCCACGCTCGGCCATGCGGGTGGCTGGCATATTCCGCGGGGCGGCAGCCAGGCGATCGTGGACGCGCTCGCCGCGGAACTCCGGCGTCGCGGCGGCCGAGTGATCACCGGGCATCGGGTGGATTCGCTCGCCGAGTTCGGCGGAGCCCGCGCGATCCTGTGCGACACTTCGCCGGCCGAACTGGTACGACTCGCCGGCGACCGGCTCCCGGCCGGATACCGGCGCCGGCTGAACAAGGTGCGTTACGGGCCCGGTGTCTGCAAGGTCGATTTCGCGCTGTCGGGGCCGGTGCCGTGGCAGGCTCCGGGCTGCGCGGAGGCCGGCACCCTGCATCTGGTGGGCAGCCGTGCCGAAGCGCTGGCGGCCGAACACGCCGTCGCTGCGGGCATCCATACCGACCGGCCGTTCACCCTGGTCATCCAGCCCGGAGTCGTCGACGACAGCCGCGCCCCGGACGGGCGGCACACGCTGTACGCCTACGCGCACGTCCCCCACGGCTCCGACCGCGATATCAGCGAGCAGATCATCGGGCAGATCGAACGTTTCGCGCCCGGCTTCCGCGAACTGATCCTGGGCCGGCATGTGGTGACCGCGGCGAAGCTGGCGGAATACAACACCAACTATGTCGGCGGGGATATCGGCTCGGGCGCGATGACCTTGCTGCAGACGGCGTTACGGCCGGCGCCGCGCTGGAATCCGTACGCCACCGGAATACCCGGCGTGTACCTCTGCTCCTCGGCGGCCCCGCCCGGCGGCGGCGTCCACGGTATGGCCGGTACGCACGCCGCTGCGCATGCCTTGCGCACCGTGTTCGGCGACCACACCGACCCCTACGAACTGGTGGCTGCGAAATCCGCGGCCACCCCCGAGAGTTAGCCCTTGACGGCGGACTCGCGGTACAGGTCGGGTTCCAGGTAGATGATGCGGGCCGTCGGCACCGCGGCCCGGATCCGGCTCTCCGCCTCGTCGATACCCTCCGCGATCTGCGCGATATCCAGGCCCGGTACCACCGCCACCTTCGCGGCGACCAGCATTTCCTCCGGGCCGATGTACTGGGTCTTCATATGGATGAGGCGATCGATGGTCTTGCCGTCGGCCACATTCTCGCGAATCGCCCGATCCTCCGCGGCCGTCGCGCCCTCACCGATCAGCAGGCTGTGCATTTCGACGATCAGGATGATCGCGATGATCCCGAGCAGCGCGCCGATGGCCAGCGTCCCGACCCCGTCCCAGACCGGATCACCGGTCACCATCGTGAGCCCGACACCGCCCAGCGCCAGCACCAGCCCGACCAGCGCGCCGGTATCCTCCAGCAGTACCACCGGCAGCTCCGGGCTGCGTGAGTTACGGATGAACTGCCACCAGCTCGCGCGCCCCTTCAGGGGTTTGGATTCCCGCACGGCGGTCAGAAAGCTGTAGATCTCCAGGCCGATGGCGACCACCAGGATCACGACCGCCACGATGGGCGAGGTGAGTTCCTCGGGATGCTGGATCTTGTGGACGCCTTCGTACAGCGCGTACACCGAGCCCAGGGTGAACAACACCAGCGCCACCACGAACGAATAGAAGTAGCGGCTGCGGCCGTACCCGAAGGGATGCAGTTCGTCGGCCTCCTGCTGGGCCCGGTTCTGGCCGAACAGCAACAATCCCTGATTCGCGGTATCGGCCACGGAGTGCACACCCTCGGCCAGCATGGAAGCCGAACCGGTGATCGCCGCACCCACGAATTTCGCCGTCGCGATCCCGGCATTCGCGGTCAGCGCCGCAAGGATCGCCTTCTTACTTCCACCAGCCGACATCTGCCACCTCTGTTCAATTGCGCCGCCTCCGGCGGCGCGGGGGCTGTACTCATGGCGCGGCCGGGGGGGGGGGGGGGGGTGGGGGGGGGGGGTGGTGTTTCCCCCCCCCCGCCGGGGGCCCCCCCCCCCCCGCGCGCGCCCGGGGGCCCCCCCCTTGTGCCCCCCCCCGGCGCCGCGGGCGGGGGCGCAATTGAACAGAGGTGGC
>NZ_JARWPM010000099.1 GCF_029869215.1 Nocardia carnea
ACCGATATCAGCGGAAGGTCGCGGCTCACCCGGTACGGCCGGCGCATCGCCCGCGCTGCCACCGGCGAGGGGGGCCCGCCGGCCCCCCCCCCCCCCCCCCCCCACCCGCCCCCCCCCACCCCCCCCCCCCCCCCCCCCCCCCCCCCCCCCCCCCCCCCCCCCCCCCCCCCCCCCCTTTCCCGGCACCCGCAGTCCGATCAGCACGGCCCGAACGCCCGCCTGGGTACGCGCCCGCGTAGTCGCCAGGGACGGTTGCGCGCATGAGCGAAGCCGGCCGGAAACACCCTTGATTCCGCAGTCCCGTGACGCTGGTGGTCGGTCGTCTGTGTCCGGTCCGGCGGATATTCGAGTGCCGGGAACATATGGCTCACCGGATGATGGGGGACGTGAATGCTCCTCTACCCGGACCGGTTTTCAGCGCGACCGCCGTACTGAGCGGCGCGGTCGACCTGCGCTCTTATCCGCGTCGGACCTTGGCCTTGAGTTCGTCTCCGCGTCTGGAGGTCCGCAAAGTGGTGCGGGATAACATGCCCACTCTCTTCGATCCGGTTGTCGAACTGCTCGACGGCATCGAACTGCTCAAATCTCAGGGGTGGGAGTTGGTCAGCGTGGTCGAACGCAGCGTCGACAGCCCGAACGCCAGGGAGTGCTGCCTGGTGGCGTTCATGACCCGCACCTGATGTAGCTCGCCGGCCCCGCGCCGTACTGCCACCGCCCCGGCCGGGCAAACCACACAGGAGCGAAGCGACCGGCCCGGTTCGACGCTGCGGTCCGAACTCCTTTTCCTGTACAGGGAACTCGGCCGGTCGTAGCCTCGAATACATGAGCGATATCGCACCGAACGAGGTCGGTCGCCGCCTGCGTGAGATCCGCGCCTGGCGCGGGCAGACCCTCGAGGTCACCGCGGGCCTCGCCGGTATCTCGTACGGCTACCTCGGGAAACTGGAGCGGGGCGAGAAAGCCCTGGAAAATCGCCGTACTCTCGAATCGTTGGCGCGAGCGCTGCGCGTTGCGCCCGCTGAATTCTCACCGGCACCATGGGAAACACCGCCTTCGGCGGCTGCGGAAGCGGCGCATGGCGGCTTGATTTCGGTCGAAAACGCACTCGATGCTTACGAGCTGGGCGAAGACCCGGGTTGCGCGATACGTGAGTGGCCGTTGATCGCCGCGGATCTTCAGCGGCTGAGCGAATTCGCGCAAGTGACGTCCGACTACGCGGCGCAAGTCGCGCTTATGCCAGACCTTTTGGGCGAGTTGCACGCTGTATACGCGCGGATACCCGATCGGCGACGAGAGGCGCTGCTCGGAATGATTACGTGTTACAGCTCGGCCGTGTGGACAACCAAACGTCTTGGTGGACGCGGCCTGCCGCTACTCGCAGCGCGGGCCGCTCAGCATTGCGCTGCACTCCTGGAGTCTCCCGCGTGGATAGGCTTTACGACCTGGTTGCGTGGTGACGCGACGGGCGGGCTGTCACGGCCCGAGCAGTACCGGCGCGCGATGCGCTGTGCCGACGAGCTGTCCCCGCATTTGAACGACTCGGCGGTCGTTCAGTCGTACGGAATGCTCCACTTGTCGGCTGCCTTGGCGTGTGCTGTGCAAGGAAACCGAGACACTGCGAGCACGCACCTGTCGGAAGCAGCCGCGGTAGCGAAACGATTGGATACCGAGGTCGGCACCTTCGGCCGAATGTGGTTCGGTACCGCCAACGTCGGCATATGGCGCGCCACAATCGGAAACGAGCTCGGAGACGGGGCGACCGTTGCCGAGCGCGCGCGGTCTGTGAATGTGCAAGCCATACCCAGCAACTCGCGGCAGGCTGAGCTCTATATGGAGGTCGGCCGCGCATTGCTCACCGATACCCGTCGGCGCGACCAAGGCATACAGGTGTTGCTGCGCGCAGAGCACCTCGCGCCACAGCGAGTACACACAGATATGTTCACCCGCGAAGCGGTCGCCGATCATCTACGTGCTGCGCGCCGGGACGCTGCCGGGCGAGAGCTTCGAGGGCTCGCGTGGCGCCTCGGCCTCGCGCCAGAGTATGCCGATCGGACAAACTGACCGAAAAGTGTTGGCGCTCTGTCCTTTCAGGACAACTGCTTCGTGAATCTCCCCATACGTTCGGTTCCACGCCTCGCCGCGGGGTGTCCCGACCTCGGCGGCGGGTGCAAACCAACCGCACAGCAGGGGGTTTCACGATGTGGGAGCAACCGATCGCGCTCGGCTGGATCGACCATGACAGCAGCACCGCGCCGGACTGGGAAGCCGCGCAGGTACAGCGGCTGGCCCGGCAGCTCGGCTATCGGCTGGTCTGGCCGGACCCGTGCAGTCTGCTACCGCTACGCGACCTGGTGCGCGATGCGGGCGCGGATGTGGTGATCCTGCCTTCCCCGGATCATCTCGGCCCACTCCAGCTGAACGCGGTCATGCATATCGCCGACGTCGAAACGGTACTGCCCCGGTTGTCGTTCGCCCGCTGGGGATCCATCGGAGGTGTGCGGTGAACGGAGTAACCGCGACCGGGTACGCGGTAGCGATCGGTCTTCCGCTCCTGGTACTGGTCGCCACGATCCTGTGGCCAACCGATCGAGGCGGCGAATAGGAACCCCGCCGCCTCGCGGCACCCTACCGATGAACGTTCAGCGCAACTCCGCGCCGTAGACGTGTTCCACCGCCAACTTCATCAGGACCCGGCGGTCGGAGACCATGACCGATCGGTACTCGTCCCAGTCCGGGTGCTCACCGGCGGCTGCCCGGTAGTAATCGACCAGCGCCTCGACCTCGGGACCGTGCGGGTCGGTTCCCGGTCCGGTGAGTGTGACACTGCCTTCGGCTGTCGCCCACGCCCAGCCGTCGGCCCGAGTCACCTCCAGTGCCGCACGCGGGTCCCGGCGCAGGTTCACCGTCTTGGCCCGGCCCTCGGTCATCGACACGTAGATGACATCGGCGTCGCGGTCGTAGTAGGGAGTCACGGGTGAGAGCTGAGGCAGGCCGTCCGACTTGATCGTGGCCAGAATGCCCAACCGGCTTTCGGCGAGCAGAGTGCGCGGATCGAACTGTGAGTCCGTCATATCCGATGCAAGTCGTGGCCGGGGTCCGGTATTCCAGCGGCTCGGTTCGACCAGCGCAGAGCGATCAAGCCGACCGCCGTACCACCGGCGTGGCCGGAACTCGGACGGCAGCGGCGATGCTGCCGTGCACAACCCGGTCTCCGCCCCGGCGTGGCGAGCGGAAAAATCATTGGCGTAGCCGCCGTGGTACCGGTTCGAATAGGTCCATGCTCGACGACGAACAAGTGGCATCGTTCATCCACAACGGGTTCGTGCACTTACCGGAGGCATTTCCGCGCTCCCTGGCCGAGGAATGCCGCGCGATCATCTGGCGCGATCTGGATGCTTCGCCGGATGATCCCGGAACCTGGCCCACTCCGGTGGCGACCCGCCCCGACTACGCCTCGCCGCCGTTCGTGGCCGCCGCCAACACACCGCGCCTGCACGCCGCATTCGACCGGCTCGTCGGCCCGAAGCGATGGGTTCCCCGAACGGGTCTCGGGGGGGGGGGGGTGCGGGGTGGGGGGCACCCAACCCCCCCACGCCGCCGCGGGGGGGTTGGTTGGCGCGTTGAGGGGGCGGGGTGGGGGCCGGGCCGCGGTCTGAGCGGGGGGGG
>NZ_JARWPM010000100.1 GCF_029869215.1 Nocardia carnea
GCCGGCGCGGTGGGCCTGGTGATCCTGTCCGCCCCCGCCTGGGTCGTGCTCGTCCTGGGCGGCGGGGCCCCCCCCCGCCCCCGCAGATCGACTCGAGCAACCTTTCCATCGTCCCCAGATTTCGCGGAGAGAGTGCGGGCCGGGAAGCGATCAGTCCGATCAAGTTGGGGTGCGCGGACAGCACCGACAGGAACGCGTGGGCGAACGCGCGCAGTGTTTCCTGCCAGGACGAGTAGTCCTGTGGGGGCGGCAGTTCGGCGACCAGCTGGTCGACCATCCCGTCCAGCAGCGCGTCCTTGTTCCGGACATGGTGGTAGAGAGTCATGGCCTCCACCCCGAGTTCGGCGGCGACCCGCCGCATCGTCAGCCCGTCGAGACACTCCCGGTCGGCCACGGCGATCGCGGCCCGCAGGATCGCTTCCCTGGTCAGTCCGGCCGCTTGTCCCCGGCTACGGTTCGCTGGCACAACCCTCCCTCTTGACGATTCTTATCAGGTAAGAATACGGTATCCACACAAACATACTTTGTAAGAATCCGTAGCGGCACACCGGAGGGAAACTCATGCTCGGTCGCTTCTTCGCAGCGTTCAAGCGTCGGCAATATCGCGGCGGCCGGCCGAGTCGCTGGGCACGGATCGAGAACCGGGTGTCCGCAATCGTCTTCGCGGCGGGTGTACTGCCCGACCGCGCGGCCACCCTCGAACTCCGTGGCCGGAAATCGGGCCGGCTGATTTCCTTTCCGATCGCCATCGCCGATCACGACGGTGAGCGGTATCTGGTCGCGATGCTCGGCGACCGGACGAACTGGGTGCGCAACGTACGAGCAGGTGACGGCCGGGCCGTATTGCGCCACGGACGTCGCGAGGAGATCCGGCTCATAGAGGAAACCACGGGCCGGCGCGCGGCGATCCTACGGCGTTTCCTGCAGGTGGCTCCGGGCGCGCGGCCGCATTTCCCGATAGATCGCCACGCCGGGCAGGCCGATTTCGAGCGAATCGCGGACCGCTACCCCGTCTTCCGCATCACCCCCGCGTAACAGCGGCACGCGCGATCGGTCAGCGCCGCACCGCGTTCGCCTGCGACACCCGCTGCAGCTTGTGCGGATTGCGGACGATGTAGAGCCCGGTGACGAGACCGTCGTCGATACGCATCGCCACGACATCGTCGATCTCGCCGCCGGAGCGCACGATCAGGGCCGGGGAACCGTTGATATCCACCGGCTCGGCGGTCAGGGTGTCACCGAAACGCGGCAGGCCACTCGCCAGCAGGCGGGCCACCGCGGCGGCCCCGGTGATCGGCCGCGGGGTCGCCGCCTTCACACCGCCACCGTCGCCCAGCAGGACCACGTCCGGTGCCAGCAGGTCGAGCAGGCCTTGCAGGTCCCCGGTTTCGATCGCGTGCCGGAAGGCAGCGAGCGCGTCCCGGGTTTCGGCCGGAGTGACGACGCCGCGCGGCCGCCGGGCGGCGACGTGGGTCCGCGCCCGATGGGCGATCTGGCGGACCGCGGCCGGGGTCTTGTCCACGGCTCCGGCGATCTCGTCGTAACCCAAGTCGAACACCTCACGCAGGACGAACACCGCACGTTCGGTGGGCGCGAGGGTTTCCAGGACCAGCAGCATCGCCATCGACATGTGGTCGGCCAGTTCGACGTCTTCGGCGATATCGGGTGCGGTCAGCAGCGGTTCCGGTAGCCACGGGCCGATATAGGACTCCCGGCGCCGGACAAGGGTACGCAACCGCGTCAGCGACTGACGGGTCGTGATCCGCACCAGATACGCCCGCGGGTCGCGCACGGTGCCGAGTTCCACCCCCACCCATTTCAGCCACGTCTCCTGCAGTACGTCCTCGGCATCGGCGGCCGAACCCAGCATTTCGTAGGCAACCGTGAAGAGCAGGTTGCGGTGGGCGACGAAAGCCTCGGTGGCCGCGTCGGTGTGTTCGCTCATCGGTGGCTCCTGTCCGGGTCCTCGGCTCTGCGGAACACATACGAGACGCCGGCCGGTCCCGGCCTGTGACAGCGACCGGCGGTGGTTCACGTCACACCGGCGTGCTGTCACAGCGACCGCGTCGCCGGCATCTTGTGGTCGTCGATGCACAGCAACCACAACGAAGGACACACCGTGAGCACTCCGCAGAACTCCATCGCACTCGTCACCGGCGCGAACAAAGGTATCGGCCGCGCGGCGGCCGAACTTCTCGCCGCACAAGGCAGCACCGTCCTGATCGGCGCCCGCGATCCCGAACGCGGCGAGGCCGCCGCCGCCGCGATCCGCGCATCAGGGGGTGACGCGCAGGCGGTTGTTCTGAACGTCACCGATCCGGCGACCATCCGGGCCGCCGCGGAACGGATCGCCGGCCGGTTCGGAAGTCTCGACATACTGATCAACAACGCCGGGATGACCAGCTATCAGCAGGTCGACCCCGACAAGGCTTTCGACCAGGTCCCCAGCACCGTGGATCTCGATATGGTCCGGGCGGTCTTCGAGACCAACGTCTTCGGTGTCATCGCGGTGACCAACGCGTTCCTCCCCCTGCTGCGGCGGTCACCGGCACCGCGCATCGTCAATGTGAGCAGTCATGCCGGCTCGCTGGCTCTCATCGGCGATCCCGACGGCCCCTTCGCCGGTCTGCTGCCCTCGGCAGCGTATTCACCGTCGAAGACGGCGCTCAACGCGCTGACCGTCAGCTACGCGAACGAGTTGCGCAAGGAAGGCATCCTGGTCAATGCCGTAGCACCCGGCTATGTCGACACCGACAGCAACAACCACACCGGATTCCTGACGCCCGCGCAGGGCGCCGCGGTGCTGGTTCGCCTGGCGACCCTGGGCGCCGACGGGCCGACCGGCGGATTCTTCGCCGAGGACGGTCCGCTGCCGTGGTGACGGTTAACGTGTTTCGTGCCAGCCGCAGGGCATTCCGCAGGTGATATGCGTTTCGCGGTCGGCCGTACCGTCGGCGAAGCTTCGCACGGTGGCCGATGCTTCGGCGGAGTAGCCGCAGCGGGGGCACACCGCGAAGTAGTCGAGTACCGGATACACCGTTACGAGCGCCGGGTCCGCGCGCCGGACCCGGTCCCCGGCCTCGCTCAGACCGGATCGAACGACGAGATCAGCCATGAGTCCCCTACCTTCGACAGCGTCACGCGGACGCTACTGGCCGCCAGTGCCGGATCGGGTTTCTCGGCGCTGGTGGTGGTCTGATTGATGAACAGCAGCGCGACCGCCGAATCCGGATGCATTTCCGCCACCGCCGAACGCACGATGGTCGCGGAGGTTTTCACCGATTTCTCCCTCGCGGCGGGCGCGATGACCTTTTCGGTGAACTGGGTGTAGTAGGTGAGGAAATCGCCGGTCATCCGGGATTTGGCGGTCGCGAAATCCCGGTCGAGGGTTTCCGGGGAGTACGACAGCAAGGCAACGGTGCCCTCGGTGGCGGCGGAGAGTACCTCGTTCTTCGCCGCGTCGCCGCGGGTATCGGGCCGGTACTGGAAGATCAGCAGCGAGCCGGCGACGGCCACCGCGACCACGGCCAGCAGGGTGAGCAGCAGCGGTTCCGGGGACTGCCGGACCGTACGGAAGAAGCTGGGCATACTCACGGCACGAACTCCACTTTCGACATCTTCAACTCCGAGCCCTCCCGGGTGACGGTGACGCTCAACCGCCACACCCGCGGCTCCTGCTGCGCTCCCGCGGAGTTGGTGACCCGGGAGACGGCCGACACCAGCACGACCGCCGACTCGCCGGTCATGGATTCGACAGCGGCGGCGGTGATCTCACCCTGCGTCGCGACCTCGGACTGCTCCACGACCTTGGTGAAATCCTGGGAGCGGGTCTGGAAATCCGTCCGGAAAGCGCCGGTCGAATGGTCCAGGACCCGTTGCACATCCTCGCCGGCCCGTCCGGAATCCAGGGTGGTGAGCGCGATAACGCCTTCCCGCGCGGCATTGAGGTATTCGTCCTCCCGCGCCTGGTCCGCGGTGATCTGATAGTGGTTCCACATCGAAAACCCGCCGGCCATCAGGCAGACGAGCACGATCACCGCAACCGCCAGCCGGGCCACTGTCCGGCGCCGCGGGCGCCGCACCGCGCCCTGTTTCACCCGCCGCACCGCGGCCGGGAACCGGCCGGCCACCGTACCCGTCGTCCGGTCGGTGCTGTCCCCGGCGGCTTCCGCCGAATCCATTCTCGCCGATCCGGGGCCACCCGCCGCCTCGGCGTCGGCCTCGGCAGCACTCTCCGGTTCGCCGCCTACGCGCGCAGCACCGCCCGCGTCATCGCTCTGCGGGCCGGCACCATCCCCACCGGACTGTCGCGGGCCGGCACCGTCCCCATCGGGGCTTCGCGCACCGGCGGCGTCCCCATCGGGGCTTCGCGCACCGGCGGCGTCCGCATCGGGGTCTTGCGCGGTGCTGCCCGCGCCGGCACTGTCCGCGCCGGTGCCCGCCAACAGCTCTACAGTCGCCGAAGAGCCCGCTGCGGTTGATGCCGTTCCGCCAGGCGCAGCCGCACCAGCTTCCGCGCCCGAGTCCGTTCCGCCGGATGCAGCCGGAGTTTCCGCACTCGAGGGGCAAACGCTATCCGCTTCCGTGATAGCGGCGCTCCCCGACGAGGCAACATCGCCGGCTGCGGATACCTCGCCCGCATCCGGTCCGCCGCGCCGCTCTCCGGCTTCCCGGCGTAGTTTCGCGGCCCGGGCCCGCGCCCGCGCCGCGGTCGCGGACGCCTGCGCCGCCAGCGCCTCGGCTTCCGCCGCCGCCGCTTCGGCGTCGGCTTGTTCGGCCGCCAGGATCAGCGGGTCGGTGGCGGTTTCGGGCATCTATCCCACCTCGATCAGTCGGTCTAGTCGCTTGCGGGCAGCGGTTTGGCTTCCTTGATGGTCAACGGGGTGTCGCCGACGCTCAGCGTGCCGGCGCCCGCCTTGGTCACCAGGACTTCTGCGCCTTGGTCGTCGACGTAGCGCTTACCGATCAGATTGCCGTCGGCGAAACCCTCCTGCGGGCTGCCGGCCGCCGCCGCGGGGCCGCCGTCGATGGGCACCATCGGCACACCACCGGCCCGCAGGTCGGCGAGGCTGTCGGCGGCCCGGACGATGATCACCTCGGTATTGCACACCTGACTCCGTAGCCGGGTACCGGTTTTCACCATGATTTCTTCCTTTCGAAGGCGGCGGCTACGCGCCGGCGGTTTCGCGGGTCAGTTCGGCGACCAGATCGCGCCGCAGAATTTTCCCGGTCGGGGTGGCGGGTAGTTCGGGCCGGAACACCACGCGATCGGGGGTCCGGGAACCGCGGAGTTCGGCACGGACATAAGCGCGCAGTTCTTCCGGATCGGGAGTGGTGCCGGGTTCGGCGGGGACCACGACCGCCACGATGATCTGTCCCCATTCGGCGTCCTCCACGCCGACCACCGCGCAATCGTGCACGGCGGGATGTTCCACCAGTACGTCCTCGATCTCGGCGGGCGCGATGTTCTCGCCGCCGCGGATGATGGTGTCGTCGCTGCGGCCGTGGATGAACAGGTAGCCGTCGGCGTCCAGGACCGCGAGGTCCTTGGTGGGGAACCAGCCCTCGGCATCGAGTACCGACCCGATCCCGGTGTAGCGCCCGGAGACCTGCGGGCCGCGGACGAACAGTTCCCCGGTCGCCCCGGCGGGCAGCACCGCTCCGCCCTCGTCGCGGATCTGCACCTCGATACCGGGTACCGGCTGCCCGACCGAGCCGAGCCGCCGGGCTACCTTCTCGTCGTCGGAGGCCAGGGCGGCGCGGTGGTCGTCAGGGCCGAGTACGGCGATGGTGGAACTGGTTTCGGTGAGCCCGTAGGCATTGACGAATCCCACGTCGGGCAGCAGTTCGAGCGCGGTGCGCACCAGCGGTAACGCGACTTTCGAGCCGCCGTAGGCCAGGGTGCGCAGGGTCGGCAACCGCGCGCCGCCGGCTTTCAGCGCACCGACGATCCGGTCCAGCATGGTGGGCACCACGGTCGCCGTGGTGACCCGTTCGGTCTCGACCAGCCGGATCCATTCGGCCGGGTCGAAACTACGCAGATACACCATCTTGCGCCCGGCGTAGAGGTTCGACAGCGCCGCGCCGACCCCCGCCACGTGGTAGGGCGGCACGCAGATCAGGGATACGTCGTCCTCGGCGGCGGAGGCGAATTCCACCGTGCCGGTGATGTAGCTGACCAGGTTGTTGTGCGAGAGTTCGACCGCTTTGGGCTGCGAGGTCGTGCCGGAGGTGAACAGGACGACCGCCGGCGAATCCGGATCAGGGTCCGCCGCGGCCGGTTCGGCGCAGCGGGCGGAGTCCAGGAATCGCGCCGAAGCCCAGAGCCGTTCGGCGGTCCCGGCCACCGCTTCGGCGTAGGACTCGTCGTGGATCACCAGCGGGGCGTCCAGCCGGTGCACAAGTTCGGCGAGTTTGTCGGCGCTGAGACGGTAGTTCAGCGGTGTGAACGGGACTCCGGCGCGGGCCGAGGCGAAAATCAGCAGCGGCAGCAGCGCCCCGCCCGTACCCACGTATGCGACACTGCGGGCGCCGGAGGCGGCGATCGCCCCCGCGCCCCCGTGGGCCAGGGTGTCCAACTCGGCGCCGGTCCACCGCTGTTCGCCGGATACGACGGCCACCCGGTCCGGGTTGCTCGACGCCGCCATATCCAGCAGTAGCGAAATACTCATACGACAACTTCCTGAACGCGCCGGCGCCACGATCCAGCGCCCAACCGGTGGTGATATCAGCATTCTCGGAAACCGAGAATAACATATCCGCTGGCCGGTGCGCCCGGGTCGACCAACCGGCCGGTCCGGGCGCTGGTCACGCCCGGGCGGCTCCGCCGAGCGCGCCGAACGCACACAGATTCCACACCTCGGCGGCCGTGATCGGATGACTGCCGTCGTCGGGCCGCGACCCCTGCGCCACGAACATCACCGTTTGCAGGGTCATCGCCGCCAACCGGCGCGGCCGCGCCCCCGCGCGCAGATACCCGGCGGCCTCGGCCGCGCTCACCAGATCGGCGAGCAGCTCGAACAGCGAGGCGTGCGCGACCTGGATCTCGATCGGATCCGACATCAGCAGTTGCGGCGCGAATTCGGTGAACAACGGACGGTGCGCCCCCGGGTCCGGCCGGCAGAATTCGAACAGCAACTCCACCGCGGTCCGCAGTTTGTCCAGTGAATCGGCGTCGTTTCCGGTGGCTTCCCGGATCTGCTCGGCAACCTTGGCGATGGCCTCTTCATAGAGGGCCAGCAGCAGTTCGTGCTTACCGTCGAACAGCAGATAGAAACTGCGCAGCGACTGCCCCGCCACATCGACCACTTCGTGCATGGTGAAATCGGTACTGCCGCGCTCGGTGATCAGCGCCCGCGCGGCGTCGAGGAACCGCTGCACCTGCGTGCTGCCGAACAGCTTGGTCGTGCGCACCGAGCGCGCATCGATCCGCTGCTGCAAGGTCAGCTCACTGCCGGCACTCCGCATGGTCGTACCTCCCATCGCCGTGTCCATCGGGCGGGACCCCACCGGAGTGCACCCTGCGCCGAGCCCGGTCACACGCCGATGGAAACTAGAATATCCCAATGAGAGAATGATATTCTCATATTCGGTCAAAGGAGGTACACAGTGCAGCTGACTTTCGACGCGGACGTGGAAAGGTTCCGCGCCGAGTTCATCGCGTTCCTCGACGAGCATCTGCCGCCCGAGGCGATCGCCACCGAGCGGCCGCGGTCGAGTTCGCATGTACCCGACTGGTCCCGCGCCTGGCAGAGCACCCAATTCGACCACGGCTGGCTGGTCCCGGGTTACCCGCCCGAGTTCGGCGGCCGCAACGCGACCGTTCTGCAGCAATACGTGCACCGGGAGGAACTGGGCCGCCGCAAGATCTACGAGAGCTGCAATCCGCAGGGCCAGGGCATCATCGCCGCCTCGCTGATCACCTTCGGCACCCCCGATCAGCAGCGCCGCTGGGCAGTGCCCATCCTGCGCGGCGAAATGCCCGCGGCACTCGGGATGAGCGAACCCGGCGCCGGTTCCGACCTGGCCGGCCTGCGTACCCGCGCCGTCCTCGACGGCGACCATTTCATCGTCAACGGCCAGAAGGTGTGGACCTCGGGCGCCCACGATTCCGATGTCATTCTCACCTTCGTCCGCACCGACCCGGACGCACCGAAGCACAAGGGGATCTCGGTACTGCTGATCCCCACCGATACCCCGGGAGTGCGCCGCCGGCCGTTCTCCTCGGCCTGCGCCGATGACGATCTGGACTTCAACGAGGTGTTCTTCGAAGACGCCCGGGTGCCGGTCGAGAACCTCGTCGGCGAACTGAACCGGGGCTGGACGGTGGCCACCGGCTCCCTCGGCCACGAACGCACCCTGCTGTGGATGAGTTTCGCGCAACGCCTACGCATGCTGGTCCAGGATTTCCGGCCGCGCACCGAACTCGATATGGACCGTTTCGCCACGGTGGTCATGGACCTGCAAGCCCTCGAGCTACTGGGTTCGACAGCCCTGGCCAGGGAAGCGCGCGGCGAATCGGATGTGGCCGCTTTGTCGGTGCTGAAGCTGCTGGGCTCGGAAAGCGTGCAACGCGGATTGGAGGCCGCCCTCGAGGCCGCCGGCGCCGACGGCCTCGAACACCCCGCGGTGACCTCCCGGCACAGTCTGCTCAATCTGGAGGACCACGCACCGAGCTGGTTCGAACGGTATCTGCGCAGTTTCTCCGGCACCATCGCCGGCGGCACCTCCGAGATCCAGCGCAATATCATCGCCCAGCGCATCCTCGGCCTCCCCCGGAGCTGAGCAGGCCTGCCCGGCCGCGTCGCCGGCTACCGCAACTGTTCGGTCAATCGCTCCAGATCGTCTCTGATCAGCCGCCCGTAATCGTCGTTGTCCAGCGCGCCGACGGAGGCCCGCGCCTGAGCCAGGTGTTCCCGGGCCCGGACGAGATCACCGAGCTTGCGGTAGCAGTCGCTCAGATTCAAGTGGAGCGACGGATACAGACCCGCCACAGACATGGCCACCCCGGCCTGCGCCAGTTGCGCATCGGTCACCAGGCCGACGGCCGCCAGCGCTCGCTGGTCCCAGACCAGCTCCGCCTCGACGTCGTCCTGTGCGTCGGCCATGGTGTGCGCGAGCGTGCAGCGGTGCAGCGGATCACCGGCCTCGCCGCCGATCTCCTCCCATATCCCGGCGAGCATCGAACGTGCCGCTTCGCGTTGCCCACCGTGATTGAGCTGTGCTGCCTCGCCGATGCGCAGGAGCGTCGGGTCCGTGATCATCGGCGATTCCTCCCATCGGCCCGCAGAATATGCGGCGATCGACACGATACCGTGTCGCACCAACTCCGTTGGCGCACGAACAATTCCGCGGCAAGGAGTCCGAGGGCCGCCGTACCGGGCGAACGTGTCGCCCCGGCGGCACTGTCTACACAGCATTCGCGACCGCCATCAGTGCGGGAGCATGTCCTCCCAGCTGCCGTGGGTGTCGGCGACCAGGTCGGTTTGCCGGTAGAGCTGACCATCGGGGCCGAGGTATTCACCGGTGTCCGGGTCGTACTGGGTGTAAGCGATCGCGGGCGCGACTGCCGGAGCCGGTGCGGTCGCGGCAGCCGGGGCGTTCCCGGGCGGCGCGTTGCCGGGCGGCGGGTCGAAACGCGAATCCGGCGGGATCCCCTGGCCTTCCAGTTCGGGGTCGCGTGGGTAGGGGCCGAGCACCGGCTGCTCCGGCGCGACCGGTACGAACTCCTGATCGCTGTTGCAGAGGGCGGCCGTCGGAGCGCGTTTGGCGGGATTGTTCGCGCACGGGATATTGCGCGCACCTCGGACCGCCACCGGATGGTCCTGCGGCAGTTTGCAATACAGGTTGTCCGGAGTGTCGATGGTGGTGGTGTCCTGCGGGGATCGCCATTCCGAAGGCGGTAGGAAGCCGAGTGTGCAGGCGGGCGGGTCGGATACACCGCTGACCCGGAAATCGCCGATACCCAGGCCGGACGCGTTCTTGGTCGGCTGGACGGCCTGGACCAGCGAGACCACCGGCGGGAGCAGTACCAGCAACTGTTCGAGGCCCGCGTTGTAGGTGACCGCGAGCTGACCGACCGAGGTCAGATTCGACAACAGCACCGGCAGAGTGAGATCCACCGAATCCAGCAGTCCGGCCACCTCGTCGGCGAAGCCCGGACCCGCATGCAGTACCTGGCGGATCTGCGGATCGTTCGCCACGAGCTGCCCTGTCACGTCCGCGGTGGCCCGGGTCCAGATACGGATCGCGTCGGCCGTCTGCACCTGTGAGTCCAGTAGCGGTTGCGCGTCCTGGACCAGGGTGCGGGTGGCGTCGCCGACCCCGTTCATATCGGCGGTCAGTTTCTCGGCCGAGGTGAGCAGCGAATCCAGGTCGTAGCCCGCCCCGTTGACCCCGGCGAACATCTCGTCGAGCAGCCGGCGCAGATCATCCTTGGGGATGGTGTCCACCAGGGCGCTGAGTTTGTCCAGCATCGGGCCGACAGGTTGCGGTACCGCGGTGTCCCGGCGTTCGATGGTGGCCCCGTCGTACAGATACGGCGGGGAATCGGTACGCGGCAGCAGGTCGACGTACTGTTCACCGACCGCGGACACACTGCGCACCTCGGCGGTGAGGTCGGCCGGGATCCGGTATGAGCCGTCGATGGCCAGCCGCGCGCGTACCCCGTCGCCGCTCAACTCCACCGAGGTGACCCTGCCGACCCGGATCCCGCGGTAGGTGACGTTGCCGAACCGGTACAGGCCGCCGGCTTCCGGGAGTTCCACGGTCACCCCGATGGTGCCGATACCGGCGAGCGTCGGCAGTCGCATGTACACCGCCGACATCACGACCAGCCCGATCACCGCGAGCACACCGAAGATGATCAGCTGGGCTTTGACGAAACGCGAGAGCAGCATCAGCCGCCTCCGATCCCGGGTATCTGGGGAAGCTGGATCTGCGGCAGCGGGAACGGCAGACCGGGCACGGGGGCAGGCGCCGGTGGCGAGGCGGGGGCAGGCGCCGGAGGCGGTGGCGGGGCGGGAGCCGGCGCGGGCGCCGCGACCGGCGGCGGGGTCACCCCGAACCCGAGTGGATTCTTCGTCTGCTCGGCATAACCCGGATCACCGACGGCGGCCTGGATCACCGCGGTCGGATCTCCCCAGGGTGTGCCCAGCAGCAGTTCCCGGCGCAGCCGCGGAATGGTGAGGTCGACGGTGGCGAACAGGTTGATGAAATCGCCGCGGACGCCGTTGTCGACCAGGTACTGCCCGTACGGGAATACGGTCGCGAACTGGATCGCGGAGTTGATATCCGGACCCACATCGGCCAGCGCCCGCAACGTCGGTTCGAGGTTGCGCAGATTGGTGAGCAGATCGTCGTGCACCGTGGTCAGGACACCATTGGTGGTGTCGCTGAAGGTACGCAGCCGGTCCAGTGCGGTCACCAGATCCGGGCGTTCGGCGATGAGCACGTCCAGTGCGGGGGGAATTCGCTGTAGCGCCGCGGTGAGCACATCACGCTGCGCGGCGAACGTGCCGCCGAGCCGGTTCAGGTTGTCGATGGTGGCGACGATATCGGCGCGCTGGGCGTCGAGCGTTCCGAGGAAGACGTCGAGGCGGTCCAGGAGCGCCCGGATATTCGTCTCCCGCCCCTCGAACGCGGCGCTGAGGCTGCCGACGATATCGCCGATCTGTCCCAGGCCACCACCGTTGACCACCACCGACAGCGAGGCCAGCGTCTGTTCGGTCGACGGGTAGGTGCCGGTCTCGTCCAGTGCGATCCGCGACCCCGGCGCGAGTTGTCCCTGCGGCGCCTGCCCGGGAGGCGGGCCGAGCGCCAGATGCATCGACCCGAGCAGACTGGTCTGTCCCACTCGGGCCTGCGCGTTCGCCGGCACCACCTGGCCGGGCTGGATGGACACCTCCACCAACGCGTGCCAGTTCTCCACCGTGATATCGCCGATGCTGCCGACCACCACATCGTCGATCAGTACCGGCGAATTCGGCGTCAGTGTGCCGACATCGGCCATTTCCACGTACAGCACGGTGGCCTCGGCGCCGCGGCCGGTGGCGCCCGGCAAGGGCAGCGAATTGACGCCGTCCCAGTTACAGCCGGTCGCGGTCAGCGCGACGCATACGCAGGCGAGTACCGCAGTGCGAATATTGCTGCCTTTACGCGGTTTTGTCATCGGTACTCACCGCCCGCCGGGGAAAAGGATGTCGGCCAGGTTCGGCACCGGCGGTGCCGGTGGTGGTGCCGGCGCGGGCGGGTTCACCGCCTGCGGAACCAGATGGGGTTCGCTGTAGATGATGTTGTCCGGATTCGCCGAGGGCCCCAGGGCCGGGTTCACCGGCACCGGCAGGTAGTTGAAGTTGAGCAGTCCGAGCACCGGGCCGAGATAGTCACGGCATTTGCGCGCCGCCTCCTCGGCCCCGATGTTCTCCACGCTGGCGATACCGCCGCAGACGAATTCGATCGGGTTGGAGAAGTTGTTCAGCACGAAAACCCCCGCTTCGGTGCCGGTATCGGGGTTGTAGATGTTGTAGAAGTTGGCCAGGCTGGTGGGGAAGATATGCAGCAACTCCTCGAGCTCGCCGCGGTTGTCCACCAGGTTCTGGGTGACGTCGGCCAGCCGGCCTACCTGCTCACCGGCCTTGTCCCGGTTCTCCGCCACGAACCGCTGCACCTCACCCACCGCGATGGACAAATTGGTCAATGCCGCGTCGAGATCGGAGCGGCTGTCGGACAGCACACTGGTGAGGGTCGCCAGGCGGTTCTGGAACTGCACGATCTGTACGTTGCTGTCGCGCAGTGCGGTGACGAAGGTCTGCAGGTTCGTGATGGTGGCGGCGATATCGCCGCTACCGTCGGCCAGTATCCGCCCGACCCCGGACAACTCCGACAGCACCTGCCGCAGTTTGTCCCCGTTTCCGGCAAGGGCGTTCGCCGCGCTGTCGATGAAGCGCCCCGCGGGCCCGGAGGCCTGGTTCCCGTCGGGCCCGAGTTCGGTGGCCAGCCGGGTGAGCTGTGTTTTGATCTGATCCCATTCGACCGGGATCGCCGTGCGCTCCAGCGGGATCACCGTATCGTCGGCCATGGTCGGGCCTTCCCCGCGGTAGGCGGGAGTGAGCTGCACGTAACGGGAGTCGACCAGACTCTGGGCGACGATCACCGCACCCGCATCGGCCGGAATATCGACCTCGCGGTCGACGTGCATCGTCATTTCCACGGTGGCGCCGCGGGGTTCGATGGCGGCGATGGTGCCGACCTTCACCCCGGATACCCGCACATCGTCGCCGGGGTAGATCGCGGTGGCGGTGGTGAAGATCGCGCGCACCGTATTCGGCGCGAACAGCGCGCGGTTCACCACCGCGAATGCCGCGACCACGACGGCCACCACCGAGGCGCCTACCGCCACGCGGATGATCAGGTTCCGGTTCATCGTGGTGCCCCCGGTTGCGGTACGGGTTGTGGTTGCGGGACCGAGCCGCCGAACGCCGCGTCGACGAACGGCCGGATCCATTGGGCCGGAATCAGGTTGGCGACATAGGCGTTGTAGAACGGCCCGCCCGACACCGCTTCGCCCTGGGTGAGCGAGGCCTTCGCCAGGCCGGGGATCGCTTCGGCGATATTGTCCCGGTTACGTTGCAGCAGTTCGGTGACCGAGTTCAACCGGTCCAGTGCGGGCCCGAGTTCGGCCTCGTTGTCGGCCACCAGCTGGGTGAGCTGGTCGGCGACGGCCGCCGTATTGGCCAGTAGGGTGGCGATCGCCTGCCGGCGTTCGTCGAGCACCCCGACCAGGGTGTTCGCGTTGAGCAGCATGGTATTCAACTGTTCGCTGCGATCGGCGAGGATACCGGTGACCTGCTGGGTCGCGGTGAGCAGATCGCCGAGCGCGGTATTGCGGCTGTTGATGGATTTCGACAGTTCCGACAGGCCGTCGAAGGCGGGTCCCAGTTGCGGGGCGATCGAATCCAGCGTGGACGAGAGCAGATCCAGCGAGCTGTTCAGCGCGTCGGTGTCCATGGCCGCGCTGGTGTCGGTGAGGTCGCCGAGTGCGTCGGTCAGCGAATACGGCGAGGAGGTGCGTTCGACCGGGATGACATCCAGCGGACGCAGCCGCTCGTCACCGTGCGACACCAGGGTCATGATCCGTTTACCCAGCAACGAACCGGTTTTGATCTGCGCGGTACTGGACGCGCCCAGCGTGACCCGGTCGCCGACGGTGAATACGACCAGTGCCCGGCCGCGTTCGAGGCGCACCTCGGTGACCGTCCCGACCTCGAAACCCGACACCATCACCTCGTCACCGGCCTCCAGCCCGCCGGCCTCCTCGAACACCGCCTGGTAGCGGACGGTCGTGCCCCAGGCGATCACCTGCTGCGATTGCAGGCCCAGCGAGATCACGCAGAGGATGAGCACGATCCCGACCAGGCCGTGCCGCAGCAGATGTTTTCCGCGGTATCGAAACATCTCAGGGAGCGCACCTTCCATCGGTCTGTACGGCGGCGGGGATCTCCACGACCTGCCCGGACAGGTCGTTGACCCGGATCGTCAGATCGCACAGGTAGTACTGGATGAAATTGCCGTAGGCCCCGGTGCGCACCAGTTTCCGGAAGTTCTCCGGAGCTTTCTGCAGCGCGGTATCGAGCGTCGCTTTGTCGCCGTCGATATTCGCGGCCAGCTGGTTGACCTGGTCGATTGCGCCGGCCAGGCCGGGCCGGCCCTGGGTCAGCAGATCGGCGACGGTGGCCGTACCGGCTTCCAGCGAATCGATCGCGGCGGCGATGGGGTCGCGTTCGTTGCCGAGCTGGGTGATGAGTTGTTCGAGCCGGTCCACCAGGCCGGAGAACTGCCCGCCCTCGTTCGCCAGCGTGGTCATCACCGTGTTCAGATTGTCGATCAGCTGCTCGACGATCTCGTTGTTGTCGGCCAGCGCGGCGGAGAAGGAGGCGGTCCGGCCGAGCAGCGAATTCACGGTGCCCTCCTTACCCTGCACGATCTCCAGCAACGACCAGGTCAGGGCGTTCACATCCCGGGCGTTCAAACCCTGGATCACCGGTTTGAGCCCACCCAGCAACAGATCCAGATCCAGCGCGCCGGTGGTGTTCTCGATCGGCAGTTGCCCGCCCGCGGGCAGTGTGTCGCCGGGACGGTCGGTGATTTCCAGGTAGCGGTCGCCGACGAGATTCAGGTAGCGCACCGCGACCTCGGTGCCGGTGGTCAGCGCCAGCGAGCGATCGGCGTCGAACTCCACCCGCACGCGGTGATCGTCGCGCAGTGCGACCCCGCGCACCGAACCCACCACGACCCCGGCCACCCGCACCGTATCCCCCGTGCGCAGCCCGGACGAATCGGCGAAGACCGCCGAGTACTCGGTGGTCGAACCGCTGCGGTACTCGCCGAAAACGATGATCAAGCAGGCCGAGAGCACCACCATCACCGCAGCGAATATTCCGAATTTCAGCAGTGGCGTATTGCGATTGCTCATCGCGGCGCTCCTTTCCCCGCGGCGGCGGGCCCGAAGAGCGCCTCGGCCAGTGAGGTGGTGTTCAGGGACAGGTTCGGACGGAACGGTCCCGCGTGCGGGTTGGCGCCCACATCGGTGACCACGAACGGCGGGAAATCCTCGTACGCCACCGGCAGCATCGAACACTGCGGTCCGCCCGACGCCGCGACCTTCGGCAGATGCTCCGGATAGCGGTAGGGCTCGACACCCCACAAGAAGTTCGCCGACAACCCGATACCCGGCACTTGCACCGGTTTCACCGAAGCCAGATAGCCGAGCCCGTCCAGGGCGCAGGTCAGCGCGGTGCGATAGCGGTTGGTGAGGTCGAGGGTCGGTACGAGGACGTCCATGGAGCTCACCAGGCCGGGCCCGTTCTCCCCCACGACCCGGTTCCCGGTATCGGCGAGACCGATGAGACTCATCAACAGCACATCGAGCTGCTGCTGTTCCTCCACAATGGTCCGGCTGAGCTGGGTCGCGTTGCCCACCGTTTCCACCAGGGCCGGTGCGGCATCCGCGTAGGCACCGGTGACCTGCGGGGCCATCGCGAGATCGGCGCGCAACGCGGGCAGTCCGGGTTCGACTTTCGCCAGGAACGATTCCAGGTCGACCATCATCTGGCCCACCCGGTCACCGCGCCCGCGCATCGCCTCGGCCAAGGCGCCCAGGGTTTCGTTCAACTTCTCCGGCTGGATCTGCCCCAGTACCTGGGTGAGCTGTTCGAACACCGTGTTGATCTCGACCGTCACGTGGCCGGCGTCGAATACCTGCCCCGGTTCGAGGTGGCCGGACGAGGGTCGCGCGGGCGGCACCAACTGGATGTACTTCGCGCCGAACACAGTGGTGGAAGCGATATCCACGGTGACATCGCCGGGTATCCGGGTGAGGTTGCCGCGGTCGATGGCCAATTCGATCTCCGCGGTGCCATCCGCCCGTTCGACAATGGAATCCACCGCGCCGACGGTCACGCCGCGCAGTTTGACCTCGGCATCGGGGTACATCACCAGTCCGGCCCGCGGCGCGTGCACTGTCACCGTGACGGTGTCGGCGAAACCACCCTGGAACAGGGTCACCGCGAGGACCACGATCGCGGTGCCCGCCGCGAGCGCGGCGAGGCCCGCGGCCGGCCGGCCCACGGCGGCCAGCGCCCGCAACCGGTCCCGCCGGCGCCGCCGCCGGTCCGCGGTGACGTCCGGTCGCCCGTCCGGCGGTGGGGCATCGGCCCGCCGGTGCTGTGTTTCGTTTCCCACCAGCGCCATCCCTACCCCGACAGCTCGAAGTTTCCGTTGGACCCGTATACGGCCAGGGAGACCAGCAGGGTTACCGAGACCACCGCGATGAGCGAGGTCCGCACCGCATTACCCACGGCCGTGCCCACGCCGGACGGGCCGCCGGCGGCGAAGAACCCGAAATAGGTGTGGATCAGCAAGATCGTGATCGCCATGAGAATTGCCTGCAGGAACGACCAGAGCAGGTCGATCGGGTTCAGGAACGTGGCGAAATAGTGGTCGTACAGACCGGAGGACTGGCCCAGGATCACCACCGTGGTGAACCGGCTGGCGAGGAAGGACGCGATCACCGCGATGGCGTACAGCGGGGTGATCGCGATCATCCCGGCCATGATCCGGGTGCCGACCAGGTAGGAGATCGGCTCGATCGCAATGGATTCCAAGGCGTCGATCTCCTCGTTGATCCGCATGGCACCCAGTTGCGCGGTGACGCCGGCCCCGAACGTGGCCGCCAGGCCGATACCTGCCACCACCGGCGCGGAGATCCGGACGTTGATGAACGCCGAGAGGAATCCGGTCAGTGCCTCGATGCCGATATCGCCGAGGGAGCTGTAGCCCTGGACTGCGAGTGTGCCGCCGGTGGCCAGCGTCAGGAAGCTGACGATCACCACCGTGCCGCCGAACGCGGCCAACGTGCCGGCGCCCATACTGATCTCCGCGATCAACCGGATCGTCTCGCGTTTGTAGCGCCAGGCCGCCATCGGCGCGAACGCCAGCGCCTTCACGTAGAAGATCGCATGATCACCGACCCGGCCGAGTACATCCACCGGTTTGCGCAGCCGGCGGACCATCGCCGGGTACCGCGCGGTGAGCACCTCGGATGCTGTCATCGGATTCCTCCCCTCATCCGGTCGTCAACTGGATACCGATCGCCGTGACCATCACATTGATGACGAACAGCGACATGAACGCATAGACCACGGTCTCGTTGACCGCGTTACCCACCGCTTTCGCGCCGCCGGTGACGATCAGCCCGCGGTAGCAGGCGACGATCCCGGCGACCAGGCCGAACAGCAGGGCTTTCACCGAGGAGATGATCACCTCGTTGATCCCGGTGAGCAGGGTGATCCCGGCGACGAAGGCACCCGGATTGACGTCTTGCACGTAGACGGAGAACACGTAGCCGCCGAGCACGCCGATGATGCAGACCAGGTTGTTCAGCAGCAGCGCGACCAGACCGGAGGCCAGCATGCGCGGTGTGACCAGCCGCTGCACCGGGTCGATACCGAGCACCTCCATGGCCGCGATCTCCTCGCGGATCGTCCGCGACCCCAGATCGGCGCACATCGCGGTGGCGCCGGAGCCGGCGACGATCAGTACCGTGACCATCGGCCCGACCTGGGTCACGGCGCCGAATGCCGCGCCGGCCCCGGACAGATCGGCGGCACCGAGTTCGCGCAGCAGGATATTGAGCGTGAAGCTCACCAGCACGGTGAACGGAATCGCCACCAGCAGGGTCGGTACCAGCGATACCCGCACGATGAACCAGGACTGTTCCAGGAATTCGCGGGTCTGGAACGGGCGGCGGAAGGCGAATTTCACCGCGTCGGCGGTCATGGCGAACAAGCCGCCTATTGTCTGCAGTGGTCCCTCGACGCGGTCTCGGAGCCGGGTCAGATACGGCGTGCGGGTGGTCATAGCCACCTCGGCGCATCGGGTTCGGGGGCCGCCGTGCCGATCGGGCGCTGCCCGGGAAGGCCGGGTGCGCGCCCGGGCAAGGAGGATTTCGGCATCGAAGTGCTCCTGTCGAACGATCGACGGCTCGGTGGGATTCGCCGGCGCGCGATCCCACCGAGACGGGGGGGGGGGGGAACGAGCCCCGGGGTGGGGGGGGGGGCGGCGGGGGGGGGGGGGGGGGGGGGGGCGGGGGGGGGGGGGGGGCCGCCGGCGGCGCGGGGGCCGCGAGAGGGGAGGAGTGGTAGTAATAAGTT
>NZ_JARWPM010000101.1 GCF_029869215.1 Nocardia carnea
CCCCCCCCCCCCCCCCCCCCCCCCCCCCCCCCCCCCCCCCCCCCCCCCCCCCCCCCCCCCCCCCCCCCCCCCCCCCCCCCCCCCCCCCCCCCCCCCCCCCCCCCCCGGCCCCCCCCCCCGGCGACGCCGTAGGCGGCGCAAATAAACACAGTGACCGCCTCGGTGAAGGCGTCGTTGTCGTCGCCGGCGGCGGTGTGGGCGGCGTTGCCGATTTCGGCGATCTCCGCGTGCGGGACCAGCTCCTGGAACTCGGCCGCGCCTTCCTCGCTGACCACATCGGATTGCATACCCCGCACCAGCAGCACCGGGATACGCAGCGCCCGGGCGACCCCTTCGAGGTCGGCGGCCATCTCGTCCGGATCCTGGCCTTTGTCGCCGAGAATGCCCGGGTCCCAGTGCCAGTACCAGCGCCCGTCACGCTGCCGGAGGTTGCGCAGCAGGCCCGCGCTGGATTTCGGGCGGGGCCGGTGCGGCATGTATTCGGCGACCGCGTCGGCGGCTTCGTCGAGGGTGGCGAACCCGTCGGGGTTCTTGCTCAGGAAGGTGAGGACCCGGTTGACCCCCGCGGGTTCGGGCCGGGTGACGATATCGACCAGGACGAGCGCGGAGATCGCCTCGCCGCCCGGGGCGGCGGTGGCCAGCAGCCCGGTGATCCCGCCCATACTCGCGCCGACCAGGACGGCCGGTCCCCCGCCGAGTTGTTCGATCACCGCGAGGACATCGCCGACCATGGTCTGGTAGCGGTAGTCACGGTCGAGCGCCCACTGGCTGTCGCCGTGACCGCGGGCGTCCAGGACGACCGCGCGCAACCCGGCGGCACCGAGCTGGGCGCCGGTCTGCTTCCAGGAGTGCCGCGTCTGGCCGCCGCCGTGCAGGAACAGCACGAGCGGGCCGTCGGATGGGCCGTACCGGTCCGCAACGAGCTCGATCCCGCCCACACCGCGGAGCCGCAGCTGGACGGGATCGAGCAGATAGTTCGCATTACTCACGATTTGCAGCATCGCAAATATGCGGACGTTACGGTGTACGAACGGGCAAATCAGCAGTCCAGGTCCATGGCGCTGAGGGTCCGCTGGAACAGGCATGCGCCCTTGGCGTTCACCGACGCGGAGATCGTGGACGAACCGGTCGAGGTGAAATCCTCGGCGACCGGCTCGGTGACCGGCTGCGCCGGTTCGAGGGTCAGCGGGGCCGCTCCGGCCGTCGCCCCGGCGGCGCCGGTCAGGGCGGCGCTCAGCGCGAGCGTGGCGGTGATGCCGCGCAGTTTCATGGTGTGCTCCTCACTTGTTTCCTTTTCGACGCCCGTCAGGGCAGGCGCCAGTCCACCGGTTCCGCGCCGAGTTCGTCCAGTAGTTCGTTGACCCGGGAGAACGGACGGGAACCGAAGAATCCTCGCGACGCCGACAACGGTGACGGATGCGCGGACTCGATACAGGGCACATCGGCCTCGGCCAGTGCCGGTTTCAGCGATGCCGCGTCGCGGCCCCACAAGACCGCGACCAGCGGTTCGCTGCGGCCCACGAGCGCGCGGATCGCCTGTTCGGTGACCTGCTCCCAGCCTTTGCCGCGATGCGACGCCGGTTTGCCCGGCGATACCGTCAGCACCCGGTTCAGCAGCAGCACGCCCTGATCCGACCAGGGGCTCAGATCACCGCTGGTGGGTGTCGGATGGCCGAGATCCTTGCTGTATTCGGCGAAGATATTGGCCAGGCTGCGCGGGACCGGCGAAACGTCCGGCGCCACCGAGAAGCTCAACCCCATGGGATGGCCGGGGGTCGGATAGGGGTCCTGGCCGACGATCAGCACCCGGACGGCCTCGAACGGATGCTGGAAGGCGCGCAGGACATTCTCCCCGGCGGGGAGGTATCCGCGGCCGGCGGCGTTCTCGGCACGAAGGAACTCACCCATGGCCGCTATCCGGTCGGCCACCGGATCCAATGCTTTCGCCCAGCCCGGATCGATGATTTCCGCGAGTGGTTTCGTGCCCATGACCGCACAACCTATCGTGAGTGGTCCGATTTCGCCGAGTCCGTCCCGGAGAAAGCCTCCCAGCCTCCGGGCCCGTCATACCGCTCGCCGTCGACGGTTACGCCCTGACCAGGTTCGATGACCCCGATGGGCGTCCAGCCGGGCGGCGGTGTCACCCCGGGTGACCAGACCCCGGCGAACACATGATCCTCCCCGCCGGTCAGGATCCATTGCCGCGCATCGGCTTCCAGCTCCGTGGCGAGCCGTTCCAGCTCCGGATCACGCAGGTGCGCGGTGTCCACCGCTACCGCCACCCCCGACGCCGCGGCCAGATGCCCGAGATCGGCGAGCAAACCGTCGGAGATATCGGTGAGTGCGGCCGGCGGGGTGCCGGTGGTCATGGCCGCACGGACCGTGTCGTAGTCCGGTCGCGGCGCCCGGTGCGCCGCCGCGGCCATCCCCGCGAGGGAGTCGCCGTAGTCGCGCGTCGCATCCGGGTGTGAACCTGTCAGGAGTTCGAAACCGGCGGCGGACCAGCCCGGGCGGCCCGCGATCGCGACCGTGCCGCCCACCCGCGCGCCGGACCGGGTGACCGGCTGCTCGCCCAGCGGATCCCCGAACGCCGTGACGGAGATCACCACCTGTTCGCTGCGCACGATATCGCCACCCGCGATCGAACCGCCGGCCCGCGCCGCTTCGGCCCAGAACCCGTCCGCGAGCTCCGTGACGACATCAACCGGTGCATGCCCGGGCAACCCCAGGCCGATCACATACCCGACCGGTGCGGCGCCCATCGCATAGATATCGGCGGCGTTCTGTGCGATGGCTTTCCGCCCGATCTCCTCCGGCCGGGACAGGTCGAGCCGGAAATGCCGCTCCTCGATCAACATATCCGTGCTCACCACGTACTGGCCGCGAGCCGCGGTCAGTACCGCGGCATCGTCGCCGGGTCCGAGCCGAATGGCCGGTCCCTGCGCCCGGCCCGCGTTGATCCGGTCGATCAGGGCGAATTCGCCCAGGTCGCGCACTGTCGGTCGGGTGCTGATCGTGGGACCTCTCTCACTCGTCGCCGCCGCGGGGCCGGCCTGGTTGCCCGGTGCCTCGCACCCGGCGTTCTCCGCCCTGACGGTACTCTGTGCCCGGTGCACCGCCGCGGCGGCCGAAGCGGACCGCAGTGCGGCAACGGACCGCAGAAAGGAACGTCGAGCATGCCGGGGACATCGCCGGACGAAGACGCCGGGGCCCCGGCCGAAGCCGAGAAGGCACCGGCCGCCACCGCGACCGCCGACGCCGCGGAAATCGAACGCCGCCCCTATTCGCCCGCGCTCATCGCGACCGCGGTGGCGCTGCCGGTAGCCCTGCTGGTCGGGGTCGTGGTGGCGGCGGTGATCGTGCTGCGCGGCCCGGCGGAACCGGAACCGCTGGCACTCGGCCCGGTTCCGGCGCCCGCTGCCGACGGCCCGGCCTGTTCCGCCCTCCTGCCCGCACTACCCGCGGAACTCGGCGATTTCAGCCGAGCCACCCTTGTCGAACCCGCACCCCCGGCGACCGCGGCCTGGCAGCGCTCCGGCGGCGGCGATCCGATCATCCTGCGGTGCGGCCTGGACCGCCCGCTGGAGTTCCACCGGGCCTCACCGTTGCAGCTGGTCAACGGCGTGCAATGGTTCGAGGTGCGCGACGACACCGCGGCCACCGCCACCTGGTTCGCCGTGGACCGCGAAACCTATATCGCCCTCACCGTTCCCGACGGCTCCGGCCCGACCCCACTGCAGGTGGTGTCCGACACCATCACCGCGCACCTGCCGGCGCAGCCGATCGATCCGGGCGAGCTGCCCAACTGAGACCCCGGCGCGCGCCCGGGGACCGCCCGTCGCGCTCAGCGCAACCCCGTGCCGCGGGCGAGAGCGGTGTCGACGAGATGGGTCAGGAGCTCCGAGTAGCCCACCCCGGACTCCTGCCACATCCGCGGGTACATGGAGATCGGCGTGAAACCGGGCATGGTGTTGATCTCGTTGATCACCGGACCGTCCTCGGTGACGAAGAAGTCCACCCGGGCCAGCCCCTGGCAGTCCAGTGCGCGGAAGGCGCGCACCGCCATGGCCCGGACCTCGTCGGCGATCTCGTCGTCGAGTTTGGCCGGGACATCGAATTCGCAGATGTCGTCGAGGTATTTGGTGTCGAAATCGTAGAACGCGGGCCCGGGTTCTTCCCCGGCGTCGGCGTCGGCGAGGTCCTCCGGCATCCGGATTTCGGCGAGCACACTGGCCTCCACCCGGCCGTCCGGGAATTCCAGTACCCCGCATTCGACCTCGCGGCCGGCGATTCCGGCTTCCACGATCACCTTCGGATCGTGTTCGCGGGCGGTGGCGATCGCGGCGTCCAGCCCCGCCCAGTCGGTGACCTTGGTGATCCCGATCGAGGAACCGCCGCGGGCCGGTTTGACGAAGACCGGCAGCCCGAGCCGCTGCCGATCCTCCGGGGTCACGGTGGCGGTGCCCGGCCGCAGCACCACCTGCACGCCGATGGGCAGGCCGTCGGCGGCGAGCAGTTTCTTGGTGAATTCCTTGTCCATCCCGGCGGCACTGGCCAGGACACCGGGCCCCACATAGGGGATACCGGCGAGTTCCAGCATTCCCTGGACTGTGCCGTCCTCACCGAACGCCCCGTGCAGAACCGGGAACACCACATCGACGGTTTCGAGAGCCGTACGCGGGTCGTCGAGCGCGACCAGCGTTCCGGCGCGACTCGGATCGGCGGCCAGCACCAGTTCGGTGCCGCCGCCGGTCACCGACGGCAGCGTCCGGTCGTGCCTGGCCAGGGCCGCGATATCGATATCGGCGAGCATCCAGGTACCGGCCGGGGTGATACCGATGGGCACCGCCTCGAACCGCTGCGGATCCAGATTGCGCAGCACCGCACCGGCCGATACGCACGACACCGTGTGCTCGTTACTGCGACCGCCGAAAACCACGGCAACTCTGATCCGACTCATGCCCGGAACGGTACCCTGTCGCGGCCCCCGGTAACCGTGGCGCACCGCCGTCTACGGCTCATTCGGGTTTGATCTGGCGGCCCAGCAGTTTCTCCAGCGCCGACTGCACCTCCAGCCCCTCGTGACACACCTGGTGCACGGCCTCGGTCAGCGGCATCTCCACCCCGTGGGCGACGGCCAGAGCCCGGACCGAGGTGCAGGACTTCACGCCCTCGGCGATCTGCCCATGAGTCGCTTCCTGCGCGGCCTGCATGGAGCCGCCGGAACCGAGGACCTGGCCGAAGGACCGGTTACGCGACAGCGGCGAGGTGCAGGTCGCGATGAGATCGCCGACTCCCGCGAGCCCGGCCAGGGTCACCGGTTCGGCGCCGAGCGCCATTCCGAGCCGGATGATCTCGGCGAGGCCGCGGGTCATCAGCGCGGCGATGGAGTTATCGCCGAAACCCATTCCCGAAGCGATCCCGCAGGCCAGCGCGATGACGTTTTTACAGGCCCCGCCGATTTCACAGCCGACCACATCGGTGTTGGTGTAGGGCCGGAAATAACTGGTGACGCACGCTTGCTGCACCGCGGCCGCCCGCTGCGCGTCGGTGCACCCGACCACGGTGGCCGCCGGCTGACCGGCGGCGAGTTCCCCGGCGAGGTTGGGCCCGGACAGCACCGCGATACGCCCCGGATCGGCACCGGTGACCTCCGCGATCACCTCGCTCATCCGCAGCAGGGTGCCGCTCTCGATACCCTTGGCCACGCTCAGCAGGGTGGCGTCGGGGCCGATGGCCGGTGCCCAGGTCTTCAGGTTCCCGCGCAGTGCTTGCGAGGGCACCGCGAGTACGACGATATCGGCGCCGGCCATGGCCCGGGCGTAGTCGGCGGTGGCGGTGACGGGCGGTAGCTGTACGCCCGGCAGGTAGTAGGGGTTGCGGTGGTCGGTCGCCAGCGCTTCGGCGACCTCGGGCCGGCGGGCCCAGATGGTGACCTCGGTCCCCGCGTCCGCCAACACCTTCGCCAGTGTCGTACCCCACGATCCCGCGCCCATTACCGCCGCCCTCGTCATCAGCCCAATATGCCATGACAGGATGAGGCCATGTGCCCGCACTCCGTGCACGCCGTGATCGCGGTGAAATCCCTGGACAGCGCCAAGAGCCGGCTCGCCGGTGTGCTGGCCCCGGCGCATCGGTCCCGGCTGGTGCTGGCCATGTTCACCGATACCGCGGCCGCGGCCGCGGCCGTCGAGGCGATCGCCGGGATCACCGTCGTCACCCCAGACCCGGCGGTCGCGGCGGCGGCCCAGGGGCTGGGCGCCGACGTCCATCCCGAACCGGCGGGTGCCGGCGCCGATCCGGACGGACTCAATACCGCGCTCGCCGCCGCGGCGGCGGCCATCCGGTCGCAGCATCCGGCGGTGGGTGTGCTGGCGTTGCAGGCCGATTTGCCCGGACTGTGCCCGCAGGAGCTGGCCGCCGTGCTGGCCGCCGCCCCCACCGGCTCCCGGGCGCTGGTCGCCGATCACGCCGGCACCGGGACCGCGGCCCTCTTCGCGCCCGCCGGAATCCCGTTGCGACCACGGTTCGGCCGTGATTCCGCTCACCGTCATCGCGCCGACGGGGCCCGCGAACTATCCGGCGACTGGCCGGGGTTGCGCCAGGATGTCGACACCGCCGCGGATCTGGCTGCCGTGCAATCGCTGGGCACCGGACCGGCGACCACCGCTCTGCTGCGTGAACTCGGTTTGCCATACCGTGTTCGCGAGCCGGTCACCCAGGTGTGCGGTCCGGTCGCCACCTCGTGAACTGGAGATAACAGTCACCGCCCGTCCATGCACACCATGCGGTTCGTAAGGGATGATCGTAGGTGTGAGCGATACGGAAACCGTCAAGCAGCAACAGGTGCTACCCACCCCGCCTCCGGCCGCCACCCAGATCCCCGCAGACGGCAATGTCCCGCGTTTGCCGGCCGATCGCTACCTCAACCGGGAGCTGAGCTGGCTCGATTTCAACGCCCGGGTGCTGGCGCTGGCGGAGGACGGTTCGCTGCCGCTGCTGGAACGCGCCAAATTCCTGGCCATCTTCGCCTCGAATCTCGACGAGTTCTATATGGTCCGCGTCGCCGGTCTCAAACGCCGCGCCGAAACGGGGCTTTCGGTGCGCTCGGCCGACGGCCGGTCACCGAGCGAACAGCTCGCCCTGATCGCGGCCCGCACCCAGGATCTCGCCGTCCGCCATGCCGAGGTGTTCCTCACCGAAGTGCTGCCCGCGCTCACCGCGGAGGGTATCGAGATCATCGACTGGGCCGATCTGCACGAGGCCGAACGGGAGCGGCTGTCCGCGCACTTCCAGGACCAGGTGTTCCCCGTGCTCACACCCCTCGCTGTGGACCCGGCCCATCCGTTCCCCTATATCAGCGGGCTCAGCCTCAATCTCGCGGTGACCGTGCAGGACCAATCCACCGGCGGCGAGCACTTCGCGCGGGTGAAGGTCCCCGACAATGTGGACCGGTTCGTCCGGGTGCGGCGCCCCGGCACCGGTAACGGCGCGTCGATCGCGGCGTTCCTGCCGATGGAGGCGCTGATCGCCGCGCATCTGGACCAGCTGTTCCCCGGGATGACGGTCGTCGAACACCATTCGTTCCGGATCACCCGCAACGCGGATTTCGAGGTCGACGAGGATCGCGACGAAGATCTGCTGCAGGCACTGGAGCGGGAATTGGCCCGCCGGCGCTTCGGATCGCCGGTCCGGCTCGAGGTTTCCGACGATATGACCGAGCATATGCTCGATCTGCTGTTGCGCGAACTCGAGGTGGATCCGGCCGATGTGATCCAGGTGCCGGGCCTGCTGGACCTGTCCTGTCTGTGGCAGGTGTACGGGGTCGACCGCCCGAATCTCAAGGACGCCCCCTACGTTCCCGCGACCCCGCCGGCGTTCGGCGAACGCGAAACCCCGCGCAATGTCTTCGCCGCGCTGCGCGAGGGCGATGTGCTGGTGCACCACCCGTACGATTCCTTCTCCACCAGCGTGCAGCGTTTCATCGAGCAGGCCGCCGCCGACCCGCAGGTGCTGGCCATCAAACAAACCCTGTACCGCACCTCCGGTGATTCGCCCATCGTGAACGCGCTCATCGATGCCGCCGAAGCCGGTAAACAAGTGGTGGCGCTGGTGGAGATCAAGGCCCGGTTCGACGAGCAGGCCAACATCAAATGGGCCCGCACGCTGGAACAGGCCGGGGTCCACGTGGTCTACGGCCTGGTCGGGCTGAAAACGCATTGCAAGACCTGCCTGGTGGTACGCCGGGAGGGTTCCACCATCCGCCGCTACTGCCATATCGGCACCGGGAACTACAACCCGAAGACCGCGCGCCTGTACGAGGATGTCGGCCTGCTCACCGCGGCCCCCGAAATCGGCGCCGACCTCACCGATCTGTTCAACTCGCTCACCGGCTATTCCCGGAAGGCCGATTACCGCAATATCCTCGTGGCCCCGCACGGGATCCGGGCCGGCATCATCTCCCGGATCGACCGCGAGATCGAACTGGCCCGCGCGGGCGCCGACGCCCGGATCCGGCTCAAGGCCAACGCGCTTGTCGACGAACAGGTCATCGACGCCCTCTACCGCGCCTCGCAGGCGGGGGTCCCGGTGCAGATCGTCGTCCGCAGTATCTGCGGACTGCGGGCGGGAGTGCCCGGGATGAGCGAGAACATCGAAGTCCGGTCCATCCTGGGCCGGGTGCTGGAGCATTCCCGGCTGCTCAACTTCAAAGCCCAGGACGAGTTCTGGATCGGCAGCGCCGATATGATGCACCGCAACCTCGACCGGCGGGTGGAGGTGATGGCGCAGGTGAAGGATCCGAAACTGCGCGAACGGCTGGACGGCATCCTGGAATCCGCGCTGCATCCGATGACTCGCTGCTGGGTGCTGGATCCCGACGGTAATTGGCGATCCAGCCCGGATCGGGAGGGTACCGGCCCCGCCGGCGACGGCATCGAGGTCCGCGACCACCAGGTCGAATTGATGCGCTTACGCCGCCCGGGTCAGCAGTGAACGGCACGCATCAACCACCGTCCTATCCGGATCCCCGGATCACACCCAATATTCACGCTGCGGGCACCGTGCTGTGGCGGCACGCGCCCGATTCCGCCGGCGGGATCGAAATCGCGGTCATCCACCGGCCGAAGTACGGGGATTGGTCGCTGCCCAAAGGCAAACTCGATCCCGGCGAAACCCCGGTACTGGCCGCGGCCCGGGAAACCGCGGAGGAGACCGGTCTACGGCCCCGGCTGGGCCGCTATCTCGGTAAGGTCACCTATCCGATCCCGGGGCACCGGCGGACGAAACGCGTTGATTATTGGGCGGCCGACGTCGCCGGCGGGGAGTTCACCGCCAACCAGGAAGTCGACGAACTCACCTGGTGCCCGCTGGAGACGGTGATGTCGGCGCTGTCGTATCCGATGGATCGCCGGATCGTGCGGGCTTTCACCCGGCTGCCGATGGATACCCGGACCGTCCTGGTGGTCCGGCACGCCAAGGCTGGTCGCCGCGACCGCTTCCGCGGCCCGGACGCCCAGCGTCCGCTCGAACTCGCCGGTTATCAGCAGGCGCTGGCGCTGGTACCGAATCTGCTCGCGTTCGGCGCGCGGACGGTGTATTCGGCCGAACCGCTGCGCTGTGTGCAGACGGTGGCACCGCTGGCCGAGGAACTGGGGGCCGAGGTGGCGGTGGAACCGCTGCTCGGCGATATCGAATATGCCGCTGATACAGACAAGGCGCGCGAGCACATCCGGTCGTTGGCCCTGTCCGCCGAGCCGGTGCCCGTCCTGTGCAGTCAGGGCGACACCATTCCGGATCTCATCGGCTGGTGGGCGGAGCGGGACGGAATAACGCTGTCACCCGCACGCACCCGGAAAGGGTCGGTGTGGGTGCTGTCGTTCGCCGGCGACCGGCTGGTCGCCGCCGATCATCTGGACCGATCGCTATCGGTCGATACTGCACCGGCGACCGAGGCCGCCGAACAGGCCGAGTAGACCTCTGGCAGGCCTGTCCACCACCGCCGGCCGTGGACACGGTCACGCCCCCGGGGATCGCCCGGGGGCTGGTCCGTCCGGCGTTTCGGTTGTGGAGGTCACGAGTTGCCCGGCCGAGATACGGCCGGCGGTACTCGTCGACGCGCACCGTTCGCGGGTCGGAAAGCCGTCGGGGATTTCCGCGGCATCCGCGGGCGTAGGGTCAGCGCGCCTTCTTGGCGGCGGTCTTCTTGGCCGTGGTGGTCCGCTTCGCGGTGGTGGCCTTCTTCGTCGCCGTGGTCTTCTTGGCCGTCGCCTTGGCGGTGGTCTTCTTCGCCGCTGCCTTGGCGGGGCTCTTCTTGGCGGTGGTCTTCCGGGCCGCCGTCTTGGTGGCCGCCTTCTTGGCGGCGGTGCTCTTGGCCGGCGCCTTGGTGGCGGTCTTCCGTGCCGTTGTTTTGGCGGGCGCCTTGGTGGCCGACTTCTTGGCGGTGGTTTTCTTCGCCGTCGTCTTCTTGGCCGTGGATTTCTTGGCCGCCACAGGAGCATTGACACCGCGTTTCACGGCGGGGCCTGTTGCCGCGAGCTTCTGTTTACCCGCGATTACCGCCTTGAACTGGGCACCCGGCCGGAACGCCGGCACCGAAGTGGGCTTCACCTTGACGGTTTCCCCGGTGCGCGGATTACGTGCGACGCGGGCCGCCCGCTTGCGCTGTTCGAACACACCGAATCCGGTGATGGTGACGCTCTGCCCTTTGTGTACCGCACGCACGATGGTGTCGACCACATGCTCGACTGCCGCGGTGGCCGTGCGCCTGTCAGTACCCAACTTTTCGGTCAGAACGTCGATCAGTTCCGCCTTGTTCATTGAATCCTCCGCAGACTAATGGCCCGTCGTCGGACCGACTAGGTACCACGGTAAACCCACATTGGGCAAGAGTCTATGTGCCACGCCAAAATTCATGTGGCCTAGCACACGCACAGCTACCGCGTCATCCGAGACCCCACTAAGAGGCCCAGAACATTACGCCTGCGAAATAGGTTCGGGAAGGGTCTTTGGTTTCCAACCCGGCCTTGCCTTTTCGAACTCGGCGATCACATCGCTACGCCGGAGGGTCAGACCGATGTCGTCCAAACCTTCCAGCAGGCGCCACCTGGTGTAGTCGTCAATATCGAACGGCAACACGACGGTTCCCGCGGTCACCGTGCGCTCTTGGAGGTCGACAACCAATTCCAGTCCGGGCTGTTCCTCGAGCATCTTCCAGAGCATTTCGACATCATTCTGTGACATTCGCGCAGCGAGTAGACCGCCCTTGCCCGCATTACCGCGGAAGATGTCGGCGAAACGTGAAGAGATAACTACTCGAAAGCCGTAGTCCATGAGCGCCCAGACCGCGTGCTCACGCGACGATCCGGTGCCGAAATCCGGTCCCGCGACGAGTACGGTGCCGCGCTTGTACGGTTCGGTGTTCAGAATGAAGTTCTCATCGCCGCGCCACGCGGCGAACAGGCCGTCTTCGAATCCTGTTCGAGTCACGCGCTTCAGATAGACGGCGGGGATGATCTGGTCGGTGTCCACATTGGACCGGCGCAGCGGAACACCGATCCCCTTGTGCACGGTGAAGGCATCCATCGTATTTCTCCTGTTTCGGGCTGTTCGTGGGTTTCGGAATGCGGCGCGGCGGCTCAGTTCAGATCGGCGGGCGCCGACAGCGTGCCGCGCACCGCGGTGGCCGCGGCGACCAAGGGCGACACCAGATGGGTGCGCCCACCTTTGCCCTGCCGTCCCTCGAAGTTGCGATTGGAGGTGGAAGCACAGCGCTGACCGGGCTCGAGCTGATCCGGGTTCATCCCCAGGCACATCGAGCAGCCGGCCTGCCGCCATTCGGCGCCGGCCGCGGTGAAGATCTCGCCGAGCCCCTCGGCCTCGGCCTGTTCGCGCACCCGCATGGACCCCGGCACCACCAGCATCCGCACCCCGTCGGCGACCTTGCGGCCCTTCAGGACATCGGCCACGGCCCGCAGATCCTCGATCCGGCCGTTGGTGCACGACCCCACGAAAACGGTGTCCACCGTGACCTCGCGCAGCGGCATACCCGGGGTCAAATCCATGTATCGCAGCGCCTTCTCCGCCGATTCCCGCGCGGTTTCGTCGGCGATCTGCGCCGGGTCCGGCACATTCGCGCCGAGCGGCAAACCCTGCCCCGGATTGGTGCCCCAGGTGACGAACGGTGTCAGCGCGGAGGCGTCGATATGCACTTCCCGATCGAAAACGGCGTCGTCGTCGGTCTTCAGCTCCTCCCATGCCCGCACCGCGGCATCCCAGTCGGCCCCCTGCGGGGCGTGCGGGCGGCCTTTCAAGAACTCGTAGGTGGTTTCGTCGGGCGCGATCATCCCGGCCCGCGCCCCCGCTTCGATGGACATATTGCAGATCGTCATCCGCGCTTCCATCGACATTTTCCTAATGGCCTCACCCCGGTACTCGAGCACATATCCCTGCCCGCCACCGGTACCGATTTCGGCGATCACCGCCAGAATGAGGTCTTTACTGGTGACTCCCGGCGGCAGTTCCCCGTCGACGGTGATGGCCATCGTCTTGAACGGCCGCAGCGACAACGTCTGTGTGGCCAGGACATGTTCGACCTCGCTGGTCCCGATTCCCATGGCCAGCGCGCCGAACGCGCCGTGGGTGGAGGTATGGCTGTCGCCGCACACCACAGTCGTACCCGGCTGGGTGAGTCCCAGCTGCGGGCCGACCACGTGCACGATGCCCTGTTCCCGGTCGCCCATCGGGTGCAGCCGGATACCGAATTCCGCGCAGTTACGGCGCAGCGTCTCCACCTGGGTGCGCGAAATCGGGTCGGCGATGGGTTTGTCGATATCGACGGTCGGGACGTTGTGATCCTCGGTGGCGATGGTGAGATCCGGCCGGCGGACCGGCCGGCCCGCCGCGCGCAGCCCGTCGAAGGCCTGCGGGCTGGTCACCTCGTGCACGAGATGCAGATCGATGTAGATCAGATCGGGTTCGCGCGCTTCGCCCTCCCCTTCGCCGCGGGCGACGACGTGCTGTTCCCATACCTTCTCGGCCAGCGTACGTGGCATTGTTGCGATCACCTTTCGGGCCGGGCACCCGCCCGGACTCACCCGCGGCGGATACGCGCTAGCTGGATTATCGCGACCTCATCCCACGACCCACCTGGGCTGTTCATGATGGCATCTCAGAATGCAGGACGCTAATATCGTTGTATGAGACAGCATAGCGGTATCGGCGTTCTGGACAAAGCGGTGGCAGTGCTGTATGCGGTCGCCGAGCAGCCCTGCGGTCTCAACGAGTTGTGCGAACGCACCGGCCTGCCCCGTGCCACCGCGCACCGGCTCGCGGTGGGCCTGGAAACGCATCGCCTGCTGGCCCGTAACGGTGACGGCGCCTGGCGGCCCGGCCCCGCGCTCGGCGAACTCGCCGCCGGCGCCGCCGATCCCCTGCTCGAGGCCGCGAGTTCGATCCTGCCGCGGCTGCGCGAGATCACCGGCGAAAGCGTGCAGCTGTACTGCCTCGACGGCAGCCAACGGGTCTGCGTCGCCGCACTGGAACCACCGGCCGGGTTACGCGATACCGTCCCGATCGGTTCCCGGCTGCCGCTCACCGCGGGTTCGGCCGCGAAGGTCCTGGTCGCCTGGGCCGATCCGGAGCTGCAGCGCAGCGTGCTCGCCGAGGCGGTGTTCACCGAACGCACGCTCGCCGATGTCCGGAAAAGAGGCTGGGCGCAGAGCGCCGGGGAGCGCGCGGCCGGGGTCGCGAGCATTTCGGCCCCCGTCCGCGATCAGCAGGGTGCCGTCGTCGCCGCCATCTCCGTCTCCGGTCCGATCGACCGTATCGGCCGCCGCCCCGGCGCCCGCTGGGCGGCCGATCTGGTCGCGGCCGCGGATGCGCTGCATCGCCGGATCTGAGCGGCGGGCAGGCGCCGTCACTTATGGTGGCCTGATGGGAGTGAACCAACGGTCACAGATCGTGATGACCGATACCGAGATCACCGATTTCCTCACCCGCAGCCGTGTAGCCACCCTGGCCACCCTGGACGCGAACGGGAAACCGCATCTCACCGCCATGTGGTACGCGCTGATCGCCGATCCGGACCGCCCCGGCTCCGTCCCCGAACTCTGGTTCGAGACGAAGGGCAAATCCCAGAAAGCGGTGAACCTGCGCCGCAACCCGACGGTCACCTGCATGGTCGAGGCCGGTCAGACGTACGACACCCTGCGCGGCGTTTCCATCGAAGGCCACGCCGAAGTGATCGACGACCCCGAGAAACTGTTCGCCGTCGGCGTCAGCGTCTGGGAGCGCTACACCGGCCCGTACACCGACGATATGCGCCAGTACGTCGAAGGCATGCTGAACAAGCGCGTGGCGGTACGCGTGGTCCCCGACCGCATCCGCAGCTGGGATCACCGCAAACTCGGCCTCCCCGCAATGCCTCTGGGCGGTTCCACCGCCGGCGCCCTCGACGACTGAACCACCAGCCCGGGTGGTGCCGATCACCCGGGCGGGACCGCCGCCGGTAGCGAGTCACAGGACGCATCGCGCCACCATGGACTGATGACGGACATGTCCGGCGCGGGTCGTGCGGGCGAGAGCACCCCAGGCCAGGTTGTTCTCCTCAACGGGGTCTCGAGCGCCGGGAAGACCAGCATCGCCCGCAGGCTGCTGACCGACCTCGACCGGCCGTTCTTCCACATGGGCGTCGATATGTTCGGCGCCATGCGTTCGGAATCCCGCACCCACGAACTCGATCCGGACGCCCTCGCGAGAGTCCTGCGCAGGACGCGCGCCGGCTTCCACCGCGCCGTCGCCGGCATGGCCCGGGCAGGCAACGACATCGTCATGGATCACGTCCTGAGCGAACCGTGGCGGCTGTCCGACTGTTTGGCGGTACTGACCGGTATGGACGTAGTTTTCATCGGCGTCCACTGCCCACCCGCGGAACTCCGGCGCCGCGAACGGCACCGCCCGGACCGCGCCCCCGGCACCGCGGCCCGGCAACTCGATTCGGTCCACGCCCACGCGATCTACGATCTCGAAGTCGATACCGCCGCCGCCTCCTCCGAGGAATGTTCCGCCGCCATCAAAGCCTTCCTCAACCGCACCCCCGAAAACCGGGCTTTCGACCGGCTTCGGGCCGCGGCCGACCGCTGATCCCCTCCACCCGTGCCCTCTCCACCGGATGCCACGGAACCCCCGGCCGTCGTCCGCAAAGCGTGGCAGCAGGTCGCCACCGACTACCCGTCACCAACCGCCCGAGATCAACCGGCCATGTCCACACCCGCATATACAGAAGCAGCAGATACCGGTTGTGTTCTTCATCACCGCAGCCCGGTCCCGGAGACCGACTCAACCTCCGCCCCACCGCGCTCCGCCCCACCTCGAACAACCGGCCCGCCATAACCCCCCGTCAAAGGGGTCCAGGGGCGCAAGCCCCGGCACCAACCTCCGTAGGAATCCACTTCACGAAGAGGCCAGGATGGCAAGCCTCGGCACCAGCCCCACAGGAACCCCTCCACGGGAGCGAGTCGCCGCCACCACCTCAACCGAGCTTCCGAGACCACCCGCCACCAACGCATCCCCAGGCAACCAACCGCAAAGGGATCCAGGGGCGCAGCCCCGGCACCAGCCTCCGTCAGGAATCCGATCCGTGGAGGGGGGTCCAGGGGGCGCCGAGCCCCCTGGTCGGGGCGCGGGGGGTGGACCCCCCCAAAAAATTGGGGATAAGCAAATGCCCCAGCGCTACCTGGGCATGGGGCGGGCCGCAGTGTTGCCCCGCCGGGTTTTGGACCCCCGCAAAACATTGCGAATCAGCAAAGGCCCATGCTCTCCATGAGCATGGGCCTGCCAGCTGAGTAGCCCCGACGGGATTTGAACCCGCGCTACCGCCTTGAGAGGGCGGCGTCCTAGGCCGCTAGACGACGGGGCCAGGACTTTGATCAACTCCTGCGAGCGGATCGTGGATCTTGCGATCCGAAGCTCGATCAGCGTAACCGACCGAGCGTTGGCGACCAAATCGCCTGGATGTTCGTTCCGCACCGCATCTGGAGGATGTAGTAGAGACCGATCTCCGCTGGGGTACCAGGACTCGAACCTAGAATGGCTGAACCAGAATCAGCTGTGTTGCCAATTACACCATACCCCAATGACCTGGGCTTTCGGCTTCGTCGCTGGCTGCGGCGGCACCGTCGTTCCGGCCGAGAAAGAGAGTACCAAACTGTTCGGGGGAAACTACAAATCGCCTGGTCAGACCGGGGTTCCTGCGGATCGGCAGCACGGTTCGGCGGATCGCGGCCGGCGCCGGACGCCCCGGCCGCCGGCCCCGCCACGCGCCGGGCGCCGCCCGGGCCCCGCTGCCGGGAAAGCCGTCCGCGGCCACGGCCTGACCCGGCGCCGCCCCCGGGCCGCCTCGTGCGGTATCCCCGAGCGCGGCGCCCGTGATCATTCGGCGGGCGCGACCCATTCCCGTCCGGCGCGCAGCCGGCGCATGGTTTCCTCGCGGCCGAGCAGTTCCATGGATTCGTAGAGCGGGGGGCTGATATGCGATCCGGTGACCGCGACCCGTACCGGTGCGAAGGCTTTTCTGGGTTTCAGTTCGAGCCGTTCGATGAGTGCCGCTTTCAGCGCTTCTTCTATTTCTCCGGCAGTCCACGCGGTGAGCGGTTCGAGCGCTTCCACGGTCACGTCCAGTACCGGCCGGGCGGCTTCGCCGAGGTTTTTCTTCCCGGCCGCCGGGTCGATTGCGAAGTCGTCGGCGGGGGCGAACAGGAAGCGGAGCAGATCCCAGGCGTCGGCGAGTACCACAATTCGCGTTTGGACCAATTCCGCGGCCTCGGCGAAGACTTTTTCGTCGATTCCTTCACCGATATACCCGTGCCGAATGAAGTATTCGCGCAAACGTCCGGCGAAATCGGCGGGAGCGAGCATCCGGATATGCTCGGCGTTGATCGCGTCGGCTTTTTTCTGGTCGAAACGCGCCGGGTTCGAGTTGACCTTCGAGATGTCGAAGGCGGCGATCATCTCGTCCATGGTGAACACATCGTGGTCGTCGGCGATGCTCCAGCCGAGTAGCGCGAGGTAATTCAGCAACCCTTCGGGGATGAAGCCGCGGTCACGATGCAGGAACAGATTGGATTCGGGGTCACGTTTGGAGAGTTTCTTGTTTCCCTGGCCCATGACGAAGGGCAGGTGCCCGAATTCGGGGGTGAAGTCGGTGACCCCGATGCGCTGCAGGGCCGCGTAGAGGGCGAGCTGGCGTGGGGTGGAGGAGAGCAGGTCTTCGCCGCGCAGCACGTGCGTGATGCGCATGGTGGCGTCGTCGACGGGGTTCACCAGCGTGTAGAGGGGGTCGCCGGTGCCGCGGGTGAGCGCGAAGTCGGGGACGGTGCCGGCTTTGAAGGTGGTTTCGCCGCGGACGAGATCGTGCCAGGTGAGGTCGGTGTCGGGCATCCGCAGCCGGACCACGGCACCGCGGCCGGCGGCCTTGTATTCGGCGATCTGCTCGGGCGTCAGGTCGCGGTCGTAATTGTCGTAGCCGAGTTTCGGGTCCCGTCCGGCGGCGCGGTGCCGCGCCTCGACTTCGTCTGGCGTGGAGAAGGATTCGTATGCTTCACCCGCGTCGAGCAATTTCTGTACGACGTCGAGGTGGATATCCCGGCGCTGCGATTGCCGGTACGGCGCATAGGGTCCACCGATTTCGGGGCCCTCGTCCCATTCGAGCCCGAGCCACCGCAATGCGTCCAGGAGCGCCAGATAGGATTCTTCGGAATCCCGTGCGGCATCGGTGTCTTCGATTCGGAAGACGAAGGCGCCACCGTGATGTTTGGCGTAGGCCCAGTTGAACAGTGCGGTGCGGATGAGCCCGACATGCGGTGTCCCGGTGGGCGACGGGCAGAAACGGACCCGTACGTTTGTCATGTCTCTCTTTCGGTCAGCGTTTGGCGGCAACGGGATTGGTGAGTGTACCGATTCCGGAGACGGTTACCGAGACACTTTGGCCGTCTTTCATGGGGCCGACACCTTCGGGCGTGCCGGTGAGAATCACATCACCGGGCAGCAGGGTCATCACCCGGGTGACCCATTCGATGATTTCCGGAATATCGTGCAGCAGTAGCGATGTGGTGCTGCGCTGCTTGACTTCACCGTCGAGTTCGGTGGTGATCTCGAGGTCGGCCGGGTCGAGTTCGGTTTCGATCCAGGGGCCGAGCGGGCAGAAGGTGTCGTAGCCTTTCGCCCGTGTCCATTGCCCGTCCCGGGCCTGCTGATCGCGTGCGGTGACGTCGTTGGCGACGGTGTAGCCGAGGATCACATCCTTGGCGCGGGCGGCGGTGACGTCTTTGCACGGCCGCCCGATCACCACGGCGAGTTCGCCCTCGAAATCGACCCGCGATGAACTGGGCGGCAGCTGGATGGGCACGTTCGGCCCGATGATGGAGGTGTTCGGTTTGATGAAGATCACCGGTTCCTCCGGCGCCTGCCCGCCGAATTCGGCGGCGTGCGCGGCATAGTTCTTGCCCACGCAGATCACCTTGCTGGCCAGGATGGGGGCGAGCAGGCGGATATCGGCCAGCGGCCAGCTCCGGCCGGTGAACGTCGGGGTGCCGAACGGGTGTTCGGCGATTTCTTTGGCGGTCTCGCCGTCGATGGCGACGAAAGCGACCCCGTCGGGGCTGGCAACTCGACCTAGACGCATGGTCGGAGTCTATCCAGCCGGGTACACCAGCCCGAATGCGCCCGACCGGTCGGCATGCCGGAAGCGGTGAAAAATATGACACTGCCTGGTACAGGCGTGGGCGAGCGGTGTACGGTGAGCAGCGCAGTTCAGAGATTGAGAAGCGAATCCCATATATTGAGACTCGCTGTTGTATTCCGAAATGGGGCACGATGGCGCACAGTTCACCGGCGACCACCCCGGTCGCCGCGCCCGGAAACCGGCGGGCACAGGTCTCCCCGGTCCGCCGCTGGCTCATGCTCGCGCTGGGCGTCTTCGCCCAGACCTCGAGCGCGATCTTCGTCCACGGTGTCCCGTTCCTGCTGCCCGCGCTCACGGCCGGTGGTATGCCACTGCCCACGGCCGGGCTGCTGGTCGCGCTGCCGACCGTCGGGCTGTGCTGCACCCTCATCGCCTGGGGGTATCTGGTCGACCGGCTCGGTGAACGCCTGGCGCTGGTGGCCGGACCGCTGATCATGTGCGTGGCCGGTGTGGCGGCCGCCTTCACCACCGGCTACGTCCTGCTCGGAATCCTGCTGTTCCTCGGCGGTACGGGTGCGGCCAGTACCAACGGCGCCAGCGGCCGGGTGATCGTCGGCTGGTTCCCGCCCGAACGCCGCGGCCTGGCCATGGGGATCCGGCAGACCGGCCAGCCCCTCGGGGTCGGGATCGGTGCTCTGTCCATCCCCTTGGTCGCGGACGGATTCGGTATCGCGACGGCGCTGCTGGTCCCCGCTGTGCTGGCGGGTGTGGCGGCCGTGGCCTGCCTGATCGGCATCATCGACCCGCCGCGCCCCCCGCGCGCCGAATCCACCGGCGCCAACCCGTACCGCGCCGGGGGCACGCTGTGGCGGATCCACGGGGTTTCGATCCTGCTGGTCATCCCGCAGGGCACTGTCTGGACCTTCGCCCTGCTGTGGTTGCACCGCGATATCGGCTGGTCCCTGGCCGCCGCCGGCGCCCTGGTCACCGGTACTCAGGTGCTGGGCGCCCTGGGCCGCATCGGCGCGGGCGCCTGGTCCGATCGGATGGGTAGCCGGATGCGCCCACTGCGCCTGATCGCCGTCGCCGCGGTCACCACCATGGCCCTGCTCGCCCTGACCGCTTGGACCGAATGGTGGTGGGCGGCAATACCGTTGATGGTGATCGCCTCGGTGGTCTCGGTCGCCGACAACGGCCTGGCGTTCACCGCCATCGCCGAACTCGCCGGCCCCTACTGGAGCGGCCGCGGCCTGGGCATCCAGAACACCGGCCAGAACCTGATGATCGCCGCCGTCCCCCCGGTTCTGGGCACGGTGATCACCGCCACCGGCTTCCCCGCGGCCTATCTCGTGGCCGCCGCCCTCGCCGCGGCCGCCATCCCCATGGTTCCGGTGCGACGGGAAAAACCCCTGGCCTGACCGCCGCGCGTCGAGGCCCCGGCTGTCACAGCGCTCGACGCGCCGTGGATCGGTGGCCGGCCCGTGTCTGCTCGCGCACTTCCGGCAAGCCCTCGACCGAGGCTCGGTGAGTGCGCGGTCTTGCCGCCCGGCATGCCGACGCCGACCGGGCGGGATCGTCATACGCCGGCCGAAACCAGACGATCATCGCCGAGGCATGCCGCTGTACCTGGCAGCGCCGGTCACATATCGATGAGCACGGCGGGATCGAAGCTCACCCGGACCGGTAGATCGAGCTCGAGCTCGGCGCCGAACTCACGACCTTCGCCTACCGGTGGTTCGAACCTATAGGCACCACCCTCGAGGATGCCCCGGTGGATCTGGATTGTCGGCTGATGTTCGACGATCCAGTACTGCGGAATCCCCAAACCCGCGTACTCCCGGACCTTACGGACCCTGTCGGTGCGTTCGCTGCCGCTGCCCGGCGACACGACCTCGACCACCAGCTGCACATCCATCCCGGGAATCAGCTTCGGCGACTCTTCGACAATGGCGGCGCGCGCGACCGACTTCGGAATCACGAACACATCGGGTTTGCGGACACCCGAGGGTGTACTGATCTCCCACTCCCCACCATCGCAGACGAACACCTCCGCGTTCTCGGCGGCACTACGAAGTCGCCGAGCGAGTGACCAGCCGATGTAGTTGTGCCGTGCCCCCGCTGCTACCTCGACCAACCACCCGTCTTCGAGTTCGAATCCCTTACCGTCTTCTGGAAGGTCGTAGAGATCCAGCACCGTGTACGGGCCGAAGCCTGCATCACTGGTGGCGTGCCACGCGGTCATGCTGCCCTCCAAGCGCTTGGGCCGTCCATCGGGGATATGCCCAGGTATCCCCGATGGTATCGGATACGCACCTTGGTTTCGTCGGGAGAAGTGACGGAACTTCCAGGTCAGAGCGAGGCCGCGAGCCGGTCGCCGATCTCGGTGGTGGAGGCGGTGCCGGTGCGACCCGACAGATCCTTGGCCACCGCGTCCTGGATGCGGGCGGCGGCCGCGGTTTCGCCCTTGTGCTCGAGCAGCAGGGAGACCGAGAGGATGGCGGCGGTCGGGTCGGCCTTGGACTGGCCGGCGATATCGGGGGCGCTGCCGTGGACCGGTTCGAACATGCTCGGGTTGGTGCCGGTGGCGTCGATATTGCCGCTGGCCGCCAAGCCGATACCGCCGCTCACCGCGGCGGCGAGATCGGTGATGATATCGCCGAACAGGTTGTCGGTGACGATCACATCGAAACGGCCCGGGTCGTTGACCATGTGGATGGTGGCGGCGTCGATGTGCTGGTAGGCCACCTGAACCTCGGGGAACTCGGCACCGACCGCGTCGACGGTCCGCTGCCACAGCGAACCGGCGAAGGTCAGCACGTTGGTCTTGTGCACGAGGGTGAGGTGCTTACGGCGGGCCTGCGCCTTTGCGAAGGCGTAGCGGACCACGCGTTCGACGCCGAAGCGGGTGTTGGTGCTGACCTCGGTGGCGACCTCGTGCGGGGTGTCGACCCGGATGGCGCCGCCGGTGCCGGTGTAGGGGCCCTCGGTGCCTTCGCGTACGACCACGAAATCGATATCCGGGGTCCCGGCGAGCGGGCTGCCGACACCCGGATACAACTTGGACGGCCGCAGATTCACGTGATGGTCGAGCGCGAACCGGGTGCGCAGCAGCAGGCCGCGTTCCAGGATCCCGCTGGGCACCGAAGGGTCACCGATCGCGCCGAGCAGGATCGCGTCGTGCTGCTTCAGTTCCGGCAGCACCGAGTCCGGCAGGATCTCGCCGGTCGCGTGGTAGCGCTTGGCGCCGAGATCGTATTCGGTGCGTTCCACGCCGGGCAGTACCACATCGAGCACTTTGAGCGCCTCGGCGACGACCTCCGGGCCGATACCGTCACCGGGGATCACGGCGAGCTTCATGACAACCACGCTTTCTGGATACGACGTGCCGCGAGCCGTCGCGGCCGGCGGGCCGGATGCGGCCGCCACTGGACAGGTATTCTGCGCCGCTCCGCCCGGATGCCGGACACCCGGGCGGAGCGGTGCACCGCTACATCAGAACAGGTCGACCAGCGCGACCTTGCCGGCGCCCACGGCGTCCGCGATCTCGGAGCGCACCGATTCCGGTACCTCCTTGTTGACCCGCAGCACCACGGTGGCGCCTTCCTTGTTGGCGTCCTGGGTGAGCTGGGCGGCGAGAATATCGATCTCGGCGGCGCCCAGCGCGGTGCCGACCTTGCCCAGCGCGCCCGGCCGGTCCTCGTAGTTGAGGACGGCCAGGTTGATGCCCTCGGCGCGCATATCGTAGTTGCGGCCGTTGATGTTGACGATCTTCTCGACCTGAGCCGGTTCGGTGAGCGCGCCGGCGACATTGATGGTGCGCCCGTCGCCGAAGACCGCGCGCAGATCCACCAGGCTGCGGTGGCTGGGACTTTCGGTGACGGTGGTGACCTCGGCGCTGATCCCGCGCTCCTGCGCCAGGGCGGGGGCGTTGACGAAGGTGACCTGGTCGTCGACGTGCGCGGAGAACACCCCGCGCAGCGCGGCCAGTTGCAGCACCTCGACCTCGGAGGCGGCGAGTTCGCCGCGCACCTGCACCTCGAGGCTCACCGGCAGTTCGTCGGCCAGCGCACCCAGCAGGGCACCCTGTTTGCGGACCAGATCCAGCCAGGGCGCAACCTCGTCGCCGACCACCCCGCCGGTGACGTTCACCGCGCCCGGCACGAATTCACCGGCCAGCGCCAGCAGCACGGATTTCGCGACATCGGTACCGGCCCGGTCCTGCGCTTCGCTGGTGGAGGCACCCAGATGCGGGGTCACCACGACCTGCGGCAGTTCGAACAACGGGCTGTCGGTGCAGGGCTCGGTTTCGTAGACGTCGATACCGGCGGCCCGCACATGCCCGGACTTGATGGCCTCGGCCAGCGCCGCCTCGTCCACCAGGCCGCCGCGGGCGGCGTTGACGATGATCACGCCGGGCTTGGTCTTGGCGATCGCTTCCTTGCCGAGGATGCCCTTGGTTTCCGGTGTCTTCGGCAGGTGGATGGAGATGAGGTCGGCCCGCTCCAGCACCTCGTCGAGGCTGAGCAGTTCGATACCGAGCTGGGCGGCGCGCGCCGGGGAAACGTAGGGGTCGTAGGCGACGATTTTGGTTTCGAAGGCCGCCAGCCGGGCCGCGAACAGCTGCCCGATCCGGCCGAGGCCGATCACGCCGACGGTTTTGCCGAAGATCTCCACACCGTTGAAGCTGCTGCGCTTCCAGGTGTGCTCGCGCAGGGTGGCATCGGCGGCCGGGATCTGGCGGGCCGCGCTCAGCATGAGCGTGACGGCGTGCTCGGCGGCGGTGTGGATATTCGAGGTGGGCGCGTTGACGACCATGACACCGCGCTCGGTGGCGGCCGGGACGTCGACGTTGTCCAAGCCCACCCCGGCCCGGGCGACGATCTTCAGGTTTTTACCGGCTTCGAGCACCTCGGCATCGACAGTGGTGGCCGAGCGTACGAGCAGCGCGTCGGCCTCCGGCACCGCGGCCAGCAGGGCGGGCCGGTCGGGGCCGTCGACCCAGCGGACCTCGACACCGTCACCGAGCGCATCGACGGTCGACTGGGCGAGCTTGTCGGCGATCAGAACTACAGGACGGCCTGCTTGGCTCACGGTGGGGTTCTCCTGGATGAAGGGGACGGCCAGTTGACGCGGCCAAGCTTAGTTCCAGCGGATCGGGCCGCCGCCCGCCCCCTCGCGGTCGCCCGCGGCCGGACCTGTCGCAACCAGCACCGGCCGGGTCGGGCAGGTGGGCGGAATCACGCTTCCGGCGGCCGCCGGCTCGGTGATCCGTGGCCCGTGAACCGGGGGGCCCCCCCCCCCCCCCCCCCGGGGGGGGGCCGGGGGGGGGGGGGGGGGGGGGGAGCGCAACAGCAGCCGCGAGACGGGGGGAAGAGCCCGGAGCAGATGTGGGAGCGCGGGGGGGGGGGGTGTGAGTAGAGGAG
>NZ_JARWPM010000102.1 GCF_029869215.1 Nocardia carnea
TGGCGCGGGGGCGGGCGCGCGGGCGGGCGGGGCCGGGCCTCGCGCCGCCCCCCCCCCCCCCCGCGGGGGCCGCCCCCCCCCCCCCCCCCCCCCCCCCCCCCACCCCCCCCCCCCCCCCCCCCCCCGGGGCGGCCCCCCCCCGCCCCCCCCCCCCCCCCGGGGGGGGGGGGGGGCCCCCCCCCCCCCCCCCCCCCCCCCCCCCCCCCACCGCTCACGAGCGGGCCGGGCCGTAATCCAGATGCACCACACCGTTGGCGTAGACGTCGTGGCCTTGAAGCGTCAGCTTGGTGGCGTCCGCTCCGTCGGCGAACAACTTCTCGCCTTTACCGAGGGCGATCGGGTACACGAAGAGATGCAGATGGTCGACGAGGCCCTCGGCCAGCAGGGCGCGCACCAAGGTACCGCTGCCGGTGATGTAGATGGTGCCGTCGATCTCGTCCTTCAGCGTGCGGATCCGGTCGGGGTCGTAAGCGCCCAGGGATACGCTGTTGGCCCACTCCGCCTGCGGTTCCCGGGCGCCCACTACGTATTTGACGGTGTCGTTGAAGAACGGGGCACCCGGATCGTCCTCGACGGTGCGAGTGGACCAGGCCGGTGCGAACATCTCGAAGGTGTTGCGGCCGAGCAGGATTGCCTTCGCCCCGCCGGTGATCCCGGCCAGTGTCTCACCCATCTGCGGGTCGAATCCGAATTCGAAGGTGAACGACGGATCCTCGTACGATCCGTCGAGGGAGACGAACTCGTGCACGGCAATGGTTCCCATGATGTGTCCTTTCTGACGGCCCCGGGCCCCGGCTCGAGGTGTGCCGAGGTTCGGCGTGGGCCGGTCGGGGTCTTATCGGTCTCGCTGGGGTAGACGTGACACGGCGGGGTTTCTCATCGCTACCGGGTGATCGTCTTTCGTCACCGTTCTCATCAGCGGGAGTGCGGCATGCGGGCGTGAGATGGAATTCTGATAGGCAGGTGCGGTATCGGGTCGAGGAAGGTGGACGATGGCTCCGACGGAGGAATGGACGCTGCATCGTCCACGCAACGCTCCGATACTGAATCCTTATATCGGCTACATCGAGAACGTGCTGAAAGCGCTGGAAGACGGGCTGGGCGACAAGAACGCGCACACGCTCACGCCGGGTGAGCTGGTGAAACAACAGACCGACCGCCCGGGCGACAGTGCGCTGCGGGAGCAGTACGGGCTCAACGCCGAACAACTCCAGGGCTACCAGAACGACTGGTATGCCCTCGACGATCAGATCGGGTTCATCGCCTCCCTCGCTGCCGAGGACGCCAACACCGTGAGCCAGGAGTTCGAGGAACTTCGCGATGCGGCGGTCGATATCTCGGCGGCGGTCCCGGACGATCCCACTCCGGCCCGCCAGATCGGTGCGGTGAACGCCCCTGGACGATGCGGTGGGTGTGGCATATGAGGCGATCCTGCGCGCCTACGCGAAACTGGAGGGCAAATCCACCGAGGTACCCGCACAGAACTGGTCGGACAGCGGTGGGGCCGCGCCGTACGTTCCGGGTCTCACCGATACCGGCAGTGCCTACAGCAACGACTCACCGCAACCGATCGGTGAAGGAGAGAAAGCGCAGGTCGAGGAGATGTACCAGTACCTGCTCGAGAAGGGGTTCACCCCGGCGCAGGCGGCCGGAATTCTGGGCAACCTGCAGGTGGAGTCCGGCTTCGACACCGGCGCGTACAACCCCGGCGAAGGTGCGATCGGCCTGGCGCAGTGGCTGGGCGGCCGACGGGAGAACCTGGAGGCGTTCGCGGCGTCCAAAGGCAAGCCGGTCACGGACTGGCGGACACAGATCGACTTCATGGTGCATGAGTTGAACGGCAGCGAATCGGGTGCCATGAGCAAGCTGAAGAGCACCACCTCGGCCGGTGCGGCGGCGGCTGTTTTCGACCAGTACTACGAGCGGAGCTCCGGCGAAGCGCGAGGCCAGCGTATCGCCAATGCCGAGAGCATCGCGCGCAGTATGGCCGGTCGCTCCGCCGGTTCCTCGGTCCTGGCGTAATTTGTTAACGCCACGGCGCCGTGGGGAAATCACTGTGAGGACGCGGCGCCGACCCGGCGCCGTGCGATAGAGCAAGGGAAACAGGACTTCCGAATGGGTCACCCGCAACCACCCAATCCGTACCAGCAGCAGCCTGGTCAGCCCATGCCACCGGGGCAGCCCTACCCGGGGCAACCGATGCCGGGGCAACCCATGCCGGGTCAGCCCTACCCCGGGCAGCCGCAGTATGGACAGCAGTATCCGCCGCCGGGCCAACCGCCCTACGGCGCGCCGGGCGGTTACGGACAGCCACCACGTCCTTCGGGTGGTGGCGGCGGCAAGATCGCACTGATCATCGGCGGGGTGCTCGTCGTCGTGATCGCCCTCGGGGTGGGTGGGTTCCTCCTCCTCGGTGGGAGTGGTGGGTCCATCGGCGGTGGCTACGACGATCCGCGTGAGGTGGCTCAGGCCTGGGTCGATCAGAACGGCGACCCCGAGGACCTGGTGTGCCAGGCGGACCTGGATGAGATCGCGCAGTACGAGCAGGACAATCCGGTCAAGCCCACGGGTGCGCCCTCCGGTGTGGAAGCACCCGAAACGACGCTGAAGAGTGTCGATGTGCCCTCGGGGGCCGATAAGGGGACGTTCACCATGGAGATGACCATGGACATGCTCGGCGACGAAACCACCTCGACCGCGACCTACGATCTGGTCAAGGAAGACGGCGGCTGGAAGGTGTGCGGGATCCTGACCCCCGACGTCGACGTGGAAATGCCGGATATGCCAGGTTTCTGACTCGGCGGGGGGCTGGGTCGCCGCCTGTGCTCGCACCCGGGGGGGGGGGGGGGGGGGGGGGGGCGCCGCGCGGGGGGGGGGGGGGGGGGGGGGGGCGGGGGGCCGGGAAGGAGGCAGGGGGCGGGGGGGGGGCGGCGGAAG
>NZ_JARWPM010000103.1 GCF_029869215.1 Nocardia carnea
CGGGGGGGGGGGCCCCCCCGGGGGGGGGGGGGCGGGGGGGGGGGCCTCTCGCGCCCCCCCCGTGGGGGGCCGCCCCCCCCCCCCCCCCCCCCCCCCCCCCCCCCCCCGGGGGGGGGGGGGGCCCCCCCGGGGAGCCGGGTGCCCGGACCGGTCAGCCGACGATGTCGGAGCAGGCGAAGATGATCTCGAACTTCGCGGTGGCCGGGCCGGCCATCGGGTTGCTCATATCGGGTGCGCCGATTCCCTCACCGGTGACGGTGTAGGTGTCGCCGTCCTTGGTGACCTGCGCCGAACCACCCGGCTGGCCGTTGCCGTAGCCGACGGCGTACGGCATCCCGTTCGACCCGCCCTGGCTGCCCGCGATCGCCACCGCCTGCACCGTGCTGTCGTCGACGATGCTGGCGCTCACGCTCAGCTGGCCGTACTGCTGGTTGGCGGTATCGGTGAGCGCCAGCGCCAGGGTGTTGCCCTGTTTCGCGCAGGTGGTGTCGAAATCGGCGGTGAGGGCCTTCCCGTCGACCACGGCCTTCGAATCCCCGCCGGCTTCGCCCGCCGGGGGAGCGGAATCCGTCGCCGCCGGGGTATCGGCCGCGGAGGTGGCCGGGCTGCTCGCGGCATCGTCTCCGCACGCGGAGGTCAGCGCGATGGTGGCGGCGGCGAGGACGGCGGCGCCGATGCGGAAGAGCGTCGTGTTCATGATGGTTCCTGTTCTCTCGGTGTCGCGGCCCCGGTGGGCCGTTGCGAGAAAAGTTAGGAACCCGTACCCGCCTACCGATCCCAACTTTTGCCCCCACCGATCGCCCGAAACTCCGTTAACCTGGGCGCATGCGACGACCGCGGGCCATGGTTCTCGACGAGGTGTGGCGCGGTCTCGAGGGTGTGCAGGCGTTGAGCGGCCCCCAGGGCGGGCCGTTGCGCCGTACCGTGAAACTCATCCTGGATCCGCTCGTGATCCGGCCGGTCCAGTACCCGAGCTGCGGCGGTGCGATCCTGTCCGCCGACGGCGCGACCCTGCTCGCCGCCCGCCTCCACGCCCACGCCGACGCGTTGCGGGCGACAGCGGCCTGGTACACGCTGCTCAAACAGGTCCGCCGCGAGTTGCGGATCACCGAGGGCAACGCCCAGGACCTGTATTTCCAGCGCTGTTTCGAACTGGCCGCCACCCGCGGCCACCCCGACCCCCAGCGCGACCGGTTACGCGCGGAGGCGGTGCTGCGCGAAATCCACGGTTTCGCGGCGGGCCGTACCACGCAGGCGTTGAAAGAGCACCTCACCGATCCCGCGCGGGCGGTCGAACTGAACCGGCTCCTCGATACGGCGTGGGGTCGGCGGCCGGTATCGCGCCCGGTGGCCGCCGCGCATGCGGCGGAGCTACGCGAACTCCTGGAGTCGGCGGTCGCGACACGGACAACGGGTGATACCGGGCCGGGCCGGCGGCATCTCGGCCGGCTGATCGCCGCGAATGCCGGTGTCCATTCCGGTATCGCGCTGTGGTGGGACCGCGCGAGCCGGGCGGCAGGCGTCGAATCGGACGCGTCGGCCTGCGACCGGCACAACGGGGTTGCGGAGCCGGCCCCCGCATCCGGGCAGCCGGCCGGCGTGCGGGTAGCGAGGGTGACGCCGGATCTCCCTGCGCGATACGACGCCAACCTCCTCGGGCTCACCGAACATCCCGTTCCGTGCCGGCCCGCGCTGGGTGATTCGGCGTCGACGGCCGACCTCGGCCTGCCCTTCGACCGTTCTGTTTACGAGCGGGTTTTCACGGTCCTGCAGGTCTCGACCGAGCGCGCCGAACTTCCCCCGATTCCCGAGCTGGTCACCACGGAAATCGCCCGCAGTTGCGCGCCGTGGGCAGTGCTCGACGAATCGCTGCGCGTCACCGCCGCGGCGGGGGTCGAGCTGGCGCTCGGATTGGCGCCCATCACCGGCTCGGCGGGCCGGGACAAACCTGCGGATGTCACAACGGAAACGGCCGCTCATCGCCTGATCAACAGCAGATGGCAGCGGGAAGCCTACGTGCTGCAGGCGCGGCGGATGGTGATCCATCCGGTGCCGGACGCACAGGGCCCGCTCGCGGCCATCGCCACCGATCTGCGCCGTCCGTGGCGGCCGTATCTGCGGCGGCTGTGGGTCCGGTTGCACGGTCGCGATGTTCGCGAACTTCCGGTGACCGAACCCGATGAGCTCTGGGACCTGCTCGACGGGATCGCGCGCTCGGTGGTGCTCGATCACCGGACCCGCGTCCGGAAGGCGTTGAGCGCGCGGGCCGCCGGGACCGCGCCGGTGGTCACCGAATCGAGGGCCGTTTGATGGCCGATATCGTGCGGGTCCAGCGGATACACCCCGACCTGTGGATCATCGCGCCGGCCGGCGCCCCCACCGCGGCCGACTCCGGCCCGGGACTGGATACGGCTGTGCTCGAGGTCGCGGGCGGTCATCTCACCTGGAGTCTGCTCGCCGGGCACCGGGTGCCGGCGGCGACCCTGCACGATCTCGACGGCGCGCAGGAATGGTTGTGGGCGCTCTACGGCGCCGAGGTGGCCGTGGCCGCCGACGAATACACCCGTCCGGTGGACTTACCCGCCCACCCCGAGCAGCCCGGCCTGGCGGCGGCGGTCCGCCGTCTCGCCTACGCCCACTGGTCGGCGCGCTGGTGGCCCGCCTCCACGGTCGACGGTATCGCCGCACTGGACCCGGAACTGCTGGACGGCGAGATCGCGGAGTTGACGCGGAGCTGCGAAAACGTGGTCAACGGAGCAGATTCCGAACCCTTCACCGAGCAGGTTTCGAACTCGCTCCCGGGCGACCGCGACACCGCGGCACGGATACCCGAGCCGACCACCGCGCGCGCCGACGACTACGCCCTCGCGGCGGGCGGTGCCGCGGCCGGCCAGGGTACCGCCCTTCCGCTCGGCCGCGGCGGCTCCGGCTGGGACTGGCGGTTGTGTCCGCCCGGAGTGGTGGACGCGTCCGAGCGCGCGGTGTCCTGGGCGCTGTTCCGCACGGCGGGCAGCACGATCGTCCGCGTGACCGCGGTCGCCGCCCCGTCGGTGACAGCCGGCCTGCCCGGCTACTTACGCCCGCGCGCCCTCATCCGGACACCGGCCGGTGCCGTCGACGCCGCGCTGGAATTGCATGATGACACCTGGTCCGGGGAGGTCACGGGCCCGGCGGATGCGGTGACGGGTGTGGAGATCTATGTGCCCGGAGTCGGACCGGCACCTCCGGCGGGTACCGCTGAACCCGCCGAATCGTCTGCCGGACACGTCGCTGCGGGCCGCATATCCGAGGTGGAGCACCGGGAGCACATCCGCGAGCTCGCACGCAACCGGCTGCGGAGGGCAGCCGGCGCCACCGCGGCACCGGCCGGTTTCCCGTCGGCCGATATCGCGCCACTGCGATCGGAGACAGCGGCAGCAGAAGAGGATTCGGATTTCTGAGATGACCGACCCGGATACACCGCCCGGCCTGGAACTGCTGTACGAGGGCGCCGCCGCGTATCAGCGCGGTGATGTCACCGAGGCGCTGCGGATCTTCGAGCATGCGGTGGACACCACCACCGACGGCGTGCGGACCAGCGCCTTGATCAACGCCGCGAGTATGTACGACGAACTCGGCGATCACGCGGGTGCCGCGACCCGGTACCGCACGGCGCTCGAGCAGATTCCCGGCGACGCCGTCGAAAAGCGGTCCTCCGCACTCATCAACTATTCGCAGGCGCTCCAGCATCTCGGTGCGCTCGACGAAGCGCAGGAGGTGCTGGAGCAGGCCCGCGCGCTGCTCACCGGCGCCGACGACCTCGGTGTGCTGCGGGTTTCGTGTCTGCTCTCGCTGAGCGCCGTCGCGACCCACCGCGGCGAATGGAGCCGGGTGGTAGAGATCGGCACCGAATCCCTGAACGCGGCCCTGCGGTTCGCCCCGCACCTCGCCGGCCACCCGTTGATGAACCTGGCCGGGGGCTATTTCGAGTCCGGGCGCCGCGAACTCGGCGTGGATTTCGCGCGGCAGGCGCTGGCGGCGTTCACCGCGGCCGGTGATCACAATGCGGTCGCCGACACCCAGCAGAATTTGGCGCAGCTCTTCAGCCGGATGGACCGGCTCGACGAGGCCGAAGAACTCGTGGAGGCCAGTCAGCAGTATTACGAGCGGGCCGGACTCGGCTACCGGGCCGGTGTCGGGTGGAAGATCCGCGGTTATCTCGCCGAACGGCGCGGAGAGGTCGACCGCGCGCATGAGTGGTATCGCCGGGGGCTCGAGTATTTCGAGGCGTCCGGGGCGGTACTGGACGTCGCGAGACTGCAGTGCCGGCTGGCGACCGTCGAATACGCGTGCGGCCGGATCGGGGCGGGGCAGCAGTTGCTGAACGACGCCTTCGCCACCTACGCCCAGCGAGGTCTCGGCGCCGAATGCGCAAAACTCGACTACTGGCATGCGGTGCTGGTGGAGATGGTGATCGACCATATGGACTCCCCGCCTGCCGAACTGCTGGAATCGGGCCGGGCACTGGCGGTACCGGCCGCCATCGCCATCGACGCCGTCCGCTACACCCTGCCGAACGGTAACCAGCGGGAACAATGGCACCGGGAGGTCGCCGAACCCGCCATCCGGCTGGCGTTCCGGTTCGCCCACCTCTGCCAGGACGGGCTGCTGCTCACCGACCTGATCGAAATGCGCTGTGCGGGAACAAGTGTGGATATCGACCGGGCGCAGCCCGGCACACAGCCCCAATTCCCGCTGGATATCCCGAATCCGCCCGCCACCGCGGACCTGCCCGGACCCCTGCAACTGGGCGCCACCCTGGCCCAGGTCGCCGCGGCGGCGGGGCTACCGGTCGCGCCACCGCCGAACCTCGCGGTGCCGCCCGGCGGCCGGATCGCGCTCGCCGATTACATCGCGTTCGCCGAGCACCGCTACGGCGGCCGGTTCCGCGAGGACCGGGTGATTCCCGCATGAGCGCGTCGAGCGCGGAAGCCGGAGCGCAGCGTGATCACGGAGTGCCGTCGCTGAGGCGCGATGGCGGCAGGATGAGCGGGCCGGGCGCGGAATCGGCAGCGCAGCGTCACCACGGAGCGCCCTCACTCGTGCGTAACGGCGACGACATCGGCGTTGAGCAGCCGACTGTGATCATCCGGATGGCCGACGCGGGCGATGTGTACGTGTCGTGGCGCTGGGCCGAGGAATCGGCGTCACCGGGGGTGTCGGTGCTGCCCGGCGACGATATCGACGTGGCCGTCCGTGAGCTGACCGCGGCGCTACCGGCGCCGGAGACATCCGGTGGCCTGGAGAAAGCGCTCACCACCGCGGCATTCGCGACACCCGCGACAGAGTACGAGTTGTCGCGTGCGCTGTCCCGGGCGCTGTTGCCCGCAACGCTGGCCGGCCAGTTGTACGACCTGTACCGGCGCGGGGTGCGCCCGCGTCTCCGGTTGCAGCCCTCGCCGCGGGTCGCGCAGGTGCCGTGGGAGATCATCGCGCCCGACCCGGACGTCCGCCTGATCGATATCGCCGATATCAGCCTGCTGGCCCCCGCGGGGATCGTGCACGCACCGGTCCGGGTCCCGCGGTCGTGGCCGGATTCGCGTGACCTGCCGGTGGTCGCGGTGCTCGACCCCCGGGTGCCGGGATTCCGCGCCGATTCCGCCCTCGGCTCGGTCTTGGGCCGGATGGACCGGCCGACCCCGCTCACCGCGCGTATCGCCGGCCATCTGGCGTCCGGCCGGCTCCGCCCCGCGCCGCCCGAACCGTCCGCCGTTTTCCGGCGCACCGATCTCGATCGCGCCTGGCTCTCCCGGACCTTGCGCGCCGGTGCGTCCCGGTTGATCTACGTCGGCCATGTCACGGCGGCACCACCGGAATCGGGACAGAGCGAGAACACCGAACTCCACCTGGCCTGCACCGCCGAAACCGTGGGGTTCGCCGAACCGCAGCGCGACCATCGCCCGCTGTCCGCGAAGGACCTCCTGCTCGGCACCTACACCCTGGCACCGGAACCCGTTGCCGGAAACGAACTCTGGCCGATCCCCGCCCGCGTCGCCCTGATCGCCTGCGAAAGCGGCGGCGACCTGCGCTTCACCGAAGCCCTCGGCCTGACCGCCGCGATGATCACCGGTGGCGCGGAACTGGTCACCGCCACCCGCTGGCCCCTCCCCACCGACCTCGCCTTCCAGCGCTTCGGGGCCACTCCCGGCGCCGCCCCGCTTCAGGACGCGATCTGCGCCGTGGACGCCGCCCACGACACGGCGGATCCGGTGCGGTCGCTGACCGGGTGGCAGCGGGACCGGCTCCGCGCCTGGCGTGAAACCGGAGCCGTCGAACATTCCCCCTTGCTCTGGTCGGCCCTCGCCACGTTCACCACGTGAGGACGACTCCGCACACCGCCCTGTCAGATGCCGTCGCTCAGCGGATGCGGGCGCGGGATCGGGCGGCACCGTCGCGCCGGGCTCGCCCGTTCCGCGAGCGTCTGCCTACGGCTGCAGAACGAACCGGCCGCGGATACCGCCCTGCGCCACCGTCCGATGCGCGGCGGCCACCTGGTCCAGCGGGACGACCGCGTGCACCCGGGCCGGGAGCCGGCCGGTCGCGGTGTCCGCGAGCAGGCCGGCCAGCCGGGCGCCGTCGGCTCGGACCGCTACCGCGTAGGTGCTGATACCGCGCTCCGCGGGGGGTTCCCCGCCCGGCCGGACACCGACGAATACGCCGCCGTCACGGATCAGCGCGAGGCCCTTCTCCTGGAAAACGGCCGTATCCGCCACCGCGTCCCAGCCCGGTGTGGCCGTGGCGGTGAAATCCGCGCCGAGGCCGCGCACGTATTCTTCGTCGCGTGGCCGGGCCAGTCCGGTGACCTTCCAGCCCCGGTCCTGGGCGAGCGTGAGAACATACCCGCCGACCGCGCCCGCCGCCCCGGTCACCAGCAGGCTGCGGCCGGCGCCGTCGCCCAGCAGATCGACCAGTTGTGCGGCGGTCAGGGCGTTGAGCGGAACCGTGGCGGCCGTGGTCAGGTCGAGGCCCTCGGGGACCGTGGCGATATCGGCCGCCGAGACGATCAGTTTTTCGGCGTAGGTTCCGAAATCGCGATCGAATCCGCCGACCAGTCCTGCCACGCGGGTGCCGAGCGGAATCTCCACACCCGGGCCCGCAGCTTCGACGGTGCCCGCGAAATCCCAGCCGAGACCGGTGTATTCGGGCTGGTCGATCAGCCCGATCCCATGGAAGAAGCCCTCGGTCACGGCCAGGTCGGCGGGGTTGACGCCGGCACCGGCGATCGCCACCCGGACCTGTCCCGGCCCCGGTTCGACCACGGGCACGTCGATGATCTCGATCGAATCGGGCCCGCTCGGAGTGCGGACGACCGCGGTGCGGAAGGTGGTGGACATTGTTGCCTCCTCTGGAGTTCCTGTTGCTGTTACTCCACAATGGATGAGTAACTCTCCATCGGGAAGTAGGCACTTGGAAGTGCGTAGCCCACCGGCAGGTAGGAAGGTGCGGGTCATGGCGACGATGACGGCGGCGCAACAGCGAGCTCAGGAGAAGGTCGATTACGACGCGTTCTTCGCCGACTGTCCCAGCCGGCAGTTGCTCGAACGGATCTCCGGGAAATGGGTGGCGCTGATCCTGGCGGCGCTGGGCAGCGACGGCCTCCACCCCGCGGGGCAGTGTGCCGGGGAACCCCGGGCCATGCGCTATTCGGAGCTGTCCCGGCGACTCGCCGGTGTCAGCCAGAAGATGCTCACCCAGACACTGCGTTCGCTGGAACGCGACGGCCTGGTGACCCGGACGGTGACGCCGACCGTCCCGGTCACGGTCACCTACGAACTGACCGATCTGGGCCTGTCGCTGCACGAGGTCATGCGCGGTATCAAGAGTTGGGCCGAAGCCCATATGGACGAGGTCCAGGACCACCGCACGAAATTCGACGTCGAATCCGCGGACACCCTCGTCTAGGCGAGGGATGTACGGCCCGTCCCCACGGCATCCGTGGCCCGCAGCACGGCGGCAGCCGGACCGGACGGAGTCGAGCAGTCGCCGAGCTTGTCGCGGGCCGGCCGCCGCTACTGCGGTGGGCGGAGTTCCCGCAGGGCTCGGCAGATCGTCGCGTGGATCTCCGACTCCTCGGTTTCCGTCTCGGGATCCCAGGTCGGCTCGGGTGCCCCCGCGAGGGCCGGCCCGAACAGCCACCACACGTTGCTCCACGGATCGATGAACCGCGCCAGCGACGACGGGCCGTAGAACGGTGTGGTCTCGGTGATGATTCGCGCCCCGCGGTCGGCGGCCCGCCGCAGCACTTCGTCACAATCGCCGACATTCACCTGCAGCAGTGCCGGTGTGAACACCCAGTCGGGTTTCGAGTCCACCACCATCAGGCACGAATCCCCGATCCGCACCTCGGCGTGGATCAGCAGCCCGTCGGTATCGTCGGCATGCGCCTCCGGGGTCTCGCGACCGTCGAAGACGTCGCCGAGGAATTCGATGAACGCCCGCGCTCCGCCGGGCCCTTTCACCGCCGCGAACGCGTTGACGCTGCCGTAGCCATTGCCGAGTTCGGAACCGGGTGTGATCAGGGGTGCTGTGGTCATGGGCCGAGCATCGCACCGCTTCCGGTCAGTTCCCGTCCGCTTTCGGGGCGCGTGTCGGATCGGCCGTCGCCGACCGGTACCCGGCGGCGTATCAGCGGCGGGGTGGCAGGGGAATGCGGGCCAGATCGGTGGCGATCACGAGCTCTCCGGAGAATTCCCGCCGCGCTTCGGTGATGTGCTCGTCCAGTGTGCGGTAGCGCTGGGAGAAATGGGTCAGGACCAGGGTGCGGGCGCCGGCCTCGGCCGCGAGGCGGGCCGCTTGGCCTGCGGTGAGATGGCCGTATTCGGCGGCGAGGTGCGCGTCGGCGTCGCGGAAGGTCGCCTCGATGACCAGCATGTCGGTATCGGCCGCCAGTTCCCCGGCGGCCGGGCAGAGCCGGGTGTCCATGACGAACGCGAAACTCTGGCCGGGCCGGATCGTGCTGACCTCTTCCAGCCGGACCGTGCGGCCCTGCCAGGTGATTTCACCTTCCCGCTGCAGCCGCCCGACGAGTGGACCGGACAAACCGAGGCCGGCGAGGCGGTCCGGGAGGATCGCGCGATAGTCGGGTTCGGTGATCCGGTAGCCGAAGGCCTCGACGGGATGATCCAACCGGGCGGTGGTGAGCTGAAAAGGGGCGCCCACAGCGGGCAGCGGGCCCGGCTCGGTTACCGGGTGTGCGCGGAGCTCGACAGTACGGTGATAGGCCGTGGCATCGCACAGATTGTCGAAATACCGCTGGCCGGAGGCGGGATAGTAGGCGTCGATCGGATGCGGAACACGGTCCAGGTTGATCCGCTGCATCACCCCGGCCAGCCCGAGGCTGTGATCGCCGTGGAAGTGGGTTATCGCGATCCGGGTCAGATCGGTCGCGGAGATCCCGGCATGGATCATCTGCCGCTGTGTGCCCTCGCCGGGATCGAACAGGATCGCCTCCCCGCCCCACCGCAGGACGTACCCGTTGTGGTTGCGGTGCGCGGTCGGCACCTGACTCGCGGTCCCGAGCACCACCAATTCCCGCTGTGACATCTACGGGCCCCGATGGCCGGCGGCCGGTGAGTGTCGGTCACAGTCCTCGATCGGCATGGGTCGACCATATCCGCTCGGGCCCGCGCATACGCCGGGCACCGGCAGCGCGACCGCCACCCGCGCGAACGGGTCGTCGCCGACGGTCTGGGCACCGATATCCGGGCACAGGCAACTCACATCATTCCGGCCGTCACCCACCGCGAAAAGTATGCGACCCGGCAGATCGTGCACAGCGGGCGCGGGCGGACCGCGCGATGAGCGGGACTGCGATATCCGCGCCCCGCGACCCCGGGCGGGCCGGTAACCATCGCTAGGGTGCGGATTCGACGGGTACCAGGTCCATTCCGTAGAGGGCCCAGGCCAGGAGTATGCCGGCGACAAGGCAGACACCGGCGGCGATGGCGGCCCATTTGCCGAGTGATTCGCCGCGGATATGGCCGACTACGCCCAGCACGATCCCGGCGATCCCGAAGACGAGCGGGCAGAACAGCAGGGATACCGCCGCACAGACGAAACCGATGATCGACAGGACCTGCGGTCCGGAACGTTCCGGTTGCTGGGTGGCGCCGTACGGCTGGTACTGCTGCTGCGGGTAGGCGGGATAACCCCCGGACTGCTGCCCGCCCCAGCCCTGTTGTCCGGGTTGTCCGCCCCAGCCTTGTTGTCCGGGTTGTCCGGCCCAGTCCTGTTGTCCGGGTTGTCCGCCCGAGGCTTGTTGCCCGGGTTGGGCGCCCGAGCCCTGTTGTCCGCTCCAGCCGGGTTGTCCATGGGGTGCGCCCCAGCCTGCCTGCTCGCCGGATTGTTCACCCCAGCCGGACTGCCCGCCGTAGGCGCCCGGATAGGAGCCGCCGGTCCGGGAGTAGCCGCCCTGCCCCGGCGACTGCTGTTGCCACGCCTGTCCCGGGGACTGCTCCTCGGGACGCGCCGACCACGCCTCCGGCGGAATTTCGCCGCCGGGTCGGTCACCCGGTTGATGTTCGGATGAGCCGGGCTGCCAGCCGTGGGTGTACGCCGCTGTGCCCTTGTCCAGCCGCGGTGCTGCACCGCCCGGCTCGTCTTGTTTGGGCAACATCCGGGTGGGGTGGTCGTCGGCCGGGCTGCCCGCCACACCCGCATTCGGGCCGCCCGGCTCCGGCTCGCCACCGGTGCGGCCCGAGCCTGCAGTGCCCGACTCCCGGTGCAGGATCTTCGGGAGGTATTCGGTCGGCGGGTCCTCGGAATGTGCGGGTGTCTCGCCGGCGGTACGTCCTGCCCCGGGTCCGCCGGTTTCCGCGCTCGATCGGTCACCGGGCCCCGAGGCTGCTGGGGGCTGCGGTGCACCCGGCGCGACGGCCGGTTCTTCCGGGGGTTGCGGGCCGTGCCGGGGAGCCTGTGTTTCGTCCGGCGGTTGCGGGGCGGTGGGCGTGACGAACGGTTCGTCCGGCGTCTCCGGGGTGCGGCCGGTGGATTGTCGCTCGCCGGGGCCACCGCGGTCACCACCCGCGGGGGTCTCGCCGCCGTGCTCCGAGGGCGCATCGCTGCGTTGCCAGGGTGTTTCGCCGCTGTGCTGCCGGGGTGCGTCGCTACTTTGTTCCCCGGGTGTTTCGCCGCTGTGTTCCCAGGGCGGCTCCCCGCCGGGAGCTCGTGGCGGTTCGCCGGGATTGCGCGGGTCCTGCGGTGTGCTCATCACGTCTCCTCGGTCGTATCGTCGAGGGCTCGTAGTCGGTACCGCGGTGGGGTGAGCGTCAGCTGTCGGGTTCGTCCTCGATATGCATTGCGGCGGCTTCGGCGGGACGGTCGTCCGCGCCGCCCCGGTCGCGGCGGTCCGGATCCTGCGCGAGCGATTCCGCTATGCCGAGCCGGCCGTCGTCGGCGCCTTCCCGGTTGCGGATCCGGAGGTCGTCCGGCGGGTCCTCGATAGTGCTTTCGTAGGCGCGGACCTCGTCTTCTTGGTCATCGTCACCCATATCGGGCGCCTGTGGTTCGCGATCCATACCACCCAGTATGCGCCGCCGCGCGGGGCCCGCCGAAGGACCGCGACCAGTGCTGGCGAGCCATCCGGGCAACGCCGGCGGCGACCTGTCCCGGATACGCGACGACCCCCCGGGCCGATAGGTCCGGGGGGTCGGTACGAAGTGGGGCAGGCGTTGCCGTTGAACAGCCCGGTCACCGAACCGTTCTCGAACACCTCACGGATCGTGCGGGCCAGCAGCGGCGCGATGGACAGCACCGTGAGCTGCGGGAACTTCTTCTCCTCGGTGATCGGCAGCGTATTGGTCACCACGACCTCCTTGGCGCCGCAGGCCGCCAGGCGTTCGGCCGCCGGGGCGCTGAGCACGCCGTGGGTCGCGGCGATCACCACATCGCCGGCACCGGCCTCACGCAGTACGTTCACCGCGCCGGCGATGGTGCCACCGGTATCGATCATGTCGTCGATCAGGATGCAGGTACGGCCCTCGACCTCACCGACCACCCGGTTCGACTTCACCTGGTTCGGCACCAGCGGATCGCGGGTTTTGTGGATGAACGCCAACGGCGCCCCGTCCAGCGAATCGGCCCATTTCTCGGCGACCCGGACGCGGCCGGAGTCGGGGGAGACGACGGTGATGTTCTCCAGGCTGTAGTTGGTGCGGATGTATTCCGCGAGCTGCAGCTGGGCGTGCATATGGTCGACGGGGCCGTCGAAGAAGCCCTGGATCTGATCGGTGTGCAGGTCGACCGTGACGATCCGGTCGGCGCCCGCGGTTTTCAGCAGATCGGCGACGAGCCGGGCGGAGATCGGTTCGCGGCCGCGGTGCTTCTTGTCCTGGCGGGCGTAGGGATAGAACGGCAGGATGGCGGTGATCCGCTTGGCCGATCCGCGCTTGAGCGCGTCGATCATGATCAGCTGTTCCATCAGCCACTGGTTCAGCGGTGCCGGGAAGCTCTGCAGGACGAAGGCGTCGGAACCGCGGACCGATTCCTCGAAGCGGACGAAGATCTCCCCGTTCGCGAAATCACGCGCGGTCTGCGGGGTGACGTGGACGTCGAGTTCCTTGGCCACCTGTTCGGCCAGTTCTGGGTGCGACCGTCCGGCGAAGAGCATCAGGTTCTTCTGGTTGTCGATCCATGACGCGGTCACTACTGGTTGCCATCCTTAAGCTCTGTTGCCCGATCCGGTATCTCATCGGCCGCGAGTGCCTTCGCCGCCGCATTCGCTGCAGCGGTTCCTGGACGTTTCCGCTGCACCCAGTTCTCGATATTGCGCTGTGCACCCCCGGACACGGCGAGCGCGCCGGGTGGGACGTCTTCCCGCAGCACAGTACCTGCTCCGGTATATGCACCGTCACCCACGGTCACCGGGGCGATGAACATCGTATCGCTGCCTGTGCGCACATGTGACCCCACGATCGTGCGGTGCTTGCCCACCCCGTCGTAGTTCACGAACACGCTGGATGCTCCGATGTTGCTGTGCTCGCCGATGGTGGCATCGCCGACATAGGTGAGATGAGGGACTTTGGTGTGCCTGCCGATCTCGACGTTCTTGGTCTCGACGAACGCCCCGAGCTTGCCCGATTCGCCCAGTACCGTCCCGGGTCGCAGATAACTGAAGGGGCCGACTGTCGCAAATGCGTCAACCCTGGCGCCCTCGCCGTGGGTGCGGATCACCCGGGCGCCGTCGCCGATCACGGAGTTGGTGAGGGTGGTGTCCGGACCGATCTCGGCGTCCTCGCCGACCACCGTGGTGCCCAGCAACTGGACCCCGGGGCGTACGACGGTATCGCGGCCGATCTGCACATCGGTGTCGATCCAGGTGGTGGCCGGGTCGACGATCGTCACCCCGGCACGCATATGGCGTTCCAGGATGTAGCGGTTGAGTGTGCGGGCCGCGGCGGCCAGTTGCACCCGATCGTTGACCCCGGTGACCTTCGCCGAATCGACCAGCCGCGCGCCCTGCACCGGGTAACCGGCTTCGCGCGCGAGTTTCAGCACATCGGTCAGGTAGAGCTCGTGCTGGGCGTTCGCCGTGGACAGCCGGCCGAGCATGGTGCGCAGCACCGAGACGTCGAAGGCGTACACGCCGGAGTTCACCTCGGTGATCGCGGCTTGCTCGGGGGTTGCGTCGGCGTGCTCGACGATCTCGGCGACCTCCCCGTCGGCGTCGCGCACGATCCGGCCGTAACCGTTCGGATCGTCGGGGACGAAGGTGAGGACCGTGACGGCGGGCCGTTCCGCATAGCTGCGGTGTTCGTCCAGTAGTGCCGACAGGGTGTGCCCGTCGAGCAGTGGGACGTCACCGGAGGTGACGATGACATCACCGGTGAAATCGGCGGGCAATCCGGTGAGACCCACCTGAACGGCGTGGCCGGTGCCCAGCTGCTGCTCCTGCACCACCGGGACGACGGTGCGGTCCAGTTCGCGCGCTACCGCGGCAGCCTCGGCGCCGACCTGTTCCCGGTCGTGCCCGACCACCGTCACCAGATGGCGCGGTGCGATGGCGTGCGCGGCGTAGAGCGCGTGCGCCAGCATGCTGCGCCCGGCCAGCGGATGCAGCACCTTCGGCTTCTTCGACCGCATTCTCGTACCGGCACCTGCGGCTAGCACGATGACGGCGGTCTGCTCCTGCATGAATCTCCCTCGGCCCGACAATGGTCATCGTGCACGCGAGTCACTCCGGCACCAGGATTCGGACCTGCCCAGGTCGGATGGGGTCCGAGCGATGCGATTTCCCGGGCATACGAGAAGGCCGCCCGTGGGGAAGGGTTACCCCGTTCGGCGACGGCCTGTTGTCGCGCTGCACGGGGCATGAGCGTATCAGCCCCGGCGTGGGCCGGGCCCGACGATCACGCCGTCGAACGATTACCGGCGTACCCGCCGGTCACGATAGGGAAAACCCCGGCGGCAGGCCGGAGAACCGGACATTCGAACTGGTCACGCCCACGAGGGTGGCGGTGCCGTCGCCGTTCGGGCGGTACACCGGTCCACCCGAGTCACCCACCCGGATGCCCGTGTAACCGTCGCAGCGCGTCCCGCTGCGCTGCCCCCACCTGCACAGCTCGCCGCCGGGCGCACCCGCAGCGGTCAGTTGCTCACCGCTCGGAAGGGTGTTGTGGGTCGGGGTGCCGGGGAGCAAGGGGATCATGGCCCAGTCCAGATTGGGCAGCCGGATCTCCCCGAACAGTCCGAGCGTGCAGTGCCCGGCGGTGAGTGCGACCGGCTGCCCTTCCGCATATCCCGTCGCCGTCACCGAGCACAGGCCGAGCGAGGTGCCCGGCCCCACGGCGATCTGTGCCGATCCCGAGCCGGAGCCCGAGGAGCCGGGCCCCACGGCGGACTGCGCTGATGCCTGTCCGGTGGCGAGAGCCGTGGCGGCGAGGACAGCGGCGATCAACGGACATGCGTTCGGTGCCCTGCGCATGTTTTCCCTCCCACCTCGGGGTCCGGGGAGATCACTCGACCCGCGACGCGGACGACAACGTCTGCCGGTCACGGCATTCGACGGGACTCGGGGGCGGAGCCCGACGGCAGGTACGCGGTATTCCACCAGCTCATAGGCTGTTCTGCTCCGCCGCCAGGACTCGAACCTGAACTATCTGAACCAAAATCAGAGGTGCTGCCATTACACTACGGCGGACTGTCACACCGGTGGGTTGTCGGTGAACCCGCCCGCTGTGCCCAGGCACGGCAACGATACTCGCATGCCACCCCGGTTTTCGTCGAACCGTGGGTGTCGAGACACGCCGGAGGGGCCGGTCGGCTCGTCTGGCGGTGCCCGATCCCGGAGGCAGCGCCCGCGGAGCCGCGGTATGCCCGCGTGAGCGCGTCCGTAGCGGGTCTGAGACAGTGATCTCGATGGTTTTGGTCGCTGGTCGGAGATCCGGCTGTACCGGCGACCTCGGTAGCCAGGGAGGCGGGAACGTGTCGTCGGGAGAGCCGCGAACGGTGGGGGAGCCACCGGCCGGTGGTGTGCCGAAAGAGGCCGCCGATCAGGTCACGCAGGGTCGGCAGCGGATGACCGGTACCCAGCGGCGGCAGCAGTTGATCGAGATCGGCCGGGCGCTGTTCGCCGAACGCGGCTACGACGCCACCTCCATCGAGGAGATCGCGTTACGCGCCCAGGTCTCCAAACCCGTCGTCTACGAACACTTCGGTGGGAAAGAAGGGTTGTACGCGGTGGTGGTGGACCGCGAGATGTCGATGTTGCTCGACATGATCACCTCCTCGCTCACCAACAACCGATCGCGGGTCCGGCTCGAACAGGTGGCGCTGGCACTGCTCACCTATATCGAGCAGCGCACCGACGGCTTCCGCATCCTGGTCCGCGACCAGCCGGTCTCCTCGACCGACGGGCGGTATTCGAGCCTGCTCAACGAGGCGGTGAACCAGGTCGCGCATCTGCTGGCCGGTGATTTCGATCGCCGTGGTTTCGATACCAGCCTGGCCGGGCTGTACGCCCAAGCGCTGGTCGGGATGGTGGCCACCACGGCGACCTGGTGGCTGGACGTGCGCAGCCCCTCCAAGGAAGTGGTCGCCGCACACCTGGTGAATCTGTGCTGGAACGGGCTCAGCCACCTCGAGGCCGACCCGCAACTCAGCTCGGAATGGCCCGCCGGCGCCGGGCCGCGCCCGGCGAACTCGCCCGGCGGGCAGCAGAGTTCGGATAACCGCGGTTGAACTGCCCGCGAACTCCGGTGGGCCGTCGAATCGAGAACCGTACCCGGAACGGATGGTACGGTTCACCCATCCTTTGGGTGCTGTTCGGGCGGTAAGTCGGTCTACTTCGACAATGTCGGTCTACTTCAGGATGGCTGGTTATTGGGATGACAGGCGGGTCTGATGGCTAGGCAAGCGCGCGCGGAGATAACCCGCGATTCGGTTCTGGCCGGCGCTGCCGATGTCTTTCTGCGCTTGGGCTACGCCAATGCGAGCCTCAGCGAGATCATCGCGCAGTCCAATGTCACCAAGGGCGCCTTGTATTTCCATTTCGGGTCCAAGGAGGAACTGGCCCGCGCCGTGGTGGATCAGGGGCAAGAGCGGCTCACGGCGTCCTGCCAGGGATTCTTCGATTCCCGGGTGCCCGCGCTGGAAGCGGCGATCGGCATCACCTACGTGGTGGCGGATCTGTCGATGAACGATCCGATGGTCGGCGCGATGCTCAAACTGACCCACCAGATCGGCGACTACCGCGGCGCCAACGGCGACAACATCGCCAAAACCTGGGGTGAGACGTACAAACTGCTCGCCGAGAAGGCGATCACCCAAGGCGACCTGCTCCCCGACCTCGACCCGGAAACCATCGGCCTGCTGCTCTACGGGCTCACCACCGGTATGCATATCGTCGCGGTCGGCACCGAATCCATGGACCAGATGGCCTCCCGCATGGAACGCGCCTGGTACTTCCTGATCCCCTCGATAGTCCCGGACGACAAGGTGTCGTACTTCCGCGAATTCGCCGCCCGCCGCCTGCGCCGCTACGTGCCGTAATGTTGGCGGCCCCCAGCGGCGCGCCGGTCCACCAAAAAATAACCCCCCCCCCCCCCCTCCTTGTCATTTTATTAATTTCCGCCCCCCCCCCCGCCCCCCCGGGTTCGGGGCCCCCTTGGTCTCGTTCTTCACTCCGCCGCTCCTCCGCAACGCTGCCCCGCTCTGTCGCTCCTGAACGAGACGGGCCCCGAACCATCGATGCCTGCCTCCGGAGGAGGGCCGCATACGGGTCGGACGCGCCCAGCGGCGGTGCCGAGTCCAGCGAGGCCCTTGGAGGTTGTGGCCCGGCCAAGGGGGCCAAAACCCGCGCCGACGAAGTCGGCGCCAACATTACGGCACGTAGCGGCGCAGGCGGCGGGCGGCGAATTCGCGGAAGTACGACACCTTGTCGTCCGGGACTATCGAGGGGATCAGGAAGTACCAGGCGCGTTCCATGCGGG
>NZ_JARWPM010000104.1 GCF_029869215.1 Nocardia carnea
GGCGGCGGTGGGTGGGCTGGCGGGCGGGGATCTCGCGGGGGGGGCGCCGGGCGGGGTCGGGGGGGGGGTCGGGGCCCCCCCCGTCCGGCCGCCGCCGAAAGCGAGGAGGGCTGGAGGCCACCCGGTACCTCCAGCCCTGCCTTCGCTCAGTGTGTGGGGCGGAACTTGCGCAGGCGCAGGCTGTTGCTCACCACGAACACCGAGGAGAAGGCCATCGCGGCGCCGGCCAGCATGGGATTGAGCAGGCCGGCCATCGCCAGCGGGATCATCGCGACGTTGTAGCCGAACGCCCAGAACAGATTGCCCTTGATGGTGCCGAGGGTGCGGCGGGCCAGCCGGATGGCGTCGGGGGCGGCGGTCAGATCGCCGCGGACCAGGGTGAGATCCGCGGCCTCGATGGCGATATCGGTGCCGGTTCCGATGGCCAGGCCGAGGTCGGCGCGGGCCAGGGCGGCGGCGTCGTTCACGCCGTCACCGACCATGGCGACGGTTTTGCCTTCCCGTTGCAGTCGTTCGATCACCGCGACCTTGTCCTGCGGCAGCACCTCGGCGAACACCTCGTCGATCCCGACCTGCCGGGCGATCGCCCGCGCGGCGGTGGCGTTGTCGCCGGTGAGCATGACCGGGGTGAGGCCGAGCGCCCGTAGCCGGGAAACCGCTTCGGCGGAGGTCGGTTTCACGGTGTCGGCGACCACGAGCACGCCGCGGGCCTTGCCGTCCCAGCCGATCGCGACCGCTGTCCTGCCGTCGGATTCGGCCGCCCGCATGGCCGCGAGCAGGTCGGCGTCCGGGTGCAGTGCGTAGTCGGCGAGCAGCCCCGTGCGACCCACGATCACCGCGTGCCCGTCGACAACACCCTCCACGCCGAGCCCGGCGTTGTTGCGGAAACTCTCGACCGGCAGCAGGGAGCCGATCCGCTGTCGCGCACCGTCGGCGATGGCCTTGGCGATGGGGTGTTCGGAGGAATCCTCGAGCGACCCCGCGAGCCGCAGAACCTCGTCGGCGTCCTCACCGGCGGCGGCGACCACCTCGAGCAGTGCCATCTTGCCGGTGGTCACGGTGCCGGTCTTGTCGAGCACCACGGTGTCCACCCGGCGGGTGGACTCCAGCACCTCGGGACCCTTGATCAGGATGCCCAGCTGAGCGCCGCGCCCGGTGCCGACCATGAGGGCGGTCGGAGTCGCGAGGCCCAGCGCGCACGGGCACGCGATGATGAGCACGGCCACCGCCGCGGTGAACGCCGCCGCCACCGAACCTCCGGTGCCGAGCCAGAAGCCGAGCGTCGCGACCGACAGCGCGATCACGATCGGGACGAACACGCCCGAGATCCGGTCGGCCAGGCGTTGCGCCTGCGCCTTACCCGACTGTGCGTCCTCCACCATCCGGGCCATCTGGGCGAGCTGGGTATCGGAACCGACTTTGGTGGCCCGCACGGTGATCCGGCCGCCGACGTTCACGGTCGCACCGGCGACCGTATCGTCCGGCCCGACCTCCACCGGTACGGATTCCCCGGTCAGCATGGAGACGTCCACGGCGGAGGAGCCGTCCACGATCACGCCGTCGGTGGCGATCTTCTCGCCCGGACGCACCACGAAACGGTCGCCGGTCGCGAGCTGGTCGACCGGTATCCGCTCTTCGGTCCAGTTGTCCGGGCCGCCGCGCAGTACCGACACCTCTTTGGCGCCGAGTTCCAGCAGAGCGCGTAGCGCGGCGCCCGCCCGGCGCTTGGACCTGGCCTCGAAATACCGGCCGGCCAGGATGAACGTGGTGACACCGGCGGCGGCTTCCAGGTAGATGCTGCCGGTACCGTCCATCCGCGCGATCGTGAATTCGAACGGATGGGTCATCCCGGGTGTGCCCGCGGTACCCCAGAACAGGGCGTACAGCGACCACCCGAAGGCGGCCAGGGTGCCCAGTGAGACCAGGGTGTCCATGGTCGCGGTGGCGTGCCGCAGATTCGTCCACGCCGCCCGGTGGAAAGGCCAGGCACCCCAGACGACCACCGGCGCGGCGAGGGTGAGCGACAGCCACTGCCAGTTGGTGAACTGTAGTGCGGGGATCATCGCCATGGCGATCACCGGGACGGTGAGTAACAGCGAAATCAGCAGGCGGGTGCGCAGGGCGCCGGCCGGATCGGCGGGCTCCGATTCCGCCCGCTGTTCGGCGGGTGGTTGCGGGACGGTGGCCGTGTAACCGGTCTGTTCGACCACGGCGACCAGATCCTCGGGGGTGAGGTTTTCCGGGTAATGGACCCGGGCCTTCTCGGTCGCGTAGTTGACCGACGCGCTCACCCCGTCGAGCCGGTTGAGTTTCTTCTCGATCCGGTTCGCGCAGGAGGCGCAGGTCATCCCGCCGATCACCAGTTCGATCTGTTCGGTCGTACCGGTGGCGGTTGCCGTATCGCGTGGTGTCTGGGTAGTCATCATTCGCTCCGTGACCCGGTTCAGTGGCCGTGGCCGTTATCGGTGTGTTCAGGTGCCGGCTGCGGGCTGCTCGGGGCGGGCCGGCCGGGCGCGGCCGTGTCGACCGCGGCGGTGAACTCGGCCCGGTGGACCCGCCCGGCGTGCCGGAACTCGAAGAACAGGCGGTAGTCGCCGGCGCCGGGGGCTGCTACCGCGAAGGTAACGCCCGGCCCCGCGGGTGTTGTTCCGTCGCCGGGGTGGCCGGCCGGGTGAACGTGGAGATAGCCGAGGTCGGCGGCACGCAGGGCCACGAGATGACCGTACGCCCCCAGGTAGGGCTCCAGATCGGTGACCGGTTTCCCGTCGCGCGAGACGGTGAAGGCGAGGTCGGTGGAACTGCCCGCGGCGAGCGTTCCGCCCAGCTCGACCCGGTAGTCGCCCACGGTCGCGGTAGCGGCGGGGCCGGGTAGCGCCCGGGGCGCGTATTCGCCCGCCACCCGCAGATCCGTGCCGAGTGTGAAGGGGTTCCCGTCGGCGGTGACGAAGTCCGCGAAGACCCGGTAGTCACCGCCCCGGCCGAGGTTCACCGGGCTGCTCCAGGTGCCGTCCGCGCCGAGTGCGGGGTGTAGATGCTGGTACCCGCTCAGATCGCGGCGGACGACGATCAGGTGCAGATCCTTCTCGTGATTGGGGGTGTATCGGGTTACCGGCCGGCCCGCGCTGTCCGTGATGCGGAAGCGCAGCGTGGCGGTGGGTGCGGCCCGGGTGATCGGCTCGTCCAGCACCAGGGTGTACCCGCCGGCGCTATCGGTCAGCCCGCCCGGCCCGCCCGGTGCGCCGGTCTCCGGCGCGGCGGTGTCGTGGGTCTCCGGTTCGCTTTCCGGAGAGCCGGCGAGGGCCCCGACGCCCAGCGCGATACCGAACAGGGCGGCAAGTCCGAGCGCGAATCCGGCGAACTTCGTCGACGTACTCATTTCGATGCTCCATCCAATGGTCTCCGGGCGGTCCGGGCCGCCCTGATCGCTACCATACCCCCCTAGGGTATTAAGTCAAGAGTGTTGAGGGTAGCGCTGTAGACGCGGAGTTCCGCGAGCGGTTTCATCGGCGGGGTCGCCGATCGCACGTCCTGGATCGAGGTGGGCTCACCAGGTGGAGCCGGGCTCATCGGGTGGCGGGAGCCGCCCGAGTGGGGAAGTCGGCGTGCTGCCTATGGCCGATGCGGGCGACCGCTGTCGCGGTCTTCCATCCGGTCCCGGCCGCTCAGCCGGCGGAACGCGGAAACCAGGAGGTCGCCGATATCGAACGAACGGTCCGCCAGCCATTGCGCCTGCAGGCCGTCCCAGGTCGCGACGAGTTGACGGGCCACTTCCGCGGGGTCGAGCGCGGGGTCTGCGAGTCCGGCGGCCTGCCGGCGCGACACGATTCCGGCGAAATACGCAATCGCGGACGAATAGTGCCGGGCGAAGTACTCCTGTGCGGGATGCCCCGGGGTCGTGGCATGCCCCGCCAGTGCCGCGTAGAGCCGGAGTTCGTTCTCGCGCTGCGGGCCGATGTGGGCGAAGTTCCGGAGCGCTTCCAGGAGATCGTCGGGTTCGCCCGCGACCCGGTAGGGCTCGACGGCCTGTTCGTCGGCCTGCGCCAGGGCCGCCACCAGCAGGTGGTCCTTGGACGGGAAGTGGTACAGCACGGTTGCCTCGCGGGCGCCGGCCCGCTCCGCGACCTCGGCGGTGGTGACGGCTCCGTGACCTTTCTCGCGGACGAGGTCCAGGACGGCGCGACCGATGTCACGACGGCGCTCGGCCGTCTTGGCATACGGCCCGCGCGCCTTGCCGCGGGTGCTGGTCGTCATGGCTGCACTCTACGACCGAGTCCTTGACCCCCATCGAATTCTAGTGTTCACTCAGTTTTCATGACCTTCCCGGACACCTTCCTCTGGGGCACGGCGACCGCCGCTCACCAGGTCGAAGGCGGCAATACCGCCAGCGACTTCTGGGCCATGGAGCATGCGCCGGGCTCGCTGTTCGCCGAGCCCAGCGGAGACGCCTGCGATCACTACCGGCTCTTTCGTGACGATCTCGCCCTGCTCGCCGGCCTCGGCTTCACCGCCTACCGGTTCTCGATCGAATGGGCCCGGGTCGAGCCCGAGGACGGCGTCTTCTCCCGCGCCGCGATCGCGCACTACCGCGATGTACTGGCTGCCTGCCATGAGTTCGGTCTCACGCCCATGGTGACGCTGCACCACTTCACGAGCCCACGCTGGCTGATGCGGTACGGCGGCTGGGAGTACGCGGGCACCCCCGAACGATTCGCCGCCTACTGCCGCGCGGTGCTGGCCGAACTCGGCGATTCGGTGCCCTACGTGTGCACGATCAACGAGGCCAATATAGGCCCGCTGCTGCGCGGCATGCTGGGCATATCGGGAGACGGGGCCCCGGTCGGGATCGACCTCGGCGGCCAGGACTGGCGGCGGCCCGCGGCCGAGGCCCTGGCCACGACCCCGGACAAACTCAACCCTTTCCTGTTCACCTTCAGCGATGCCGGGATCGCCGTGGTGAAACAGGCCCATATGGCAGCGCGCGAGGCGATCCGCGCGGTCAGCCCCGCCAGCCAGGTCGGAATCACTCTGTCGCTGCAGGATTTCCAGCCCCTGCCCGGCGCCACGGAGATCGCCGACCGGATGTGGGCCGAGCAGTTCGAGGAGTACCTGCCCGCACTACAAGGCGACGATTTCCTGGGCGTGCAGAACTACTGCCGGGCCCGCATCGGCACCGAAGGGATACTGCCGCAGCCCGCCGATGCCGAACTCACCCAGGCGGGCTACGAGTACTACCCGCAGGCGCTGGAACCGGTACTCCGGCGCGCGGCCACAGCGGGTCTGCCGCTGTTCGTCACCGAGAACGGGATCGCCACCGCCGATGACGATCGCCGCGTCGCGTTCATCGAAACCGCTCTGGACGGTGTCGGACGCGCGCTGGCCGACGGCGTCGATATCCGCGGCTACTTCTACTGGTCCGCCCTGGACAATTTCGAATGGATGCTGGGATATACGCCCAGGTTCGGATTGATCGCTGTCGACCGGGAGACGCAACGACGGACGCCGAAGAACAGCGCGTATCACCTGGGCGCCGTCGCCGGACGCCACCGCCGGATCCGCTCCTAGGGTCGCGGTGTGTGGCGGCGCGCGTACTCCTCGGCCTCCAATGCGGCGGCCTGTTCGAGGGTAGGGGCGCCGCCACCCAGGCGGGCGGGAACCCAGGGCTCGCCGGCAGGCATCGGATACCCCTCCTGGGCAGCGGCGAGCAGCTCGCTCATCCGGGTACGCAGGGCGGCGGTGATCTCGTCGGGGGTGCCGGTGGCGCTCAGCGGCGCACCGATGCGGATATGGATCGGGAATTTGTGCCGGCCGAGCTTCCTCGGGAAACCCTTGGACCAGATACGCTGCGCGCCCCAGATGACCAGCGGGATGATCGGCGCACCCGATTCCAGCGCCATCCGGGCCGCACCCGATTTGAATTCCTTCAGCTCGAAACTGCGGCTGATGGTTGCCTCCGGGTAGACCACGACCAGTTCACCGTCGCGCAGCGCCTGCACCGCGCGGCCGAACGATTCCGCGCCCGCGGTGCGGTCCACGCCGATCGCCTTGCAGTGTTTCATCAGGAAGCCGACGACACCGTGTTCGAGTTCGGCCTTCATCATGTACCGCACATTGCGGCCCGATCGGCGGCCCACCAACCCGACCTCCATGAAATCCAGGTAGGACGTGTGGTTCACCGCGAGAACGGCACCGCCGGTGCGCGGAATATGCTCCTGGCCGCGGATATCCACCCGCAGGCCCTGGGCGAAGAACACCGTGTGCACCAGCCCGGCGAGAATATCGAAAACCGGCTCCCGCGCCATCTCGACTCCTGCTCACTACCGCGGATGCCTCCGCGCCCCGTACCGTGCGACGGCCGCTACTCGCCCGCCTGTTTCCGGGCGGCTCGCTCGGCGGCCTCGGCGGCGTCCATCGCATCGGCCTCTTCCAGGGTAGGGGCACTACCGCCGAGGCGGGCGGGAACCCAGTAGGCGCCGGGTTCGTGGTGGTAGTTCTCCTGCAGCCCGTGCAGTAACCGCTGCATGGTGGAGCGCAGTTCTGCGGTGAGTTCGGCCGCGGGCTCGTAGGGCCGGATCGGTTCACCGACAGCGATGGAGATCGGGGTATTGGTGCGGCCGAGCCGCTTCGGATGGCCTTTGGTCCATACGCGCTGCGCACCCCAGATAACGATCGGGATGATCGGTACCTCGGCCTCGATCGCCATCCGGGCCGCCCCCGATTTCAGCTCTTTGATCTCGAAACTGCGGCTGATGGTGGCCTCGGGATAGACGCCGACGAGTTCGCCGCGCCGCAGATATTCCACGGCCGCTTTGTAGGAGTCGGCGCCCGCGGTGCGGTCGACCGGAATATGCTTGAGCGCCCGCATGATCGGGCCGGAGATCTTGTTCTCGAAGACCTCGTGTTTGGCCATGAACCGGATATAGCGTTTGGGCGTGCGCACCGGCAGCCCCGCATACGTGAAATCCATGTACCCGGTGTGATTGACCGCGATGACGGCACCGCCTTCGGCGGGGATGTTCTCGTCGCCGGTGACGGTGAATTTCAGGCCCTCGAGGAAGAAGACGGTCCGGGCCAGCCCGATGACAGTCCGGTAGACGGGATCCACAAGTCCGCTAGCGTAGTCGCTGCCATCATGATCGGCAGCGTCCGGCCCGCGAATTCCCGTCGCCGGGCCCGGTTCGAACCGGTATGTACCGCAGGAAAGGTGATCGTCGAAGTGGAACGCGCCCGCCCCGAACCGTCGCGCCGTACCGGCCGCGCAGCCGCACCGCGTCGTGGAGCCGATATCCACGCCGCTGCCGTGGCCGTGCCGCGCCGCCGCCGGGGCCGGTCGGCGGCGATCGGGCTGGCCGCCGCCGGACTGATGCTGGCCACCGGCTGCGATTCGGTATCCGGTATTCCGGTCGACGACCCCGGCACCGTCGCGGCCGATTCCGGGGAGGCCGGCGCGCCGGAAACAACCGCCACAACCGTGGCGGCGGAACCCCCGCTGCCGCCGGTGCCTGTGGACGCGCCGCAGGTCGGCGAGGTACCCGGGGTTCCGGAGGCGGCACCCGCGTTGCGACGGTTCGCCGCAGACCTGCGAGCCGGCGATCTCGCGACCCTGCAGCAGGCCTGCTGGACCGTCCCGCCGCTGACCGTGCAGACCATGTACGCCGACCCCGATGCGGTGCTCAATGCCCTGGCGCGGCCGGGCACGGCCGTCGACGGAACGCTCACCTGGACAGACGGAGTGACCAGTGTCACCGCCGAACAGGAGAGGGTGACGTCCGGATACGCGTGCGGCCGGGTGTTCCCCGCGACCGTCGAACCCACCCACGACGCGGCCGACGCCCGGCACACCGTGCGCCGCTACCTCGCCCGGTCCGTCGGCCGGCCGATTCATCCTGACGATCAGGAATCCGAATATCCCTTGGTCTGCGCGGCGATACCCGCCACCTGGGATCCGGAGGGGAGCGGCGCGCCGGTGCCGGCACCGCTGGCCAACGATCCCGGCGCGCTCACCGGCATCACCGGCTACACCGACCAGCAGATCAGTTCCCAGCAGCTGACCGCGGGATATATGTCGGTGGCGGTGCCGGTGACAAATGGATCCGGCGTCACCCAGAATCGGACATTTGTGCTCGCCGAGGGTGACAACGGCTACTGCATCGGGGAAATCTCGTCCTGAGCCACTACCCTGGAAGCCTGCAATCGGTCAAGAGGAGCGAGCACGTGCAGATCACCAGTGTCGGACATGCGGGATTTCATATCCGGACCGCGGCCGGGTCGATCCTATGCGATCCCTGGGTGAACCCCGCGTACTTCGGTTCCTGGTTCCCTTTCCCGGACAACACCCAGCTCGATTGGGACGAACTCGGGAACTGTGACTTCCTCTACGTTTCCCATTTGCACCGCGACCATTTCGACGCCGCGCATCTGCGCGAGTACGTCAACAAGGACGCCACCGTCCTGCTGCCCGACTACCCGGTTCCGGATCTGCGTCGTGAGCTGGAGAAACTCGGCTTCCACAAATTCTTCGAAACCGAGGATTCGGTCAAGCACACGGTGACCGGTGCCATGGGCGCCGGCGGTGGTGACCCCACCGCCGAACTGGACATCATGATCGTCGCGCTGCGCGCTCCCGCGGACGGCCCGATCGGGGATTCCGGGCTCATCGTCTCCGACCGCGAAACCACCTGTTTCAATATGAACGACGCGCGCCCGGTCGATATGGATGTGCTGCACGAGGCGTTCGGCAAGATCGATATCCATCTGCTGCAGTACTCCGGCGCCATCTGGTATCCGATGGTCTACGACATCCCCGCCCGGACGAAATCGAATTTCGGTAAGCAGAAGCGGCAGCGCGGAATGGACCGGGCCCGCAGCTATATCGAGCAGGTGGGCGCGACCTGGGTGGTTCCCTCGGCCGGGCCGCCGGTTTTCCTGGACGACGAACTGCGCTATCTCAACGACGATCACGGCGACGAGGGAAATATCTTCCCCGACCAGATGGTCTTCCTGGAGCAGATGCGTGAGCACGGCCACGATCGCGGTCTGCTGATGGTGCCCGGGTCGACTGTCGATCTGCGCGGCACCGAGCTCGAACTCAGTCATCCCTACGATCCGGACACCATCTGGAGCGATAAGGCCGCCTACATCGAGAAGATGGCCCAGCGGATGGCGCCGGTGCTGGTCGCCGAGAAGAAGAGCTGGGCACCCGCCGGAGGCGAACCGCTGCTCGAACCGCTGCGCGAACTCTTCGAGCCGATCATGGCGCAGAGCGATCTGATCTGCGACGGTATCGGCTACCCGGTCGGCTTGGTGATGGGTGACGAAACCGTCGTCCTGGACTTTCCGAACCGTCAGGTCCGCGCCCCACGGGAGGGCGAGGGCAAATACCGCTACGGTTTCCGGATCGCCCCCGAACTCGTCCGCACCGTATTGCGCGACCAGGAACCGGACTGGGTGAACACGGTTTTCCTGTCCACCCGCTTCCAGGCGTGGCGGATCGGCGGCTACAACGAGTACCTGTACACGTTTTTCAAATGCCTCACCGATGAACGTATCGCCTACGCCGACGGCTGGTTCTCCGAGGCGCACGACGATTCGGCCTCGGTGGAAGTGGCCGACTGGGAGATCCAGCGCCGCTGCCCCCACCTCAAGGCGGACCTGTCGAAATTCGGTGTGGTGGACGGCACCACCCTCACCTGCAACCTGCACGGCTGGCAATGGGACCTGGAATCCGGCCGCTGCAAAACCTCGAAGGGTCACGAACTGCGCTCCCGCAAACTCGCCGAACCGGCGAACTAGCCGGGAAGAGAAGGCGCGATCGGCTCGATTGCCGTGACGACTGCGGTTGATATCCGGCCCAGAACCGGCCGCGACCTACCGTCCTGCGTGGCGGCGCTTCGCCAGGTGCATGATGCCGATGGCTACCCAGCGGTGTGGCCGGAGAATGCTGCCGGTTGGCTGTCCCCACCCAAACTCGTCGACGCGCGCGTTGCGGAGGCCGGTGGCGTCGTCATCGGGCAGGTCGGTATCGGTGAAAGTGTGCTTCCCGCGCCCGTTCGTGCCGCTGTTCACGACGCCGAGCCGATATCTGTCGTGCGCCTGTTCGTCGTGCCGTCACATCGACGATCCGGCGCCGGCAGCCGCCTGCTCGACGCAGCTGTGGAGATGTCCGGACTTCGGGGTCGTCGCGCAGTGCTCGATGTGGAAGCGGGTGGGGTCGCCGCAATTTCGTTGTACGAACGGGCAGGGTGGAAGCGGGTGCACAGCGGTCCGGGAAGCTGGGCATTCCCGGATGGTCGCGCGGCGTATCTGCACTACTACCTGAGCCCCTGAGCTCTCAGCACCTATTCACGGCGGGTTGTGCAGTCCTTAGGGATAGGAACCGGGTCGTCCGGTCAGGCGAACATCTCGTTCAGCGATGCCGCGGCCAGGGCCTGGGCCGTCCATGTCCGGAATTCCGAGACATCCGCCGACCGCACTCGGGCCACGATATCGGCCGGAAGCGGGCCGAACTTCAGGGTCAGCAGCTCGATCAGGGCCTCGGCACGCCCCCGGGCCTCACCCCGGGCTTTGCACACCGGCGACCAATTCGGTGTGGGCGGTGTCGTAGGCGGTGGCGGCATCACCCCGAACCAGCCCGCACGCAGCGTCGCGTCGCGGCCGTCGATCTGCTGTAGGGAGTCCTCCACAAACCCGATCAGATTGCCCAACCGGGTGGCAGCCGCCTCCAGTTCGGTCAGGTCGACCGCATATCCCTCGTCGCTCAACGCGTATTCCTCAGAGCCGTAGTGAACTGGGCGCGGCTGCCGCCGCGGCGGCAGCTACCGTGCCGGACAGATCAGAGTCGGTGCCCTCGAAGTCCAGCCCGTTCACCCGAGTAGCTCGGCCATGTCGCCGCGGGCTTCAAGCACTTCTAGTGCACCGGTTCGTGCTTCGTCCCAGCCGCCGGCGTAGGCGGTCGCGGCGGTAGAACGACATGTACCCAGTAGGTGCTCCATATTCGAGTCCACGTCTTTCACGGCGTTGATCAGCGTGGTTCCGGACACCAGCGGCGGTACCAGCCAGCGCGAAAAAAATTCCGGGAAAGGGGAACCGATGACGCCGAGATGCCGTCAAAGCCTGTAACCAAACCTTGGGGAGGCTGAGATGTTGATGGATGTACCGGCGGTGCAGGGCATCGCCGGCAACCTGCGGGGGTCAGCAGTGACGGTCAACGACGCGGCTCTCTGCGTGCGGAGGAGCCATCCGATAACGAAGGGTCAGGGGTCTTAGTGCAAGCTTTTATCGTTGCTCTTATTTTTGCAGTCGTTTCGCTCTTTTGCATGTACTCGGCCGCCAAGGGGTACCGAGGAGTTGCGACCAGTCACAGCGAGGGGTACGGCGATGAGATACCAGACACCACATTGACAAATCCCGAACGCCGAAAAAGGGCAAATAATCTCGTCGCGTATTGGGAAACCGCAGCGGCGATCCTCTGCTTACCGCCCATCGTCTACGGAATCTGCATCGCCCTCGACCCCGAACGCCGTATACCGCTGCCGGTCTTGATCGGCATCGCGGTCTACTCGATCATCGTTTTCTCCATCGCCAGGTATCCGATCGAGAAGATCAAAGAGTAGAACCACGCCGACCGGCCTCGAAGCCCACAGTGCCTGTTACCCAGGTCGATAAGCCCCGCAAACAGGGGTTCCGGTCGAGAGGTGGCCATAGACAAAGGTCTGCCCCGCCATATTGGCGAGGCAGACCGGGGCGGGGCTTGCCTGATGTAAGCACAGGCTGGGCAGCTTTTGCCGCGGCGGAAGCCGTCAGCTGCGCTTATCTGCTTTCGTACTGGTTGACGAGGTGGTGGTAGAAGCTGTTCTCCGGGTCTTCCAGCGAGATCGGGTGCAGTCCGACGATGACCTTTCGGTTGGCAGCTGTCGAGAATCCGTCTCTGGAGAGGCCGAGATCCTCAACGATCGCCTTCGTGAGGTCGTCCAGTTCTTCGTCGGTCACGTAGACAGCGAGGCGACATTCGACCGGGACATCTTCCTGGTTGTATGCCTCTCCCCACGCACGCTGAGCGAACTCGTTGAGAGCAGTGACCTGACCGAACGCGGTGAAACACGGGATCCGGTTCGCGCCGCGGATGCGCTGGACGCTTTCCTCGAGGAGCAGCGCCACCGGGTGGATGCCCTCGCCGTCGAGCGCGCCCGGCCCCGTGGCCTCGGGCGGACCGAGCTCCACCGAGAGCTCCCACACTTGACGTTCGTCGCCGTCCACTCGGGCCTCCTGTTCTATCGTTTCCATGCTTTTCTTTGCGGCAGTGCTTCACCTTGCGCCCTGGGGCGTGTCCAATGCACCACATGCGGTTTGGTGGTGATGAAGACGAGGACGGTGCCGCACCAGATCGAGGTGATCGGGACGAACAGGCCGCGGGTGCTGGTGGGGTTGGCGCGTTTGGTGAGCCCGATCCATAGTGGTGTGGCGGTGAAGACGACGAACCCGGTGAGCACGCCGACCAGTGGCACTGGTACGGCCAGCCAGGCCAGTGCCTCGGCGGCGAGGATGCCGGCGGTATAACGATCGGACACGGCGACTCGCGCATTCGGCCTCGCGTAGGGCACACCATTCGAATGGCCACGAACTCCGCTCGGAAGCTCACCGAACCGGCCGACAGCTGACCAGCGGTAGCCGGTCGGCTCTGTGGCGAGTGCCGTGGTGCGGCCGACTGTTGCGGCGGTGGTGACCTCGCCGGTAATCCGGTTGGCCGGGCATGCTGTGTCCGATACTGTTCGCCTGTTCCGGCCCGTCATCCCGGCGGGCTGACACCGGAAGGCGGTCCGAAGTCATGACCGGTGATATCGCGACGACAACCCTGTGGCGCCCCACCGGCCCGAAGGAGCTCGAACTCGTTCGCGCACTGGGCTGGCGGGCTTGGCCGCCGCGGTTGCCGGAGCAGCCGATCTTCTACCCGGTGCTCAACGAGGATTACGCGATCAGGATCGCCCGGGATTGGAACGTCGAACACGACGGCGCGGGCTACGTCACGCGATTCGAAGTCGAGTCGGACTTCCTGTCGCGGTATCCGGTCCAGCAGGCCGGCGGACGAACGATTTTGGAATTATGGGTTCCGGCCGAGGAGTTGGCGGAGTTCAACGCTCATATCGTCGGGCAGATCGAGGTCGTGCACGAATTCCACCGGCAATGATCTGGGGTATCGGCTGGTATCACCGGTTCGTATGGGTGTGCGGCTCTTATGCAATGTTTCCTGATGTTATGACTCACCCAACACGCACGCCGCAGGCCGTTCGCAACCGGTAGCGCAAACCGCCCGGCCATGTGGAAGCGAGTGTGGTAGTGAAAGCGGCGAAAATGGCTCTATCGCAACACCTCTGGCAGAATTAGGGGGTATTGTCTTGGTGTGCCCGGCCCCGGCGGAGAGCAAGGGCGCTGGGATGGGGAAGCACAGGGGTTCGGGTCGGCTTCTCTTGACCGGGCGTACGCCCAGAACAGCATCAGAGAACGGTGCTGGGCCAGGCGGTATCGAGAAATCATCCGAATCACCAGCGTGTTTTTCATCCTGGGCTGCGGGGCGGTTCGAGGGTGCGCACGGCTGGTCCCCTGCGAACGGAGCGACCGAATGACCGAGTGCGGTGGATCGACCCTTCCCCGGCGGCAGCTCGGAAGGCATCTGCGTAACGGGCGGGAGGCATTGGGTTTGACGCTGGCCGATGTCGGCGCGTTGATGGAGTGGAGTATCAGCACCGTCCAGCGGATGGAGGTCGGTAAGACCGATCGGATCCGGCTGGCCGATGTGGTGGCCTTGTGCCGGATCTACGAGTTCAGCGATGAGTTCACCGAGGTTCTCAAAGGGCTCGCGCTACAGGCGAGTGGCAAGACTTGGTGGCATGAGTACGGCGACCTCATTCCGGAACATTTCGACGTGTTCGTCGACTTGGAGTCGAGTGCCCGGCGGCTCACGACCTATGAGCCGGAGATCGTGCCGGGAATCGTGCAGATTCCAACATACGTCCGCGCTCTGATGCAGACGGGTTATCCCGATGAAGAACCTGGTGAGGTCGAGCGCCGGGTCCGGCTGCGAATCGAGCGTCAGGTAAAGGTAACTCGCAAAGCCCGGCCGGTAGAACTTCGTATTGTTCTCCGCGAAGCCGCCTTGCGCGCGGTCGTGGGTGGTACGAAGACCATGTCGGGCCAGCTCAGATACCTCGCCGACCTGAGTACCCGGCCCAATATCGACATCCGCGTACTCCCGTTCTCGGCGGGGTTTCCCCTCGGGGTCGCGATCGGTCCGTTTGTCATCCTCGACCCAGGTGGCACTAGTACGCGCCGCGATCCTGATCCGACGGTCGTGTACGTCGAATGCTTCACCGGCGACCTATATCTGGAGAAGGAAGCCACGGTCCGGCGCTATGCTGAGGCCTATCAGACCCTCCTCGACGCGGCGCTGGATCCGGTTCAGAGCAGAGATATGTTGAGGCGCGTGGCAAAGGAGTATGCACCGTGATCAGCGATCTATCCGAGGCAGGCTGGTTCAAGAGCAGCTACAGCGGCGCGGACAAGAACTGTGTGGAAGTCGCCCACCTGAGTGGGCAGCTGGTCGGTGTGCGTGACTCCAAGAATCCCGCCGGCCCGGCCCTGGTGGTCGAGTCGATGGCCTGGGATGCCTTTCTCGAATCCGTTCGGCGCTGAGAGAAGGTGCCGAGGCCGAGCTGCGCGTGAGTATCACCGAAGCCGTGCGGCCGGCCGATCGGCTCCATATCGCCGGCTGCCGGCCGTGAGATCCAGCCGACCGACTACCAGCACGCGCCGTTCCACGGCCGGGACGGGACTCGGGCCATACCCTTCGAGTCCGGCAGTACCGTTGACGGGTGCGGTCGGCTATCGCAGGACGGCCGGTTGCCGTGATTTCCGGCGGCGGTAGAGTCGCCCCATGGCCGCGCGCATTATCCGGGTCGCGACCCGGGCCAGTCCGATGGCAGTTGCCCAAGCCGAGCAGGTCGCCGCCGGTTTGGCCGGGTTCGGGGTGGAGACCGAACTGGTGAAGGTGACCTCCGCCGGTGACCGGTGGATGGGGGATCTGGCGCAGCTCGGCGGTAAGGGGGCTTTCGTCAAGGAGATCGACGATGCGCTGCTGGCCGATCAGGCCGATCTCGCCGTGCACTGCCTGAAGGATATTCCGGGTGATATCCCGATTCCGGAAGGTATCGCGTTCGCCGGTTTCCCGAAGCGCGACGATGTGCGCGACGCGATCATCACCAAGGACGGCCGGCCCCTGGCGGAACAGCCTGCGGGAACCGTGGTCGGCACCAGTTCGGTGCGCCGGGCCGCGCAGCTGCGGTTGCATTACCCGCATCTGCAGACCAAACCGCTGCGCGGGAATATGAACACCCGGCTGATGCGGCTCGAGGACGGTTACTGCGATGTGCTGATCGCCGCGGTCGCCGGCATGTACCGGATCGGCCACGAGGACCGGATCACCGAGATTCTGCCGGTCGACATCATGTGCCCGCCGATCGGAGCCGGGGTGCTCACGCTCGCCTGCCGGGCCGAAGACGACGAGGTTCGTGAACTCGCGGGCCGGCTCGACCACGCCGAAACCCGCCGCGTCGCCGACGCCGAACGCGCGATGCTGCACGCCCTGCAGGGCCACTGCAATTCGCCGATCGCCGGGGTCTGTGTCACCGAGCCCACCGGCCGGCTTTCGTTGCACGGCAAGGTGTTCAACCTGGACGGCACCCAATGGCTGGACGCCCACCACTGGGGTGTTCCCGAAGATCCTCAGGCCCTGGGCTTTTTCGTCGGTTCCGATCTACTCCGTCAGGGCGCCCGCGCGATCATCGACTCCATTCCCCACTGATCCGCCGGCCTGGTCCGCGCGGCGTCGAAGTATCGGCGGATACCGAGTCGCCGCGGGTAGTCGAACTCGCGTGCGGTATAGGTCGTCGGCGGCGACGGTCGGGTTCAGGAGGCCGGGGCGAGTCTGCGGAGGGCGGGCGTCGCCCATAATCCGATGGCGAGCGCGATTTCGGCGCCGGCAGTGAGGAGTAGCACGATTGCGGCGCCGTGCCCGGGGCCTGCTGCGCGGGTGGATACGTGGTCGGCGAACAGGCCGCCGAGGAGTACGGCGATCGGGTAGGGGCCCTGGCCGAGGAGCCGGCGGGCACCGAAGACGGTCGCTTGCGATTCGCGGGGGATGCGTTCCTGCCAGATCGCGGTCAGCGAAGCATTCATCAGTTGCACTGTCGTATTGCGCAAGAGTGCGCACAGCAGCCACAGCAGGGGGATCGTTGTCAGGGCCAGACCCAGCCGGCCCGCGAGCGCGCCGGCGACTATCGCCGCGCAGATCAGCAGGCGGCGATCACAGCGGGATCCGATGGCGATGACGGCCAGCGCACCGAGCACCAACCCGATGGCGCCGCCGGTGTTGTAGAGGGCGAGGTTCCAGGACGTTTGCGCAGGTGCCGAAGCAGACAGCACGAACGCGATCGCTACGGAGACCCCCAGGCCGTTGCAGAAGTTGAAACCGGCGAATGACAGCTGCAGGTATCGCAGGGCGGGGTCGCGCAGGATCAGTGTCAGACCCGCGCGGGCACCGGCGAAGGGGCGGAGTGCGCGTCTGGCGACGATGGGTTCGTCATACCAGCGCACCGCGGCGAGGATCACCGCCTGTACGAGAAATGTCGCCGCGTCGGCGAGGAAGACCGCCGCCGGCGACCCCGCCGTGTACACGGCCGCGCCCAGTAGCGGGCCGGCGACGGTAGGAACGCTTTCGACCAGCGCCGTTGCCCCGTTGACCCGGGTGAGGTCGGCTTCCGGACGCAGTAGGCGCACGGAGGCCGCCATGGTCACCCACAGCAGTGCGTTGAGGACCCCGGAGACGAATACCAGCCCGACTATCACCACCAGGCGAGCGAGCGAAGGTGATTCCCAACCGGCGACCAGGGCCAGCAGTCCCGCGACGGCTGCGGCGGCCAGGTTGGTGAGCAGTAGCATCTGCCGCCTGCGGAACCGATCGGAGACAGCGCCCGCCAACGGAGCCAGATAGATCGTGCCGATCGCCGCGGCCGCGGTGATCGATGCCAAGGCGAGCGCGCTGTTCGTCGCCGAGTACACGGTCAGCGCCAAGGCGAAGGACGCGGCGGCCGAGCCGGCCAGGGATAGCAGCTGTCCGGCCCAGATCGCGGTGAAGATCTGACCGGAAGAGTTTGTCGTCGTGGATTCGGTCGCCACATTCCCCCCCGAACGCCATTCACGGACCGCTGACTATGTCGTTGGTATCAGACGCTTCCGGTTCTCGTTCGGTTCCTTCCCATCGCGTCCGGAGCCAGCGGCAGCACAGATGCAGCGGGTCGTCAGGTCGGATCGGACCCGCGGATCGCGGACAGCCAGATTGCTGCCGCGGCCGCCACACACGTGGCACCGGTGAAGGCGGGCAGCCCGCCCCCGGCGACATACACCCACATCAGTCCGATCAGTGGGGCGGCGACCACGGATTGCGCGTCCAGCAGCAGCCTGCGCAGAATTCGCGCGGCCGAATGTGCGCGTTCCGGGGCGGAGGGGTCCGGGCGTGACGGGTTGTCGAGCAGGCGCCCGTGCGGTTCGCGTAGCCGAACCCGGCCTGCCGGGAGGACTCGAATCGATGGCACGCTCGCGGGGCTGCTGCGGATATCGCCGGCCCGTTCGTCCGGGGCTCGATCCGGAGCCGATCCGTGCAGGACGATGCGTGAACCGTCCAACTCGGCCGTGCCACCGGTGAACCCGACCAATTCCGGCGTGAAATAGACAGGTACCCAGCAGACCCGTTCGCGGACCCGGAGCTCCAGCCAGGACCTGCTCTGCAGCCGGAACTCCTGCCGGACCCGCCGCACCGCCGCTGTCCCGTCCGTTCCCGCGCCGTGCCGGACGCCGCCGAACGCGACCGCCAGCCGGTACCCGGTATACCCGGCTATCCCGAGTCCGACGACGGCCAGCGCGCTGAGCTGGTCTGAATCGGCGAACGGCGCCCACGCGGTGAGAACCGCGAAGGCGCCGATCGTTACGGACAGCGGATAGACCAGGGGATGGCCCGATCCACGATTCACTTCAGGAAGCCGACCTTGGTGTAGTCGGGGGACCCCAGACCGAACGCACCCCAGTTGGCGACCTCGTTGCGCTGGGCGACCGTACCGGGCGACTGGGTGATCGGCAGCGAATGCACTTCCTCGAAGATCATCCGGTCGGCCTGGTTGGCGAGTTCGATCGCCTTCTTCGGATCCAGTTCGGAGATGGTTTCCTCGATCAGGGCATTGAGCTCCGGGGAGCCGATCTTGCCCTTGTTCGACAGCGGCACCTCGGGGTTGTAAGCGTAGATCTGCGGCAACGCGCTGAGCGGCAGGATGCTGCCGACCCAGGTGAACTGGGCGATATCGAAGTTGCCGGGGTCGATGATATCGGTGAAAAGCCCTTGGCCTGGATAGGTCTCGATCTTCAGCTCGACGCCGATCGCCGCCAGATTCTGCTGGGCGATCTTGGCGGTCTGCACCCACAGATCCTGCTGGTACATGACATCGCGGATCACCAGTTTGCGGCCGTCCTTCTCACGCACCGTGCCGTTGAGCTTCCAGCCGAGGGCATCGAGCTCCCGGGCGGCCTGTTCGGGGTTGTACGCGATAACTCCGGCGTTGTCCTGATAGCCCTCTTGGCCCTGCATGTAGATGTGGTTGTTCAGCGGTTTGGGATCGCTCACAACACCGAGCTGGGTCGCCGAGGCGATGGCCTGGCGGTCGATCCCCTTCGCGATCGCGCGCCGCAACGCGGGATCTTCGAGAATCGAACCGGGTGCGCCGTTGAAGGTGAAATGCGAGAACCGGGGCAGCGGCGTACGCAGAACCTGGATGCCGGGGGTGTTGCGGGCGGTGGTCACCTCCGCGATACCGGAGATATCCGTGGAATCGAGTTCGTTGTTCTGTACGGCCGCGATCCGGGCCGGGATATCGAGCACGCTGTAGGTGACGGTATCGAGTTTGGGTGTGTCACCCCACCATTTCGGGTTCCGGCCGAGGGTGATGCGGTTCTGCGCCCGGTCGATGTTGGTCACCATGAACGGGCCCGCGCTGAGTGGCATCCCGTTGCGGTAGAAGTCGTTGAATGCCTGCGGGGTCGCGGTGGCGGCTTTCGGCAGCAGGATTCCGAACAGGCCCTTCCATTCCGCGTAGTGCTTGTCGAAAGTGACCACGGCTTGCCGGTCGTCGGCGCCGCGTTCCACTTTTTCCACCCGATCGAAGCCCGAGGTGGCGGCGACGAGGTAGTTGGGGTCCTTCCCACTCTGGGCGTGCGCCTGTGAGGCCAGGTCTTCCCAGGTGATCGGGGTGCCGTCGGACCAGACCGCCTCGGGGTTGATGGTGTAGGTGATGACCTGCGGGTTGGTGCTGGTCATCTCGACACTGGTGAAGAACTTGGTGTCGACGGAAAGCTCACCCTTGGCATCGGAGGTGAACGGGCTGGGCATGGTCCAGGACACCACTTCGGAGGCGTCGGAGTCGGAGTCCACATGCAGGGGATTGAAGGTTTGCGGCAGTGCCGAGATCGTCAGCCGCAGGTTCCCGCCGTCGCGCAGTTCGCTCGGGTCGCGCGGGTTGATCTGGTTGGTGCCGGTGATGGTCACATCACCGGCCTCGGTGCTGTTCGCGCTGCACCCGCTCAGCAGTAAGCCGATCGCGGTGACCGGCACCGCGAGGCGGAGACCGACGGATCGAATCCTCATGAGACTTCCTTCCTGCTGGTGGGGTTCGCCACCGAACCCCTACCACGGTCGACGACCGGTACCGGCACCGCCTCGATCAGCGATTTCGTATACGTATGCCGGGGTTCGTCGAAGATCTGCTCGGCCGGGCCGTATTCGACGATCTTGCCCTGGTACATGACGGCGATATCGTGCGCGAGATTGCGAACCACCGACAGGTCGTGGGAGACGAACAGGTACGACAGGCCGCGCTCGTTCTGCAGATCGCGCAGCAGGTTCAGCACACCGGCCTGGATGGAAACATCGAGCGAGGACACCGGCTCGTCCAGTACCAGCAGTTCCGGGTCCAGGGCGAGGGCGCGGGCGATACTGATGCGTTGTTTCTGGCCGCCGGAGAAATCCGCTGGATACCGGTCGGAGTGTTCGGGCCGCAAACCGACCTGGGTGAGCAACTCGGGTACTCGGCGGGCGATCTCCGTTTTCGGGCGTCCATCGATCTTCAGGGGTTCGGCGATGGCGTCGAATACCGGCAACCGCGGGTCCAGGGAAGCTGTCGGGTCCTGGAAGACGATCTGCATCCGGCGGCGCAGTTCGCGTTTCCGCGCCTTGGTCAGTTCGCCGGTTTCGTGCCCGAGGATTTCGATCCGGCCCGCTTGCGGACGGGCCAGGTTCAGGATCTGTTCGAGGGTGGTCGATTTCCCGGAACCGGATTCGCCGACCAGGGCCAGGGTGCGGCCGGCGCGGACCTCGAAACTGATCCCGTCGACCGCACGTACCTCACCTTTGCGCCGCCGGAAAACCACACCCGAGGTGATCGGATAGGTTTTCACCAGGTCCGAGACGCGCAGCACCACATCGGTTTCCGCCGCAGGACCGGTTTCGGCGGCGGTTTCGTCGATTTCCTGACGGTAGGCCTCGAACAATTCCGCGGTGCCCACTTCGCCCGTGCGGAAACAGGCGGCGCGGTGCCCGCGCGAAGTCTCGGACAACGGCGGCTCGTGGTCCCGGCACAGTGCGACGGCGACCGGGCAGCGCGGGGCGAACGAGCAGCCCGGCGGGAGGTCGTGCATGGCCGGCGGTGCGCCGACGATCGGGATCAGCGGCGTCCGCGCGGGTCCGTCCATCCGCGGTATGGAACCGAGCAGGCCGACCGTATACGGCATGCGCGGGGCGGCGAACAGTTCGGCGGTCGTCGCGGTTTCCACGATCCGGCCCGCGTACATCACCGCGACACGGTCGGCGAGGGTGGCGGCGATACCCATGTCGTGGGTGATCATGATGACGCCCGCGCCGGTGATATCGCGCGCCTTGCGCAGCAGGTTCAGGATCTGTTTCTGGACGGTCACGTCGAGTGCCGTGGTCGGCTCGTCGCAGATGATCAGCGCCGGATCGTTGGCAATGGCCATGGCGATCACCACCCGTTGCCGCATCCCGCCGGAGAACTCGTGCGGGAAAGCCTTGGCCCGTAGTCCGGGGTCCGGGATACCGACGAGGTCGAGCAGTTCGACCGCGCGTTTCGCCGCCGCGGCCTTGCTCATATCGCCATGTGCCAGGAGGGCTTCGGCGATCTGCTCGCCGACCCGGTACACCGGGGTGAGTGCCGAGAGCGGGTCCTGGAACACCATGCTGACCGAACTGCCACGTAATGCGGACAGCTGCCTGTCGTCGAGCCCCAGTAGTTCCCGTCCGCGCAGCCGGATCGAACCGGTCACCCGGGCCTGGTCGGGGAGGAGTCCCATTACGGCCAGTGAGGAAACCGATTTGCCGGAACCGGACTCACCGACTATCGCCAGTACTTCCCCGTCGGAGACGGTGTAGTCGACGCCGCGTACCGCCTCGATCCGGCCCTCCTCGCTGGGGAAGGAAACCCGCAGATCCGCGACCTCGAGAAGTGGGGTATTGCCGGCCGCGGCGGCGCCGGGCGAATCAGCGGCGGGCTGGGCCATCGTCGTATCTCCGCTCATTGCCGCACGCTTCCCGATTCGGTGCTCGCCGATCGCTGTGCCTTACGTGCTTTGCGGGACGGCCGGGAACGGGCCCGTTTCGCACTGGGGTCGAACGCATCGCGCAATCCGTCGCCGACCAGGTTCGCGCACAACACCGTGATGATCAGCAGGCCGCCGGAGAACAAGAAAAGCCACGGGTAGGTGAGCGCGGTATCGGTGCCGACCGCGATCAGCGACCCGAGTGAGACATCGGGCGGCTGCACGCCGAATCCAAGGAAGCTCAAACCGGTTTCGGCCATGATCGACGCGCCGACCGTCAGGGTGGTGTCGATGATCAGGATCGAGGCGATATTCGGGACGATATGGCTGAGGATCACCGTTCGGGTCGGAGCGCCCATATACCGGGCCGCGCGGACGAATTCGCGGTCGCGCAGGCTCAACGTCAGACCGCGCACGATCCGGGCGCTGATCATCCAGCCGAACACGGCGAGCAGGACGATCAGCAGCAGGATCGAGCCGCTGCCCTTGGTGCGCGGCGCGAACAGCGCGACGATGATGAAACTCGGGACCACCAGCAGCAGGTCGACGATCCACATGAGGACCCGGTCGGTCCAGCCGCCGAGCAGTCCGGCGACAGCGCCGACCAACGCGGCGATGGTCGTCGAGATGATCGCTACGCAGAACCCGATGAGCAGCGATTTCTGTAGTCCGCGCAGGGTTTGCGCGAGAACGTCCTGCCCGATCTGGGTGGTGCCGAACGGATGTTGCGGGCTCGGGGGCTGCAACAGGGCTGTGGGGTCGAGGTCCTGATAGTCGTAGGGCAGCAGCGGCGGGAGCGCGAACCCTGCCAGTACCAGCAGAATCAGCACCACCGCACCGACCACCGCGGGCCGGTTGCGCAGGAACCGTCTCCAGACCAGTTTGCGCCGGCCCGACGCCGCGACCGCCGGTGCGCCCTGGACGATGATCTCTGCTTCGGTCATTGCGCCCCCGTATCGGGATCCGTTCGCCCGGCGTATGCGGGCCCTGCGTGGTGCCGCCGTGCCCCCGACTGCCTCATGCCACACGCACCCGGGGGTCGAGGATCGCGTACACGATGTCGGAGAGCAGGCCCGATATCAGAACGACCAGTCCGGCGAAAACGGTCACCGTGACCACTACGTACACATCCTGCGCGTTGATCGAATCGACCAGCCATTCGCCGACGCCGTGCCAGCCGAAAATCTTCTCGGTGAAGGTTGCGCCGGTGATCAATCCGCCGAGGCTGTAGGCGAACAGCGTGGCCATCGGAATCAGCGCGGTGCGCAGACCGTGTTTGTACAGCGCCTTGGTGCGGGTGAGACCCTTGGCGCGGGCGGTGCGGATGAAATCGCTCTGTAGTACGTCGAGCATGGCGTTGCGCTGGTAGCGGCTGTATCCGGCCATACCGCCGAGCGCGATCGCCAGTGTCGGCAGAACGAGATGCTGAAGCCGGTCGACCATTTGCGCGCCGAATCCTTCGATATGACCCGCCGACGTTTCGCCCGTGTACAGCAGGACTTGCTGCCCGGCCAGTGCGTTGATTTCCAGTGCGCCGTATTTCAACAAGGTGGCGAGCAGGAACACCGGTGTCGAAAGAATCAGCAGCGAAACCACGGTGGTGAAGTAATCGCTGAATTTGTACTGCCGGATCGCGCCCGCCGCACCGATCAGCACACCCAGTACCGTGCCCACCACCGAACCGAGGATGAGCAGGCGCAGGCTCACCGCCACCCGCCGCGGCAGCTCCTCGCTCACCGGCTGACCGGACAAGGTGGTTCCGAAATCACCGCGGACGGCGCCGGAAACCCAGATCAGATAGCGCTGCGGAACAGGATCGTTCAGGTGCAGCTCTTCGGCCTTCGCGTCGATCACCGACTGCGGCGGCCGCGGATTGCGCTGTTCCAGGCTTTCCAGCGGGTTGAAGGTCAGCGAGGCCACAGTGAAGGTCAGGAACGACGCCAGCAGCAACAGCACGACGTAGTTGAGTGCGCGTCGCAACAGAAAGCCGGCCATCGTTCCCCTCGATATCAGGTGTAGCCCCTGATCATAGGGAGCGTTGCCGCACACTGCGCGCCGGATGGCACGCTGCGTGTTCACATCCGCGACTCGGCAGCGTGGGAGGCGCCGGTCCCTTCGCGGGGCGACACAGCAGAATGGAACGGGTGACCGCAACGCAGCTGCCCAAACCCAAACTTGTGGCCTCCGACGTGGACGGCACCCTGATCGACCCGTACGAGCGGGTCACCGCGCGGACCAGGGACGTCGTCGGGGCGCTGGTGGCCGACGGAGTGCAGTTCGTGCTGGCCACCGGGCGGCCGCCGCGCTGGATCGCGCCGGTGGTGGCGGGGCTCGGGTTCGCGCCGCTGTGTGTCTGCGGGAACGGGGCGGTGCTCTACGACGCCGAGACCGACCGGGTGCTGAGCACCACGGTCCTGGATGTACCGACGCTGGCCTGGCTCGCCGATCTCGCGGAAGAGGTCCTACCCGGGTGCGGGCTCGCGGCCGAACGTGTCGGGAGCAGCGCGCACGATGCGGCGACCCCGCAGTTCGTGAGTTCGCCGCAGTACGTGCACGCATGGCTGAACCCGGACGACACCGCGGTCGCCCGGGAGGAGGTGATCGACTCCCCGGCGATCAAGATGCTGATCCGGCTGCCCGGTATGAGCAGCGGTGAGATGGCGGGCAAGCTGGCCGGCCCTATCGGTGAACGAGCGGATATCACCTTCTCGACCGACCACGGGCTGGTGGAGATCTCCGCCCCGGGGGTTACGAAGGCCCATGGATTACAAATCATCGGTGAGCGATTCGGGATCGAGCCCGCCGATATGATCGCGTTCGGCGATATGCCCAACGACGTCCCGATGCTGCGGATGGTCGGGCTGGGGGTGGCGATGGGGCATGCGCACCCGGACGCGCTCGCGGCCGCGGACGAGATCACGGGGTCCAACGATGAGGACGGGGTCGCGCGGGTCTTGGAACGCTGGTGGCCTCGGGAACGCGAGAGTTTCTGAGCAGCACGTCCGGGCAGTTCCGAGGATGTGCGGGCAGCGCACGGTTCCGACAGCCCTGTGGACAGCGCCGACCGTAGGCACAGTCGGCGCTGTCGTCTGTCGGGCGGTCAGGCAGCCGGTACTGGCGGCGCAGGTTCGTCGCCGGGTGCGTATGCCGGTGGTGTCTGCGGCGCAGTGGTGTTCGCCGGTGTCCGCGGTTGCTCCGCCGGGGTGCCGAGAGCCGGTGCCGCGTGTGCGGCGCTGTCGCTCGCCGGGTGAGCCGGTGATTCGTGGATCGGTGCGGCGGCGGGCGGTGACGGTACTCCCGTTACAGGGTCGGCGGGTGCCTGCCGAGGCTCCGGTGACGTGACCGCCGGTGCCGGCTGTGGGCTTGGGGCCGGTACGGGGTTGTCGGATGACTGCTGGTGTCCCGGCCCGGGGGCAGAGGCCGCCGGTGCCTGCTGGAGTTCCGGCGCCGCATTCGCGGGCGTCGGGTGGGTGTCCGGCGCGGGTGCCGCGATGGCCGGTGCCTGCTGGTGGCCGGGGGCGGGTGCGGCGAGAGCCGGTGCGGGCGGAACTGTTCCGGGCGCCGCGGGAACGCCCGGGGCCGCCTGCGGGTGCGGTGGTGTGCCGGGTGCTCCCTGGACCTGCTGCTGGTTCAGTTCGTTGTAGGTCTTCCAGAGCGTGGTGACGATATCGGTGGCCGTGTTCAGGATCAGCGAGCCGTTCTGGAAATCGGCGCGCAGACCCTCCGGCACCGGGTACGGGCTGGTCAGCGGCAGTCCCAGGGCGCCCGCATCGGCGCCGAGTTCCAGGAAGCGGTCCAGGATCTTGCCCACCACCTCGTGGGCCTGCCCGTCGGGGGTGGTGTAGACGTAGCCGTTGACGAACTTCGCGTACTGCTGGCCCTGTGCGGCGGGCAGCGGTTCGGAGGCCGCCTGCCCGAGCGGCCCGTCGGGGCCGCCCTTGGACGCCCAGTACCGGGCGATGAGGTTGTCGTCGACCATGGTCAGCAGTTTCGCGGTGAGGTCGGCGAGGGCGGCCAGATCGGATCGGGAGGCTTGGCTGCGGGGTGCCTGGGCCTGCGACTGGGTCTGCCCGGCCGCGCCCGCGGCGATCGTGCGGATGCGGTCCATCTGGGCGTAGGCCGCATCGCCCGGGCAACTGGTGTTGCCTACGTCGCGGTGCGCGAACACCACCGGCAGGTGCACCTCCTCGCCCTGGGCGTACGGGGTGAACTCGGTGCCCTCCGAGTACATGGTGGTCTCGCCCAACGGGTCGAGTCCGGCGATGCGCGCGCGCCAGCCGACGAATTTCCCGGTCGCGTCGATGGCAGCGTCGGTGGGTTGTTCGGCCTGGTAGTCGCCCATGATCGCGACCCCCGAGGTGTTCTCGTTGAAACCACCGGCGTGCGCGCCCTGCACCGGTTCGTTGAGGCCGCCGTAGCGGCCCTCGAAGATCTGCCCGTACTTGTCGACCAGTGCGTTGTAGCCGATATCGCACCAGCCCAGGGTTTGTGAATGGTAGGCGTAGATGGCGCGCACGATCCCGGCCGATTCGCCCTTGCTGTAGTCGTTGCGGCCGGCGGTGTGGTGCACGGTGATACCGCCGAGGCCGTCGTCGTAGGTGGGTTCCTGGCAGCGGATCGATTCGTCGGCGCCCCATTGGTTACGGGTGATCACGCGGGGGCCGCCGCCGGGCAGGGCCGCGGCGATGTCCTGGAGCTGGTCGTCGACGGCGCCGCGGCCGGGGTCGATCAGGACGGCGGTGAGGTCGGGTGGAGCCTGTTCACCGGCCGCCGCCGGAGTGGGCTCCAGCCCGCCGCCCGGGTTCTGCCGGGGTTTACGGGTGACCAGTACCTGCACGGCGGTGGTGTTGCCGACGTAGATCGGGTCGGTTCCGGCGGGAGCGCCCGCGGCCACGCCGTCGGCGCCGTCGATCGGGCCGGCCTCGTACCACTGCCCCCAGGCGCCGTCGGGTTGTTTGGCGCGCACCATCACGGTGGTGTTCGCCAGATCGGGCGCGGTGAGCGCGATCATGCTGAACGGTTCCTCCCGGGTCAGTTCCTTGACCTGGGCGCCGACGGCGTTCATGAATTCGGGGGGGATGACACCGGGGGTGAGCGCGGGCGTGTCGGCGGCCGGTGTGCCGCCCGGACCGCCGGTGACGAAGCCGAGCCCGGGCCGCCGGCCGGGCATCCCGGCGCCCGGCCCGGGGCTGGTGGGGGACGGGGTGAGCCCCGGCAGGTCCAGCGCCTGCAGATCGGAGAGGTGCAGGTCGGGCAGGTCGAGGCCGGTGAGTTCGCCCAGCGGCAGGACGATATCGGGTGCGTTCTTCAGGGCCAGTTGGGTGAGCAGCGGCGGTACGGCGGTGAGTTCCACCTGGTCGGCCGGTTTCCCGGATTCGGTGACCGTGGGGACCAGGATCGGGCCCGCGACCGCAACTAGCGCGACAACCGGCAGGACATAGGAACGCTTCGGTTTGCGGTAGGGCACGAGCGTCTCCAATCAGGGTTGCAACCAGTGATCGGTGAGCAAGTCATGCTTGCGTACTCGAGTCTCACGGACCACACTAGCAACATTCGTCACAGATCTAAACCTGAGGTTGAGGCTTACCTGGTCGCTCGAATGTAGCTCCCGGATCGTGGCCGGTCGAAACGACATGCCGACGTCGTGTCGAGGCAAACGTCCGGGCAAAACGATGGGAGTGCACGGATGCCATACCGAAAGAACATAACTCGGCCGAAAGGTCCACTGCGACTTTCGAATCCGCTGGTAGTGCGCAGAATGCCGGAATCGATGCGGGATCGGCGGATTCGACCGGGTCCGATGTTCGCCTGCGGGGCCACGGCACTGCTGGTCGGTGGAGCGCTGCTGACGCCCTTCACAGGCGAGGTATACCGGATGATTGCCGAGGCCGGGCCGGGGCACGGCCGGGGGCTGAGTCAGCACGGCGCGCTGCAGAACGCGCGCAGCGGTCAGAATCCGGAGCAGATCCTCTCCCACTACTACCCGGGCGCGGAGATCGGGACCATCGGCCCGGCATCGGTCTCGGTGCGGCTGCAGGGCTACGACGGCGCCGAACCGGTGGTCTATGCGGACGCGGGTGCGCGCGTCGCGGGTCGCGTGCTCAACGCGGGCGAGGCGGCCCGGCTGATCCCGCTGCCCGACGGCGGCGCTCGCGTGGTGGTGACCGACGGTTGCGCGGGTGCGGTGCTCTGGGAGACCTCCGTCGGCGACCCCTGGGTCTACCCGATCGACCCGAATCCCGGCCGCCCGGCGAACGAGCACCTCACCCTCTGCGACGGCGGCGCCTACCGTGGCTCGCTCGGCGTGGCGACCGAGAACGGCGAACCCCGCACGGTCAACCGGGTGGACGTACAGGACTACCTGCTCGGTGTCGTTCCGGCGGAGATGCCGGCCGATTGGGCTCCCGCGGCCCTCGAGGCGCAGGCCATCGCCGCCCGCTCCTACGCCCTGGCCGAAACCCGCTGGCCGTACGCGCAGACCTGCGATACCACCGACTGCCAGGTCTACAGCGGTACCGCGCAGGAGGATTCGCGGACCACCGCGGCCGTGGCGGCCACCGCGGGCCGGGTGCTGCTGCGTGACGGGCGGATTCTGCGGGCCGAGTATTCGGCCGCACCCGACGGCGGCTCGCCCGCCGATATCCAGACTTTCGAGGTGGGTCCGACACCCGCGGAACTCACGGTCGTGACGCCGCACCCGGCGCCGCCCGCGCATCCCGAAACCCAGGCCGCGCTGCCGGACGGTTCCTCGCCCGGGCTGCCCGCGGAAGCCCGGCCCCCGGTCTCGCCGGAAGGCAACAAATCCGCGCCCGGGACGGGTGCCCCGGTGCCGCGGACTCCGGAGGGCAGCCTGCCACTGTCGCCGGACGGCAGGAATCCGGCGCTGCCCGGGGTACGACCGGGGGAGACCCCGTCGCCGATCGATACCGCCTACGCGGAAATGGGCGGCGCGCGCAGTGCGGTCGGCCTGCCCGTCACACCGGAGATGCCCCTGCCCGACGATGCGGGCAGCTACCGGTTGTTCGAGAACGGCGTCATCATCTACACGCCCACCCTGGGCGCGCAGGTGGTGGATTTCACGACGTTGATGCAGCTGGTGCCGGACCTCGAGGATCCGGCGGTGGGCAGTGCCGACGACGGTGCCGGCGAACCCGGTGCGGCCGGATCGGGTAACTCGGGCGAGAACCGCAGCGAGCCCGGAACAGCCGGACCGGACGGCGCGGGTGCGCCGGGGAGCGAGCCCGGAACGGACGGCGCGGGTGATTCCGGTGCGACCGGTACCGCACCGGGCCGCGTTCCGGCCGGTCGGGCGGGAGCCGGGGACGCGCCGGATTCCAGCCCGGGCGCATGGCTGCCGGGCGACCTTCCGGCAGCCGTACCCGGCGCGCCGACGATCCCGATGGATCTGGAGGTGACCGACCTCTCCGACGGATGAGCCACCGTCTCGACGGCTCGGTCTCGACCGAAATCCTTGTCAGCCCGGCTCGTCGAGGTCGGGCTGACAAGGCGATGGAGGACTGGTTCGGACACGAGCGGTTTCTGTCGGTGGTTGGCGCTACCGTGCGCGTGTGCAGCTACGGTACAACTTCCGTATCCATCCGACGCTGGACCAACAGATCGCGTTGGCTCGGGCGTTCGGGTGCGCGCGGGTGGTGTACAACGACAACCTCCGGGTCCGGGAGGAAGCACATATAGCAGGGAAGGTTCTCGCTGACACCAGCATTCAGCGCTTGGTCGTGACCGAGGCCAAGCGGACCGTCGAGCGGGCGTGGTTGGCTGAGGTGTCATCGGTGGTTCTGGTGCAGGCCTGTCAGGATGCACGCATGGCGTACCGGAACTGGTTCGACTCCATGTCGGGAAAACGGCAGGGCGCGAAGCTGGGAAAGCCTCGCTTTCGGTCCCGCAAAGACAAGCGGCAGACGATCCGGCTCACCCGCAACGGGTTCTCGCTCCGAGACAACGGTCGGCTGTATGTTGCCAAGGTCGGGGAGGTGAAGGTGGCGTGGTCGCGGGATCTGCCGTCGGCTCCGTCGTCGGTCACGATTGTCAAGGACGCGGTGGGCAGGTATTTCGCGTCGTTTGTGGTGCGAGTTTGTGCGAAGCCGTTGCCCGAGACCTCGGCCGAGGTCGGTATCGATCTTGGGTTATCGACTTTCGCGGTGCTGTCGGACGGTAAAACTATCGCTTCGCCACGGTTTCTGCGGCAGGCGGAGCGGAAACTCCGCAGGGCGCAGAAAGCTTTGTCTCGCAAAGACGTAGGTTCCAAGAATCGCGCCAAGGCCCGGATACGGGTCGCCAAGACTCACGCCAGGGTGGCCGACATGCGCCGAGATTGGGCGCACAAGAACTCCACGGCGATCATTCGCGAAAACCAAGCGGTGTTCGTCGAGGACTTGTGTGTGAAGGGTCTCGCGCGCACCCGGCTGGCGAAATCTGTGCATGATGCCGGGTGGGGAATGTTCACCCGCATGTTGGAGCAAAAAGCGGGGCGGTACGGTCGCACCTTCGCCAAGGTGGACCGGTTCTTCCCGTCGAGCCAGTTGTGTTCGGCCTGCGGGGCGATCGATGGCCCGAAACCGTTGTCGATCCGTTCTTGGACTTGTCAGGGGTGCGGTACGGTCCACGACCGAGACCGCAACGCCGCCAGTAACATCCTCGCCGCCGGACGGGCGGAGAGGCTAAACGCCTGCGGAGGAACGGTAAGTCCGGCCGCTTAGCGGAAGGCACGTTCCGGTGAAACAGGAACCAACCGGAGAACCGCGGGGTTCTGGAGGAACCCAGCGTTCATAGCCGGGAGGACGTCAAGTTGCGTCAACTGCACGCAAAATTGCGAGGTCGCCGAGTGCTCGGCCTCGGCCAATGCGGACGGCCGCTTTTCACAATGCGGGGATTGTCCCGGCGGCGAACTGTGCTGTGGCACGGTAGAGTTCCGGGAAATTTCGACGAGGGGGAGGTCCCATGAGTTATCCGTACGGTCAGCCGCCGCACCAGCCGGGATACCCGGCCCCGGGTCCCGGCTACCCGGCACCCGCCTACGCCGCCGCCCCCGGTCCGTACGGGTTCCAGCAGCCGGCACCGAGCGGGGGAACGGGAATCACCGCGGGGATCCTCGCGTTGCTGGGTGCGCTCTCCAGTATCGGTATGGCGATCTCCATGTTCATCCTGGCCGCCGCCACCTCCGAGAGCTCGCTGACGAACGGGGCCGTGCTCGCCACCGGCGCCCGCCGGCGCAGCAGTTCCTCGAGCAGTAGCAGCAGCGGTCCCGACGTGGATCTGGATGTGGACTTCGAGGGCGTCGGCGTCGTCTGGGGTATCGCCTACCTCGTTATCGCGCTGGCTCTGCTGATCGGCGGTATCGCGCTGCTGCGGCGCAGCAGCGCGGGGCGGATCACCGTGATCGTCGCCTGCGTCGGCTTCGTGATCGTCTCGATCTTCGGCTTCGGGCTCACCGCGATCGTCGGTGGCGCCTTCGCCGTGCTGACCCTGATCCTGGCGGCGCTCGGCTCCACCAAGCAGTGGATCGATGCAGGTCGCAGGCCTGCGATGGCCGGCGGTTACGGCCCCGCCCCGTACGGCTACTGAGCCTCGGCGTTTCGCCACGAACGCCCCCTTCGCCCGGGGGGCGGGCGCCCCCCCCCCCCCCGCACCGTTATTTAAGCCCCCCCCCCCCCCGCGGCCCCCCCCCCCCCCGCCCCCCCCCCCGCCGCCCCCCCCCCCCCCCCCCCCCCCCCCCCCCCACGGCCGGGGCCGGCTGCCGAAGGTCTGTCCGGCGATGCCGGTGCCGGCCTCACCGATTTCGAACGCGCCGTCGCGGCGCTGACCGGCGACGATATCGCGCGACTCAACAGCCTCGGCGGCGCCGACGACGAGGACGAC
>NZ_JARWPM010000105.1 GCF_029869215.1 Nocardia carnea
CCCCCCCGGTGGCCCCCCCCCCCCGGGGGGGGCCCCGGCCGGGGTGCGGTTGGGGTATGGGGGGGGGGGGGGGCGGTACGGTCGCTGGCATGAATGCGTCTGGGCGGGCGGCGGTGGGGCGGTACCTCCGCTTTCGCTCCGGTCCGCGCATGCGGGGTGCGGATCGAGCGCCGGCTGCGGTCATGCGCCGAGGGGACGCAGAATGAGTGACGGTCTGTTCGATATGCCCGGCGCACAATCGGCCATGCCGGATATTGCCGTGCCCGAGCGGGCCGCACGTCTCGCCGACTCCCACGCGCCCTTGGCGGTGCGGATGCGGCCCGCGTCGCTCGACGAGGTCGTGGGGCAGCGTCATCTGCTCGGGCCGGGGTCGCCGTTACGCCGGCTGGTCGAGGGGTCGGGGGCGGCATCGGTGCTGCTCTACGGGCCGCCGGGGACCGGTAAGACGACGCTGGCCTCGTTGATCTCCCATGCCACCGGGCGCCGGTTCGAGGCGCTGTCGGCGCTGTCTGCCGGGGTCAAGGAAGTGCGAGCCGTGATCGATGTGGCCCGGCGGCGGCTCACCGCGGGGGAGCAGACGGTGCTGTTCATCGACGAGGTGCACCGGTTCTCCAAAACCCAGCAGGATGCGCTGCTGGCGGCCGTCGAGAACCGGATCGTGTTGCTGGTCGGCGCGACCACGGAGAATCCGTCGTTCTCGGTGGTGGCGCCGCTGCTGTCGCGGTCTCTGGTGCTGCAGTTGCAGTCGCTGACCGCCGACGATATCCGCGTCGTCCTCACCCGGGCGCTCGCGGACTCCCGCGGGCTGGACGGGCAGTACACGATCACCGAGGAGGCGATCGGCCATATCGTCCGGATCGCCGGCGGAGACGCGCGCCGGGCGCTCACCGCCCTGGAAGCGTCCGCGGAATCCTCGCTGGACGGGCAGATCGACCTCGACCTGGTCGCGGCCAGTGTCGACAAGGCCGCCGTCCGCTACGACCGCGCCGGCGACCAGCACTACGACGTGATCAGCGCGTTCATCAAATCCATCCGCGGCTCCGATGTGGACGCCGCGCTGCACTACCTCGCCCGGATGCTGACCGCGGGGGAAGATCCGCGGTTCATCGCCCGCCGGCTGATGATCCACGCCAGCGAGGACATCGGAATGGCCGATCCCACCGCGTTGCAGACCGCGACCGCCGCCGCGCAGGTGGTGCAGCTGGTCGGGCTGCCGGAGGCCCGGCTGGCGCTGGCCCAGGCCACCATCCATCTGGCGACGGCACCGAAATCGGGGGCGGTGGTGGCGGCGATCGGCGCGGCCATGGCCGATGTGGCGGCTGGTAAGGCCGGGGCAGTGCCACCGCATCTGCGTGACGGGCACTACTCGGGCGCCGCGCTGCTCGGCAATGCCCAGGGCTACAGGTACCCACACGATGATCCGGACGGGGTGCTGGCGCAGCAGTACCCGCCGGACGAACTGGTCGGGGTGGATTACTACCACCCGACCGACCACGGCAACGAGCGCACCGTCGGCCCCCGGGTGAGTACGTTGCGACGGATCGTCCGTGGTCTGCGAAACCAGAACGGGCGGGGCCGGGCGTAGCTTATCGTAAGCCCGGCCGCCGGGCGTCGACATCGGCAAAGCGGGTGTAGCCGGAGTCACCCCGCCGTGCGCAGACCGGTGTGCACGCCCGGCGGGTGCGGTGCCGCCGGGCCGAGCGGCAGTCGCGCACGGCCGGAGCCGATGCGCGGATACGCCAAACCCGGCTCGGTGAAAATCGTGTGCACCGTCCCGGTAGGCTGGATATCTGTGCAGACCCACGAGATCAGACGGCGATTCCTGGACCATTTCGTTCGTGCCGGGCATACGGAGGTGCCCAGTGCATCGCTGATTCTCGACGACCCGAACCTGCTGTTCGTGAACGCGGGCATGGTGCAGTTCAAACCGTACTTCCTCGGCCAGCAGACGCCGCCGTACCCGCGCGCGACCAGCGTGCAGAAATGCGTGCGGACCGGCGATATCGAGGAAGTCGGCGTCACCACCCGGCACAACACCTTCTTCCAGATGGCCGGGAATTTCTCCTTCGGCGATTACTTCAAGGAAGGCGCCATCCGCTTCGCGTGGGAACTGATCACCACATCGCAGGAGGAGGGCGGCTACGGGTTCGACCCGGAGCGTATCTGGGTCACCGCCTACGAGGCCGATCCCGAGGCCGCCGAACTGTGGCGGAAAGTGGCCGATATCCCCGAGGAGCGGATCCAGTTCCGCGACGGCAAGGACAACTACTGGGATATGGGCGTCCCCGGTCCCGGCGGGCCCTGCTCCGAGATCTACTACGACCGCGGCCCCGAGTACGGCCGCGACGGTGGCCCGGTCGCCGACGAGGACCGCTACCTGGAGATCTGGAACCTGGTCTTCATGCAGGACATCCGCGGCGAGCAGAGCCCCAAACTCGGGCATCCGCCGGTGGGTGTGCTGCCGAAGAAGAACATCGACACCGGGATGGGGATCGAGCGCATCGCGCTGCTGCTGCAGGGCGTCGACAATGTCTATGAAACCGATCTGCTGCGCCCCATCATCGACAAGGCCGAAGAACTCACCGGCCGGTCCTACGGTGTCGAACACGCCGACGATGTGCGCTTCCGGGTGATCGCCGACCATGCGCGGACCTCGGCCATGCTGATCGCCGACGGGGTGAACCCCGGTAACGACGGTCGCGGCTACGTCCTGCGCCGGTTGCTGCGCCGGATCGTGCGCTCGGCCCGCCTGCTCGGTGCCGAACAGCCGGTGATGAGCCAGTTCATGCAGGTCGTGAGCGATCTGATGGCGCCGTCGTATCCCGAACTCGCGACCGATTTCGCCCGGATCGAAACGGTGGCGGTCGGCGAGGAGACCGCGTTCCGTAAGACGCTGGCCACCGGGTCGCGATTGTTCGACGAAACCGTCGAGGAAGTGAAGGCGGCCACCCCGGCCGGGAATACCGGCACGATTTCCGGCGCCGACGCCTTCACCCTGCACGACACCTACGGCTTCCCCATCGACCTGACCCTCGAGATGGCGGCCGAGGCGGGCCTGTCGGTGGACGAGTCCGGGTTCCGGTCGCTGATGGCCGAGCAGCGGCAGCGCGCCAAGGAGGACGCGCACGCTCGCAAGCACGCTCACGCCGATCTGTCGGTGTACAAGGAACTGGTCGACCGCGGCGATACCGAGTTCACCGGTTTCGACGAGCTGACCTCCGAGGCGCGGGTACTCGCGCTGATCGGCGACGGGGTCCGGGTGCCCACCGCGACCGCCGGTACCGATATCGAGGTGATCCTGGACCGCAGCCCGCTCTATGCGGAATCCGGTGGCCAGATCGCCGACCGCGGCACGATCACCGCCGCCGGGACCAAGCTCGTCGTCAACGACGTCCAGAAGATCGCCAAGAAACTCTGGGTGCATCGCTGCACGGTGGAGCAGGGCCAGATCACCGAGGGCGATGTGGTGCTCGCCCAGGTGGATCCCGCCTGGCGGCGCGGTGCCACCCAGGGGCACTCCGGCACCCATATGGTGCACGCGGCGCTGCGGCAGGTCCTCGGCCCCAACGCGGTGCAGGCCGGCTCCCTGAACAAGCCCGGTTACCTGCGGTTCGACTTCAACTGGCAGGGCCAGCTCAGCGAAGCCCAGAAAGCCGATATCGAGGCGGTGTCCAACGACGGGGTCGGCGCCGACTATCCGGTGAACACCTTCGTCACCGATCTGCCGAAGGCCCGGGAAATGGGTGCGCTGGCATTGTTCGGCGAGAACTACGGCGACCGGGTGCGGGTCGTGGAAATGGGCGGCCCGTTCTCCATGGAACTCTGCGGTGGCACCCATGTGGGGCATTCCTCGCAGATCGGCCCGATCACCCTGCTCGGCGAATCCTCGGTGGGGTCGGGGGTGCGTCGCGTGGAGGCATTCGTCGGCCTGGATTCCTACCGGCATCTGGCGAAGGAACGGGCCCTGCTCGCCGGTGTCGCCTCCATGCTGAAGGTGCCGTCGGACGAAGTGCCCGGCCGGGTGGAGCAGTTGGTCGACCGGCTCAAGGTCGCCGAGAAGGAGCTCGAACGGACCAAGGTCGCGGCGGTCCTGTCCTCCGCCGGCTCCTATGCCGACGCGGCGCAGCGGATCGGTGCGGTCCTGCTGGTGGCCGCCGCGGCACCCGAAGGGGTGGCGGCCGGTGATCTGCGCACTCTGGCGACCGATATTCGCGGCCGGCTCGGGTCGTCACCCGCCATTGTCGTGTTGCTCGGAAATAACGAGGGCAAGGTGCCGTTCGTCGTCACCGTGAACAAGGCGGCCCAGGAACTCGGATTCGCCGCGGGTGCGCTCGTCGGCGTCTTCGGCCCCAGCATATCCGGCCGCGGCGGCGGCAAGCCCGAGATGGCCCAGGGTGCGGGATCGGACCCGTCGGGTATCGAAGCGGGCCTGGCGGCGGTCCGCGACCATATCGGCACGCACGCCGGCTGATGGCGGCTGGTTCCGGCCCGGATATCCCGGTCGACCGGCCGGATCCCGGTTCCGATCCCGGCCGCGGCCGGCGCCTGGGGATCGACGTGGGAAGTGTCCGGATCGGGGTCGCGGCCAGCGACCCGGATGGGGTGCTCGCCACCCCCGTGGAAACCGTGCCCCGGGCCGGTGCGCCCGCACGCGGTCGCAGACCCGGCCGGGGCTCCGGGAGCTCCGGCGGCGGGGGCGCGGCCGCCGGCGCGGATATCGCGCGGATCGTCGCGATCGCCGGCGAATACGAGGCGGTGGAGATCATCGTCGGGTTACCCCGGACGCTGCGCGGTGAGAGCGGGACCGCGGCGCGCCTCGCCGTCGAGTTCGCCGGAAAGTTGCGCGACTCGCTGCCCGAAGTGCCGGTCCGCCTTTCCGACGAACGTTTGACTACGGTGTCTGCTGCACGCGCTCTGCGGGACAGCGGTGTCCGAGCACGTGGGCAGCGGCAGGTGATCGACCAGGCGGCTGCCGTATCGATCCTGCAGAGCTGGTTGGACGAACGGAGTTCGATGATGAGGTCGGCCGAGGACGCGGCACGTACCGCGTTGTTCGGAGACGATGTATGACGGATCGGTGGGCGCAGGCGGAGGCGCGATTCCGGCAGCGTGAGGCCGAGCGGAAATACCGCCGCGACGACCGGGCCTGGGAGCGGTCCCGCCGGGCGGCGGCCGCGCCGGTCACCGACGAGCCGGCCGGGTACGACGAACCGGACGCCGGCTGGGATCCGTACGAGGACGACGACACCGCGGTCATACCCCGCTACGTCGACGAGGACGAGTACATCGACGAGGACGACTACGACGACGAACCCGCACGCGATCCGGTACCGCGATCGCGCGCCCGTTCGCGGGCCGGTACCCGGCCCGCACCGCGCCGCGGGGGCCGGGCCGCCGCGCGCCGGGCTCGGGAGCGGGAAGAGGGCGGCCGCCGCAAGTGGCTGTGGGCGGCCGCCGCGATCGTGCTGGTGCTCGTCGTCGGCGCCGGAGGGTACAAACTCCTCAACCGCTACACCCCGCCCGAGGATTTCGCGGGACCGGGCGGTGCGCCGGTGATCGTCCACGTCGCGGCCGGTGATACCGCCACCGAGATCGCGGCCACCATGGCCGACGCCGGTGTCGTGGCGAGTTCCGATGCGTTCTACGAGGCCGCCGTGCAGAACGAGGGGATGAACTCGATCCAGCCCGGCTACTACGAGATCCCGGAGCGCAGTCCCGCGAAAGATGCGGTGGCGGCGCTGGTCTCGCCCGATTCACGGGTGGGCAATCTGGTTATCTCCGAGGGCCGGCAGTTACACGATCAGCACGATGTGAACACCGGCGCGCGTAAGGAGGGGATCTACACCAAGATCGCCGCCGCCAGCTGTGTCGGACCGGCGGGGCAGCAGCGCTGCGTCACCTACGAACAGCTCGAAGAGGCCGGCGCCGGTACCGATCTGGCCGCTCTCGGCGTGCCGGAATGGGCGATGGACGCCGTGCGGCAGGTGCCCGATCGGCGTCGCCAGCTCGAGGGTCTGATCGCCGCCGGCAGCTGGGATTTCGACCCGAACAGTTCCGCGCAGGAGATCCTGCGGAAACTGGTCAGCGAGAGCGCGGCGAGCTACGAGGCCACCGGGCTGCTCCAATCCGGTGGAGCCAACGGCCTGAGCCCCTATCAGACGTTGATCGGCGCTTCGCTGGTGGAACGGGAAGCGCTGCCCCAGGATATGAGCAAGGTGGCCCGGGTGATCCTGAACCGGCTCGAGGTGGGGCAACCGCTGCAGTTCGATTCCACGGTCAACTACGCCCTCGACAAGACCGAGGTCGCGACCACCGACGCCGATCGCGCGCAGACCACCCCGTGGAACACCTACGCCATGGTCGGCCTGCCCGCCACCCCCATCTCCGCGCCGTCGATCGGTGCGCTGGAAGCGATGGAGCAGCCGGAGCCGGGGGACTGGCTGTACTTCGTCACCGTGGACAAAGAGGGCACGACCCTGTTCACCAAGAGCTACAGCGAACATCTGGAAAACATCGAATTGGCCTTGGAAAGCGGGATTCTGGACAGTGGGCGCTGATTCGACACCGGCCCCCGGCACACCGGCGGGCTCCGCGGCGGGCGGCGATGCCACGGCCCGCACCGGTACCGCGGTGGCCGTGCCGCCGCCCGGGAACGGGCCGCGGCGGGCTGCCGTCCTCGGTAGCCCCATCACCCACTCCCGGTCCCCGCAGCTGCATCTGGCGGCCTATCGTGCGCTGGGACTGGATTGGACCTACGACCGGATCGAATGCACCGCCGACCGGTTGCCCCGGCTGGTGGACGGGCTGGGCCCGGAATGGGTCGGACTGTCGGTGACCATGCCGGACAAGGAAGCCGCCCTCGCCTACGCGAACGAACGGACCGAACGGGCGGTGCTGGTCGGTTCGGCCAACACGCTGGTGCGGACCGAGTCCGGGTGGCGGGCGGACTGCACCGACGTGGACGGTGTGCGCGGCGCGCTGCGCGGCGGTGGGGTGACCGGATTGTCCGAGGCGGTCGTCCTGGGCGCCGGCGGTACCGCCCGCCCGGCGCTGCTGGCGCTCACCGAGCTGGGCGCCCACCGGATCACCATCGTGGCCCGCGACGCCGGGCGCGCCGCGAATGCCTGCGAGCTCGCCCGGCGGCTGGGCGCGGACCCCGAGGTGATCGGTTTCGACGCCGCGGATCTGGCCGATCGCTGCGCCGGGGCCGGTGCGGTGGTGAGCACGGTGCCGTACCAGGCCGCCGCGGCGGTCGCCGAATCGGTGGCGCGGGCTCCCGTGGTCCTCGACGCGCTGTACAACCCGTGGCCCACACCGCTGGCCGAAGCCGTCGCGGCGGCCGGGCATACCGTGATCGGCGGTCTGCAGATGTTGCTCGAACAGGCCTACGGACAGGTCGAGCAGTTCACCGGGGAACCCGCTCCGCGTGCGGCAATGGTGGCCGCCCTGGCCGGCCAGGGCTGATGCGCCCGGCGCGCCGCCTCGGCACCGCAAAATTCTGTAACCGGTTCTAGGTTTGCGCCCGGGGCGTTATGGTGATCGGCATGACTGCGTGGTTGTTGCGGGCACTGGCGCTCGGTGGTCTCGCCGTGGTGCTGCGGGTACTCCTCGGATTCGCGATGGGGTTCGCCGCCACCTACGGCCTATGGCTGCGGCTGTTGTGCCTGGTGGTCCTGATCGGCGCAGCGGTTGCGTGGGGCCTGCACGACGGCCGCGCGGACCGGCGGGCCAACCCGAACCCGGAACAGGGCGCCGATCTGACGATTCTGTGGCTACAGGCCGCGGTGGCCGGTGGTATCGGCTGTGGCCTGGTGTCGTGGGCGCTGGATTTCCTGCCCGGGGTCGATCTCGGCGACGCCGGCCTGCTGTTCGAGGCCACCGCCGCCTCCGCGTTCATCGTTCTGCTGATCTTCGTCCCCGCGCTCATCGGCGTCGCCGTGGGCCGGATGCTGGTGCGCCGGGCACAGAGCCGGAGCGCCGGCGCCGCAGGACTGCGGCCGGCGGGCTCAGCCGCCTGAGACCGGCCGCGCACCGGGCACGATGAGCCCGGTTTCGTAGGCGATCGCCACCAGTTCGGCACGACCGCGGGCGTCGAGTTTGTCCAGCAACCGGCCGATATGGGTCCGGGCCGTGGCCGGGCTCATATGTAGGGCGGCGCCGATTTCGGCATTGGAGCGACCCGTTCCCACCGCGCGAAGGACCTCACGCTCCCGTGCGGTCAACCGCTCCAGCAGTGCCGCGGCGCGCGGACTCGGCCCGGCGGCCCGCGCCGCCGCCTGCATCACCCGGCGCGTGACGGCAGGGGAGAGCAGCGCCTCGCCGGCGGCCACTGTCCGCACCGCCGCCCGAAGATCGCCGGGGTCGATATCCTTCACCAGGAATCCGGCCGCGCCCGCCCGCATCGCCTCGAGGACGTTGTCGTCGGTATCGAATGTTGTCAGGACGATGACCTGAACGTGGCGCAATGCGGGGTCGGCGACGATCCGCCGGGTCGCGGTGAGACCGTCGCCGCCTGGCATCCGGATATCCATCAGCACCACATCCGGCCGGGTGCGGGTGACGAGGGCGACGCCGTCGGTGCCGGTGGCGGCCAGCCCGGCCACTTCGATATCGGTAGCGCGTTCCAACAGTGCGCGCAGACCCTCTCCGATCAGCGGCTGATCGTCGATCACCACGACCCGGATCATGCCGGATCCGGTACCGGTAGCCGGGCTTCGACCACGAATCCACCTTTAGGGTCCGGTTGTGCGCGCAACGTGCCGCCGAGCAGGGCGATCCGTTCGCGCATACCGATGATGTCCCAGCCCGCACCGGGTTCGCCGGTACCACCGCGGCCGTCGTCGGTCACCCGCACCCGGATGCCGCTGCCGTCCGGTTCCAGCTCCACGGTCGCGCGCCGGGCCGCCGCATGCCGGAGCACGTTGCTCAGCGATTCCTGCACCAACCGGAAGACCGTATCGCCGACGACGGCCGGCAGCCGATCGGCCGACTCCGCGCCGTGGCATTCCACGACGAGTCCGGTGGCCCGGGTGGCGGCGACGAGTTCGGCCAGCCGCGCCGAGGTGGCGGACAGCGGGCGGCTCGTATCGCCGGGGTCGCGAAGAGCGTCCAGCGTCGCGCGCAATTCCCGGCCCGCTGTCCGGCATGCCCCACGCGCCGCCGCCAGTGAGCGTTCGGCGGTGGCGGGATCGTCGCGGAGCGATTCCCGGGCGACATCGGTGTGCAGGCCGATGATCGAGACGGTGTGTGCCAGCAGGTCGTGCAGGTCGCGCGCGATACGTACCCGTTCCTGCGCGATCCGGCGCCGGGCGTCCTGCTCGCGTTCGGCGGCGGCGGCCGCGGCCTGTTTGGCCAGTTGCGCACGCCAGCCGCGGCGCGACCGCACACTGTCGCCGAGCGCGATAACCGCCGCCATCAGTGCAGCCGAGGCCGGAAGCTCGAGGCCGAGGACGAACCCGGGGTCGTCGCCGTGGGCCAGGCGAACGGAGGTCGAGATCAGCAGCAGCGCACCGGCGATACCCGCCGACCAGTACGGCCGCCCGTGTTCGGCGGCGGAGAACAAGGCGGCGGCGAGGGGCAGCGCCAGCCCGATCGGTGGATACCCCAGCATGTAGTAGCCGAGCAGCGCGACAGCCGAGACCATCAGAACGGTCACCGGCCGACGCCGCCGCGCCAGGATCAGCGCGCTGAACAGAACCCCGAACAGGTAGGCGGGTACGGGCACGATTCCGGGGCCGCCGACATCGGCAGTGATCGCCGCACCGACCGCGACCAGCACGGTCATCGCCAGAACGATATCGACCCGCCTCGCGAACCGGCCGTCGCCGGCCCGTTCCGGTGAGGGCACGAGCGTGCCGGGTGTGGGTGATCGGCGCGCCCGCAGGGCGCCGCGAAACCGGGCGGACCACGAGGCGGGGGGTTTCCGCGCACTGGTGTGGGTCACCGTGGATCCCTCCTCCCTGGCGCGCTCTCGGCCATGCAGGTGACGGTCGTCTGTGTCCAGTGTCCGGCTCACGGTCCGGCCGGGCCTACGGTGCGCCCGGCAATCCGGGCAAGTGCCCACGCCACGACTCCGGTGACCAGCCCGAGAAGTACGCCTGTGACGATGCTGCTGCCTGCGGACGCCAGCCGGAGGACGGCCTCCTCGAACGTGAGAGAGAGGCGTCCGGCAAGGTTTCCACCCAGTGCCGGTGGCCCGTCGGCGAATGCGCTGGTCCACAGCAGTTGATGGATGACGCCAGCAGTATGCCGTAGCAAACGCCGACAACCGGGAGGGCCGGAAGTGGCGGAATTCGGCGCCACAACACCCAGCCGATCCAGACGGCGAGCGGTACGAAAACCAGGACTGCATCGGCGGCGGGGCCCGCGAGCCCGAGGTCGTGTGCCACCGCCCGCGGGATTCCGAGGGCGGCCAGGAGGACGGCGGTCCGCGGACGCAGACCGGCAACGGGCCCTCGCATCATGCCGCCACCTCCATGCGCACCTGCTCCCGGTAGGCTCGGAGGAAACCCGTCACCGCCAGGATTGCGGTCACGGCGCTCGCCCCCAGCCGGAACCAGTGCGCGGTCTCGAATTCGGTGGCAGTCCGGCGCAGGAAATCCACACTGTGCACCGCGGTGCCTTCGCCGAACATGATCTCGTTGCGCGGCCAGAAATACAGGGCGGAGAACAGGAACTCTCCGGCCAGGAGGGTGACCAGTCCGGCAGCCAGCCGATTGCGGGCCGCGCTGATCCGCCGAGCGGTGCCGACGGCCACCAGCGCCGCGACAACGGTCAGTGCACCGAGCGGCGGTAACACATCTCCCGGGCCGGTCACCTCGAAGAATTCGGTAGCCCCGGCCAGCGAATCCGGCACATCGTGGAACACGTTCGGGTAGATGATCAAGGTCTCGACGCCGATACCGCCGAAGGCGAGCACAGCCAGGCCGGCGAACAATGCGGGACCGGCAGTCGAGCCGGAAATTTGTGGCATACGGCGAAGTTAGCCGTGGCCGGGGCTTCCGCGGATCGACCATGGCACGCGAGCCGGCTACGTATTTCTCCGTAGGCGCGGGCCGCCTCCGACGCTCCCGTGCTGTCAGAGCAGGATCGCGCTGCCCCCGCTCGAACCGGACCCCGCCACCGCCGAGTACGCCGCGGCGAGCAGCGCTGGATCGGGGCCCTCCAACCGGCCCGGTTTGGCCAGCCCGTCCAGCACGACGAAACGCAGCACACCGGAACGAGTCTTCTTGTCGGTCTGCATCCCCTCCAGCAACTGAGGGAGGGCGTCGGGATCGTAAGTGGTGGGCAGACCGACGCTTTCCAGAATGGTGCGGTGCCGGTCGGCGGTGGCGTCGTCCAGGCGGCCGGCCAAGCGGCCCAATTCGGCGGCGAAGACCAGGCCCACCGCGACCGCCGCGCCGTGGCGCCAGCGATAGCGTTCCCGGCGTTCGATGGCATGGCCCAGGGTGTGCCCGTAGTTGAGGATCTCCCGCAGCGCCGACTCCTTCAGATCGGCGGCGACCACCTCGGCCTTGACCGCGACCGCGCGCCGGATCAGTTCCGGCAGCACATCGCCGGTGGGGTCGAGCGCGGCCTGCGGATCGCGTTCGATCAGGTCCAGGATCACCGGGTCGGCGATGAAACCGGCCTTGATGATCTCGGCCATGCCGGCGACGATCTCGTTGCGCGGCACGGTTTCCAGCGTCACCAGGTCCACCAGCACCGCCGACGGTTCGTGGAAACAGCCCACCAGGTTCTTTCCGGCTTCGGTGTTGATGCCGGTCTTACCGCCCACCGCCGCGTCGACCATCGCCAGCAGGGTGGTCGGTACGTGCACGATCTTCACCCCACGCATCCACGTCGCGGCGACGAAACCCGCCAGGTCGGTCGCGGCGCCGCCGCCCAGGCTCACCACCACATCGCTGCGGGTCAGGCCGATCCGGCCCAGGACCTCCCAGCAGAAACCCGCCACCGCGAGTTCCTTACCGGCTTCCGCGTCCGGGATTTCGATCCGGTGTGCGTCGAGCCCGGCTTCGGCCAGGGTCGTGCGCACCACCTCGGCGGTTTCGACCAGCGACGGCTGATGGAAGAGCGCGACGGTACGTACACCGCCGGCAGCGGTCACGACCTCCACGAGATCACCGAGCAAACCGCGGCCGATGATCACCGGGTAGGGCTGTGCGGTGCGGACCTCGATACGCGTCGGTTCGGTCACCTGGGCTGCTCCGTTCCTGTCTGTGCCTGCTCGGCCTGTTCACGTTGCTGTCTGCGGGCCCGCGCGCGCCGGGCCCGCGCCCGCCGGGAACGGCCCGGGGTACGCACACCGTCGGCGCCGGCGGCCGGGTCGGAACCCGGCTCCCGGCCGGACCCGTGATTCGTGTCGGTACTCGCACCGGCCGTGCCGGGCCTTCCGGCGGCGGCCGCTCCGGCCGCGGTGTCCCCGGATATCGTCCCGGCCGCGGCGCCGCCAGGAGTGTTCGGCACCGGTGTGCCTGCAGCGGCCGGCGCCGCGGCCTTCTGCTGGCCCGCGGCTGCGCGGCGGGGCCCCGCCCCGGGCCCGCGCCCCGCCCCGCGCCCCGCGGGGGGGCGGGGGGGGGGGGGGGCCCGGCGGGGGGAGGAGCAGGGGGGACGG
>NZ_JARWPM010000106.1 GCF_029869215.1 Nocardia carnea
CCGGCGGCGCCGCGGGTTTTGGCCCGTCCCTGCTGTCCGCACTCGACACTCGCGGCTTCGCCCGGCGGACGCCGGAGCGAAGGCGCAGGATCGTCGCATCGCATCGAGCACGGACAGCAGGGACGGGCCAAAACCTCCAAGGGCCTCGTAAGACTCGGCGGTGCCGTGATCGCGTTGCTCAGGCGCCTTCGAACTGGATTCGCTCGGGTGGGGTGCCGGTGTCGAGCAGGCGTTCGACGGTGGAGCGGGTCATTGCCGGGGAGCCGCATACCAGGACCTGGTGGCGGTCGAATTTTCCGTAGGAGCCGACGACTTCGGCGAGGGTGCCCTGGATCAGGTCGTCCTCGTCGAAGCCGATATCCACTCGGTGCCGGTCGTACCACTGATCGGGCCAGTGCGGGTCCTCCAGGCGTTCCACGACCGGCACCACGGTGAGCCACGGCAGGTCGGCCGCCAGGAGCACCAGCATGTCCGCGGCGTACAGGTCGCGGGGGGAGACACCGCCGAAGAACAGGTAGGTCGTCGGCGGGTACTGGTGCCGGGCGAGTTCCAGGATCTGCGACCGCAGCGGTGCCAGACCGGTACCACCGGCGATCATCACCACCTCGTCACCGTCGGGGTCCACGCTGAACATCCCTTGCGGTGCGGCGAGTTTCCAGCGATCGCCGGGCCGGGTGTCGGCGACGATCCCGCCGCTGCACCAGCCGCCGGCCACAGTGCGGATATGGAATTCGAGTTTGCCGTCCAGCGAGGGTGGCAGCGCCGGGGAGAACCGGCGGCGCATACCGGGGAACTGCGGGACCTCGACCTCCACGGATTGGCCCGCGGTGAACGGGACGTACTCGCCGATCAACCGGACCACGGCCAGATCGTGGCGTAACCGGTGGTGCTCGACCACGTCCGCGAACCAGTGCGCCGGCTGGGCGGAACGGTCCTGTTGGCGCCGAGGGTCACTGGACACTGGCAGGTACTCCTTCGGGGCGGTTCATGCGGTCGGCGGAGGTCGCGGGCGTCGGCGGAGTATCAGACCGGGTCGGTACTGATGATCTCCTCGGGAGTGCCCACCGCGAGCAGCGCGCGCCGGGTATCCGCGATCATCTTCGCCGATCCGGCGATCTGGATCTGCCGATCCTCCCACGCACCGAAACTCGCCACCACGGCACCGAGGTTGCCGACCAGGCGCCGGTGCATCCCGTAGGGCGCGTCCTCGGTGGGATGCGGATACCACCACGGGTTGGTCTTGTGTTCGCAGACCGGGACGATGGTGAGCCACGGGTTGCTCTGCGAGAGCTGCCACATGTTGTCCACGTCGTAGAGGTCGCACGGGTAGACGCCGCCGATGAAGAAATGCACCCGGGGGTTGATCCCGCGCCGGCCCATTTCGATCAGCTGCGCGCGCAGTGGCGCGACACCGGTGCCCGAACCGATCATCAGGACATCGCGGCCGCTGTCCGGATCGACCTGCAACCCGCCGAGCGGCCCGCCGATGAGCCAGCGGTCGCCGACCTTGGTCTCGTTGACGATGGACGGGCTCACCCAGCCGCCGCGCACCTTGCGCACATGGAATTCGATCTCGCCGTAGGGGTTCGACGGGATCGCGGGCGAGAGGTAGCGCCACATCCGGGGCCGCTGCGGGACCGAGACCGGGACGTACTGGCCGGCGAGATAGGGGATCGGGTCATCGGACTGCAAACGGACGATGGCGAGGTCGTCGAGGACGTGCCGGTGCCCGACAACGGTGGCCTCCCAATAGGGCGGGGAATCGTCGGAATTGGCGCCTATCGCCATGGCGGCGGAGATGAGCAGGCAGACATCGCGCCATCCTTCGGCGAGTTCTCTGGTCCAGTTCGGGCCGTTGTAGCTCTGGAAAGCCGCGTACAGCGCGGGCCCGGCCTGATCGTAGTGCGCCGCCTCGACCCCGTATTTGCGATGGTCGCGCGCCAGTTGTTCGAGAAACTTCTGCGCGCGGTCCCAGTCCTCGAGGTGATCGAGCATGTACTGGATCGCGGTGGCCAGCCGTTTCGGCTGCATATCCATGGCCGGGGGGAACAGCTCCCGCAGCCGGGGATTCACGCCGAACAGGTGACCGTAAAAAGCACTGATCAACCGCTCGATTCCATGCGGTGTATCCAGCACCGACTGAAAATTGGCGCGGACCAGCGCTGCCGAACGCGCATCCACGGCGTGGAGCTTCCTTTCCCTGATGTCCGAGGCGAATGGACATTGCCGTTACCGGCCGTCCTTCATCCGACCAGTATCCCCGAAAATTGTGAGGATGGCGTGTGTGAAATACGGATAGCGGGTTTTATCGATCTTGTTCTCGGGTATGGCCGCACCGGTATGAGCCGGGAGCCAGCACCTTTCCGGCAACCACCGGTGCGAGACACGCGGCGAAAATTTGTAAACTTGAGCGGAACAGACTCAACCTTTCCGACGTTGAATCGGGCAGAGCGGCACGAGTCCCGGGGATCGGGCGCGGTTGCCGGAAAAGAGATGACTAGCAGGAAGGTGCTTCGTGGACTCGTTCAACCCCACCACCAAGACCCAGGCCGCGCTCACCGCGGCCTTACAGGCGGCCTCGGCGGCCGGTAATCCGGAGATCCGCCCGGCCCATCTGCTGGTGGCGCTACTGGACCAGACCGACGGGATCGCCGGGCCGCTGCTGAAAGCGGTGGGCACCGATCCCGCGACGGTGCGCCGCGAGGCGCAGGACATCGTCGACCGGCTGCCCCGGGCCACCGGCGCCACCACCACACCGCAGCTCGGCCGCGAGGCCCTCGCCGCCATCACCGCGGCGCAGCATCTGGCCACCGAACTCGGCGACGAATACGTCTCCACCGAGCATGTGATGGTCGGGCTGGCGACCGGCGATACCGATGTCACCATGCTGCTGGAGAAGTACGGCGCCACCGCGGCCGCGCTGCGGGAGGCGTTCACCGCCGTGCGCGGAAACGCGCGGGTGAGCAGTCCGGACCCCGAGGGCAGCTATCAGGCGCTGGAGAAATACTCCACCGACCTCACCGCGGCGGCACGTGGCGGGAAACTCGACCCGGTGATCGGTCGTGATACCGAGATCCGCCGGGTGGTACAGGTGCTGTCGCGGCGCACCAAGAACAATCCGGTGCTCATCGGCGAACCCGGTGTCGGTAAGACCGCGATCGTCGAAGGACTGGCCCAGCGCATCGTCGCGGGCGATGTGCCCGAATCGCTGCGCGGCAAGACCGTGATCTCGCTCGACCTGGGCGCGATGGTCGCGGGCGCCAAGTACCGCGGTGAGTTCGAGGAACGGCTCAAGGCCGTGCTCGAAGAGATCAAATCCAGTGCGGGGCAGATCATCACCTTCATCGACGAACTGCACACCATCGTCGGCGCCGGCGCGACCGGCGAATCGGCGATGGACGCCGGAAATATGATCAAGCCGATGCTGGCGCGCGGCGAACTGCGGCTCGTCGGCGCGACCACGCTCGAGGAGTACCGCAAGCACATCGAGAAGGACGCGGCCCTGGAACGCCGCTTCCAGCAGGTACTTGTCGGGGAACCCTCGGTGGAGGACACCGTGGGCATCCTGCGCGGGATCAAGGAACGCTACGAGGTGCACCACGGCGTGCGGATCACCGATTCCGCGCTGGTGGCGGCCGCGACCCTCTCCGACCGCTACATCACCTCCCGGTTCCTGCCGGACAAGGCGATCGACCTCGTCGACGAATCCGCGTCCCGGCTGCGGATGGAGATCGACTCCCGGCCGGTGGAGATCGACGAGGTGGAACGCGCCGTGCGCCGGCTGGAGATCGAGGAGGTCGCCCTGGCGAAGGAAACCGACGAGGCGTCCAAACAGCGGCTGGAGAAACTGCGCGCCGAACTGGCCGACGGCCGGGAGAAGCTCAACCAGCTCACCACCCGCTGGCAGAACGAGAAAACCGCGATCGACCAGGTGCGGGTGCTCAAGGAGCAGCTCGAAGGCCTGCGCGGCGAATCCGAGCGCGCCGAACGCGATGGTGATCTCGGGAAGGCGGCCGAACTGCGGTACGGGCGGATCCCGGCGCTGGAGAAGGAGCTCGCCGAGGCCGAGGCGGCCTCCGGTGCGGCCGCCGACGGCGAGGTGATGCTGAAGGAGGAGGTCGGGCCGGACGATATCGCCGAGGTGATCTCGGCGTGGACCGGTATCCCCGTCGGCCGGCTGCTCGAGGGCGAAACCGAGAAACTGCTGCGGATGGAGTCCGAACTCGGGCGCCGGGTGGTCGGGCAGGAAGAGGCCGTACAGGCGGTCTCGGACGCGGTGCGGCGGGCGCGCGCCGGGGTCGCGGACCCGAACCGGCCCACCGGCTCGTTCATGTTCGTCGGGCCCACCGGTGTCGGTAAGACCGAGCTGGCCAAGGCGCTCGCCGACTTCCTGTTCGACGACGAACGCGCGATGGTCCGCATCGATATGAGCGAGTACAGCGAGAAGCATTCGGTGGCGCGGCTGGTGGGCGCCCCGCCCGGCTACGTCGGCTACGACCAGGGCGGTCAGCTCACCGAGGCGGTGCGCCGGCGGCCCTACACGGTGGTGCTGTTCGACGAGATCGAGAAGGCACACCCGGATGTTTTCGATATCCTGCTGGCGGTGCTCGACGAGGGCCGGCTCACCGACGGTCAGGGCCGGACGGTGGACTTCCGCAACACCATCCTCATCCTCACCTCGAACCTCGGCGCCGGTGGCGACAAGGAATTCGTGATGAACGCGGTGCGCTCGGCGTTCAAACCGGAGTTCCTGAACCGTCTCGACGATGTGGTCATGTTCAGCTCGCTGGACGAGGACCAGCTCGCCCATGTCGTCGATATCCAGCTCGACCAATTGCAGCGGCGGCTCGCGCAGCGGCGGCTCATCCTCGACGTGAGTGATTCGGCGCGGTTCTGGCTGGCGGTGCGCGGCTACGACCCGGTGTACGGGGCGCGTCCGCTGCGCCGGGTGATCCAGCAGTCGATCGGCGACACTCTCGCCAAGGAATTGCTGGCGGGCAAGATCACCGACGGCGATACGGTCGCGGTGGGTGTGAGCCCGGACGGCGACGGCCTGATCGTGGGCAAGAGCCTGCGCGAGCCGGCGGCCGCCGGCGTAGACGGCCAGGGTTCGTAGTCCCCCGGACTGCTCGGTGTCGTCGACCCCGGGCGGCCGGTGCTGCGGCGCGGTGCGCGCCCTGAAACCCGACGGCGCGTGCCCCGGGCCGCCGGGTGGCGGGATGCCGAACGACCCCGCCCGCAGTTTCCGCGTACGACCGGGGTGGATCCGAGCGGGGGCGGGGGGGGGGGGGGGGGGGGGGGGGGGGGGGGGGGGGGGGGGGGGGGGGTGTGGTGGGGC
>NZ_JARWPM010000107.1 GCF_029869215.1 Nocardia carnea
CGCCTACCTCGGCCCCGGCTGCCGCTGGGTCCGCCACCCCGGCTCCGGGGGGGCCCCCCCCCGCCCGCCCGGGCCCCCCCCCCCCCCCCCCCCCCCCCCCCCCCCCCCGGCCCCCCCCCCCGCGGCCCCCCCCCCCCCGGGGGCCGCCCCCCCCCCCCCGCCCCCCCCCCCCGCCGGTGCCGACCACGATCCCGCGCGCGGTAGAGCCTGGGCAGGGTGACTACCCGTCACCCTCCAGCTCCCTGGCCCGGCGCAGTTTCGCCGGTGCGACCAGCCACCACGCGGCATCCAGCAGTTCCCGCAAGTGCCCGGTATCGACCCGGTCGAGGTCGATGAGTATGTAGGGGTACCCGTCGTAGTGGGCGGTGGTGTAGAACGCCGGATCGCCGGAGGCCAGCAGGGCCTGTTTCTCCGCCATCTCACAGCGCAGCACCAGACCACCCTCGGCTTCCGAGCGCAACCGGGCGAAACTCTTACCCGCCACCGTCAACGCCGGGGTCCGGTAGGAGGTCGATTCCGCGACCTCCGGCAGCTCGGTGGCCAGGCGCACCACGTTCTCCCAGGTGAGGCTCATGACGCCGAGTCTGCCCGGACCGGCGGCGGCCGGCTTGGATATCCGTCGCCACCCGCGCCGTGTCCGACCCTTCGCGTTACCGCGGTTTCCGCAGCGCGGCCACGAACATCGCGTCGGTACCGTGCCGGTGCGGCCACAACTGCGCCGTGGGACCGGCGCCGAGGCCGGTGACCCCGGGCAGCAGTTCCCGGGCGTCCAGCTGTTCGGCACCACTGCGACGGACGGTATCCGCCACTACCGCAACGGTTTCCGGGAGATGCGGCGAGCACGTCGAATAGACCACCACGCCACCGGGTCGCAGGAGTTCCCACGCGGCGGCCAGCAGCTCCCGTTGCAGGGACACCAGCTCGGCGACGTCACCGGGGGTGCGCCGCCAGCGCGCCTCCGGACGGCGCCGTAGCGCGCCCAGCCCGGTGCACGGCGCATCGACCAGGATCCGGTCGTAACCGGCGGTCAGCCCACTGGCGCGGCCGTCGGCGATATGCACATCGACCGGTAGCCCGCGGGTGGCCGACCGGACCAGTTCGGCGCGATGCGCGGCCGGTTCCACCGCGTCCACGCGGAAACCGTCGATCGCGGCGAGCGCGCCCAGTAGCGCGGCCTTACCGCCGGGGCCCGCGCACAGGTCCAGCCAGCGACCGGTATCGGCACCGTGCAACTGGGCGCGGGTGAGCGCGAGCGCTACGAGCTGACTGCCCTCGTCCTGGACCGCGGCCATCCCTTCACGGACGGGCTCCAGCGCGCCCGGGTCGCCACCTTCGAGGTACACCGCGTACGGCGACCAACGCCCCTCCTCGCCGCCGGTGACCAGGGCGAGTTCTTCGGCGGTGATATCGCCGGGGCGGGCCACCAGATGCACCACCGGGCGGGCGTCGTCGGCCGCGAGCAGGTCTTTCAACTCGCCCGCGTCGGCGCCGAGCGCATCGGCGAATGCCTGCGCTATCCACGACGGGTGCGCGTATTCGAAACCGAGCCGCCCGATCGGATCACCGGGCGCCAGCCGCTCCACCCACTCCTGCGGCGACCGCTCGGTGACCCGGCGCAGTACCGCGTTGACGAAACCGGCACGACCGGAACCGGTTTCGGCGCGCGCCAGCTCCACCGAGGTGTGCACGGCCGCGTGCGGCTCGACCCGGGTCCGCAACAACTGATAGGCGCCGAGCCGCAGAATATCCAGCAGCGGACCGTCGATCTCCTCGATCCCACGACCCGCGCAGTCGGCGATCACCGCGTCGAGCACACCGAGGGTGCGGCACGCCCCGTACGCGAGTTCGGTCGCCAATGCGGCATCACGGCCCTGCACGGAGTATTCGCGCAGCAACGCCGGGAGTACCAGGTTGGCGTAGGCGTCGCGCTCCCGGACCGCGCGCAGGGTCTCCAGCGCCACGGTACGAGCCGGATCCGCCACGGGGTTCGGATGCCGAGCGGAATCGCCACGTCCGCGTCGTGGTCCGCCCGCGCCGGCCCCCTGGCCGGTGCCCGCCCCCTGCTTTCCCGGACCGGGACGCCCGCGGTCGCTGTTTCCTCGGCCGGCCCCGTACCCCCCGCGGCCGGTGCCGCGGTCCGGCCGGGCGCTCCCCCGGTTTCCGGTCCGTGCCGGGGTATCCCCGCGCCGCCCGCCCGGGCCCCGCTCACCGCCGGGGCTCGGACCACGATCCGGGTGCCCGCCCGATCGATCGAAACCCGCCTCGATGCCGCGACCGGCAGCCGCGCGATCCCCCTGTGAGCGATCGCCGGAGCCCCGCTCGCCGCCTCGGCCCGCCTCCCGGTCCCGGCGCCCGGCCGACCGATCGGAGCCCGCCTCGGTGCCACGACCCGCTCCCGGGCGGTACCCCTGTCGGCGATTGTCCCGGTCCTGTCCACCGCGGTTCCGGCCCTGTTCGGCACCGGCGCGGCGATCTGTTCCCGGCTCCGCGCCGCGTCCTTGCTGTTCCCGACGAACGCCGGAACCCGCGCCCCGGGAACCTTGCCGATCACCGCCGGAACGCGCTCCCATACCGCCGTCCGCACCGCGGCCGCCCGGTGGTGCGCCGGCCGTTCGTTCGTGACCCGGCCGCCCGGCGCTGCGTTCGTCCCGGCCGCCGCCTCTCCGGGGCTCGCCGGCACCGGCTGCCCGGGACGTATCCCCGGGACGCTCACGGCCCCGATCGCGCGGGCTCGTACGCGAGCCGGAACCTCCATCGGCGCCGCTCCGCGCCCCGGTACCGGATTCGCGACCCGCATCGCGGGGACCGTCGCCGGGTTCGGGTTTCGGGTGGCGCCGGAATCCCCGCCGCTGCTCCCCGGCGGGGCCGGTCATTCGGCCACCGTGCCGGGTGCCAGGCGGGCGCCCCGCGCCCAATCCGATGCGGCCATCATCCGTTTGCCCTGCGGCTGGACCCGGTCCAGCCGTACCGCGGTGGTCGCGGTGCCGATGTAGACACCGGCTTTGCGGACCTCGATCTGCCCTTCCGGCAGTACTTCCTCGACCAATTCCACCGGGCCCAGTTTCAACCGGTTGCCGGCCACCGTCGTCCAGGCTCCCGGATGAGGGGTGACCGACCGGATGGCGCGGCCGACAGCGAGCGCCGGCTGGTCCCAACGCACCTGAGCCGCTTCCACGGTGATCTTAGGCGCGTAGGAGACGCCGTCGGTGGATTGCGGAATCGCCTGCAGCGTACCGTCTTCCACGCCGTTCAAGGTTTGTTCCAGCAGTGCTGCCCCGCTCGCGGCCAGCCGGGTGAGCAGTTCACCCGCGGTATCGGTGACGGCGATCCGCTCGGTCACCACACCGTAGACCGGACCCGTGTCCAGCCCCTCCTCGATCCGGAAGGTCGACGCTCCGGTGATCTCGTCACCCGCGGCGATAGCGGCCTGTACCGGTGCGGCGCCGCGCCAGGCCGGCAGCAGCGAGAAGTGCAGATTGATCCAGCCGTGCCGCGGGATATCGAGTACCTCGGCCGGCAGCAGGGCGCCGTAGGCGACCACCGGACAGCAGTCCGGCGCCAGTTGTTTCAGGGCATCGGCGAATTCGGGATCGGCCGGTTTACGCGGGGTGAGCACGGGGATGCCGTGCTCGTCGGCCACCTGCCCGACCGGTGAGCGCTGCAGTGTGCGGCCGCGGCCGGCCACGGCGTCCGGACGGGTCAGCACGGCGACCACCTCGTGCCGGGAGGCGATCAACCGGCGCAGCGAGGGAACCGCGGGGTCGGGGGTGCCGGCGAAAACGATCCGCATCAGCGGTCCCGCTCGGCCAGCGCGCGACTCGGCCGGACGGTGATCCCCGCGGTGAACCAGTCGGATTCCCGGATGGTGCGCATGGCCTGTTTGCGGGCTGACGGATCCAGCCGATCGATGAACAAGGTGCCGTCGAGATGATCGGTTTCGTGCTGCACGCAGCGGGCCAGCAGCCCTTCGGCCGTGAACTCGACGGGCGCACCGGTCATATCCACCCCGCTCGCCCGGATCCGCATGGCCCGGCGCGTATCGTGATTGACCCCCGGGATGGACAGGCAGCCTTCCGGGCCGATCTGTTCCTCGTCGTCCAGCGCCGTCCAGACCGGGTTGATCAGGTGGCCGCGGGCGTCACCGGTGTCGTAGACGAATACCCGCAGGCCGACCCCGATCTGCGGCGCGGCCATCCCGACCCCGCCGTCGTCGTACATGGTGTCGGTCAGATCGGTTACCAGCTGCCGCAGTTCGGGGCCGAAATCGGTCACCTCGCTCGCGCGGGCTCGCAGGATCGGATCGCCGAACAGGCGGACGGACTGGACGGTCACAGTGGGCTCCCGAGGACATGAGAAGGCAGGAAAGTCTCCATTCTAGGTGGCGCGGATCCGCCCGCACGCACACACGGCCGCCGGCCCCGGACCGGCTCGCCGCCGTCCGCCACGTGCGGATTCGCCGAACCGTTCAGATATTGCCGCCGATGACGACCTGCGGGATACCGGTGCCGAGCGCGACCGGCAGACATACCGGGCTCGGCGCATGCCGCGGGTCCAGCGCCCCGAGCAGCAGCTGCGCCACGAACGGGTCGTAGACCATATGGAAATGCCCGGTGAGATCCGCCGGGCAGCGGTCCTGGATCACGATGTTCTCCGCGCCGGGGCCGCGTAGCGCGATATTGCCGAACGGCTGGATCATCTCGTCGACCCGGCTGCCGATGGTGACGTACCGGACGCCGGGCACCGTATCGCCACCGGCGTTCAGCTCGAGCATGAACGGTGACCCCTCCGCCTGCTGCACCGCGGCCACCGAGATCACCTTTTCGGCGAGGGCCAGCGCGCCGGGAATCTGCTGGGCCGCGGGTACCAGCCCGTACATCACCCCGCCGTAACTGGGCGAGGCGAGACCGACCCAGGTGCCGACAGCGGGCGCACCCCCGAGCTTGTTGATGTAGTACCGGGTCACATTGGCGCCCTGCGAGAAACCCACCAGGTCGACCTGAGCGGCCCCGGTGGCGGCGCGCACCGCGGTGACGAATCCGGCGATCTGATGGGCACTGAGCACGATGTCCTCGGTGCCGAAACTGGTGGCCCCGGGTTTACCGCCGTAGTTCAGCGCGAAAACGCAGTAACCCGCGTCCACCAGCCGGGGCCCGATGGCCGACCAGTCGGTGTAGGCGCTCGCGTCGGTGCCGTGGGCGAGGATCACCGGGCGCGGATGCGCCGCGTCCGGGACACAACCGAAATCGTTCGCTCCCCGGGGCACCGCGGCGGGGTGATTCTTCATGTACAGCACCGCGCCGAGGTGGTCGGGCTGCGGCGGCGCCCACTCGGTCGGTACTTCCGGGGGAAGGTAGCCGGGAGGTTGGGCGGTGCCGGTCGTTGTCCCGAGCAGCACCGACCCAGCCAGTGCGACCGCGACGGTGAGCAGGCGGCGGGACGGCACGCCGTCCCCCACGCCGCGCCGTCCCATCCACCGTCGAAATCGTTTCACCACATAATCTTCCACCCTGCCGCCGCGCGGGAACACCGGGGGACGAGGTCTTGATCACCCCGTTACTTCCCGGTCTCCTCGTCGTCGGCGAGGATGCGGTACAAGGCTTTCCGGGATTCGGTGAGCACCTCGGCCGCCTTGGCGGCCTGTTCCGGAGTGCCGACCGCCGCGACCTGCGCGGCAGCCCCCATGAGCGCCCCGATGAGAGCGCGGAGATCGCCGGTGTGCGCACCGGCTCCCTCCTTCACCTCGGCCCACGGATCGCCGAGTTCGGTGCGATGTTCGGCGACATGGGTGACACCTGTCTCGGTCAGTTGCGCGGTTTTCCGGCCGGCGACCTTCTCGACGGTGATCAATCCCTCGTCTTCCAACTGGGACAGTGCGGGATACACGGACCCCGGGCTGGGACGCCACAGATCGTCACTGCGTTCCCGGATCTGCTGGATCAGCTCGTAACCGTGCATCGGACGTTCGGCGAGCAGGAGCAGAATCGCCGCCCGCACATCACCGCGCCTGCCGCGGCCGCCGCGACCCCGGCCGCGGCCGAAGCCCGGCCCGAAATCGGGGCCGAACCCGCGCCCGAAACCCGGGCCGAAACCGGGACCGCCGAATCCGGGCGGACCACCGTGCCGGAAGCCGGGACGGCCCCCACGCTCGGCGTCCGGACCGTGGCGACGGGCCCAGCGCAATCGCTCCTTGCGCATATCCATGTTCTCCATTGCAGCCTCCTGAGCTACTCGATCGGTTTGCATAGCATCGACGATATATCGTCAATCTATCCAACACAACCCACTCTCGAATATTCCGTCGCAAAAGCCGCCGCCGGAGGCGGCGACATGGATCCAGCTCAGCCGATGTCGAGGGGGTCTATCTGTATCCGCGCGGGGGCCTCGGTCCGCTGACTGCTGCGGACTGCCTGCGCCGCCGTGAGCGCACGGGTGAGCGCCGCCCCCTGCGACCGCGGAGCGCGTAACAGCACCCGCTCCACTTCCACCGCACTCCCCCGCTCGTCCTCGGCACGCGATCCCGACGGTTTGCGGGCGGTGGGAGGCAGCGGCACCGGACCCAGCACCTCCACCTCGGCCGGGAGATCGGTGACGGCGAGGAGTTCGGAAATCGCGTCGGGGGTTCCGTCGACCGCGGCCATACGCGCCGCCGGCGGGAATCCGACCTCCGCCCGCTGGGCCAGTTCGGCGGCAGCGTGCCCCGCAGGATCCCAGCGCAGCAACGCCTGGACGGTCGGCACGGCCGGGTCCGCCATCACCAGCACGCGGCCCCCGGCTTTCACGAGAGCCGCGGCACCCAGCCAGCGGCGCAGCGTGTCCTCGGCGGCCCGGAGGTCGGCGCGCCCGAGCAGCGCCCAGCCGTCGAGGAGCAGGCCGACCCCGTAACCGCCGGTCAGTAGCGGTTCGGCCCCGACAGTGGCCACCACCACCTGCGCACCGGGCTGCACGGTATCCAGCATCGCGGCGCCGCTCGAGCCACGGATCGGCACTCCGGGGAAGGCCCGGCCCAGTTCCTCCGCGGTGCGGGCGGCGCCGATGACCACGGCACGCAGTACCCGCCCACCGCAGGCCGGGCAGCGGAAGGCGGCCTCGGTACGGCCGCACCACCGGCATGCCGGACTATGCGCGACCTGCGCAGACGGATCCGCAGGGCCCTCCGGCAACGAAAGCGGCCCGACGCAGCGCCGGCAGCGGGCGGGGGTCCGGCATTTGGTGCATGCCAGGGCCGGGACGTAACCGCGCCGCGGCACCTGCACCAGGACGGCTTCGCCCGCGGCCAGTGCCCGCCGGGCGGCGGCGAAGGCCTCGGCGGGAATCCGGACCGCGCGCGCGATCGGGTCGCGGTCGAGTGCGGCCTCGGAATCTCCGGGCGCCCCGATCCGCGGTGACGCCGCCCGGACGGTGGCCCGGTCGGCGAGCAGATCGTGTGCCCAGCCCGATTCCACCACCGCCTGCACCTCCGCGGTGCGGGCGAATCCGGCGGCCACGAACGCCGCACCGGTGTCGTGTGACCGCAGCATCGCCACGTCCCGTGCGTGCGGGTAGGGCGCGCGGGGTTCGGCGTAGGTGTCGTCGCCGTCGTCCCAGAGCGCGATCAGCCCCAGGTCCGTCGCGGGCGCGAAGACAGCACTGCGGGTGCCGACGACCACCCGCGCGGTTCCGCGGAGCACTGCCAGCCAGCGCCGGTAACGCGCCGCCGGGCCGAGCCCGGCCGATAGGCCGACCGCCGCGTCACCGACCAGCGAATGGCATTCCCGCAGCACCCGGTCGAGATCGCGCTGATCGGGAACCATCAGGATCGCGCTCCGCCCGCCGGCAACGACGATCGCGGCGAGTTCGGCGAGCCGGCGCGCCCAATCCTCGCCGGGCAGCGCCTGCCAGGCCGCGCGCGCACCACGGCGGCCGGCGAGAGCGGTGAGAAAGGATTCGCCGTGCCGATACCGTCGCCACGCCGCGACGTCCACGCCTGCCGGAACAGCTCCGGCATCGTCTCGCGGCCGGCCGGACCGCCCTTCGACACCCGCTGCCCCCTGCTCGAATCGATCCGGCTGCACGCCCGCCGAATCGCTTGTCTCCGCGGGTTCGGTCGCGTGCTCTGTCTTCTCGCCCGGCTCCCCGGCCGTCTCCCGCCGGACCACAGCGACAGATGCATCGACCGATCTATCGCATGTCCCCTCGGGTGCGCCTCCTATCGACGGCACCCGGTCCGGCATCTGCCGGGCGTCTCCCCCGCTCTGCTCGGTACCTTGCGCTGGCCGGCCGGCCTCGAACGGCGGTCGGACGTCGTCGACAGGAGTACCCGCATGAGCCGCCGGCCGGGGGCCTGCACAGCCTCCAGCCGGCTCGGCATCGGACGCGGGGGCCGGGCCGGGTGGCCGATGTGGCCCCATTTCGTCAGGTGCCGCCCGGGTGACTTCGCCCGGCTCGTTCTTCCCGCGCCCGCCGTTCTCCACTCGCGCGTGCCGGGGCGGGATCGCCAGGCGCAGGACGTCGGCACGGGTGCCGGCGCAGCGCGCCGCCACCGTGGTGGCGAGCCGCAGGATCTCCGGGGTGAGCACCTGTTCGGCAGAGACGACGCGCTCCAGCCGGACCAGTTTGCCCGGATGCTCCGATTCGGTGTGCCGGGAGAGCAGATAGCCGTCCACCAACCGCCCGGCGAAACGCACCCGGACGCGCACCCCGGGCCGGGCGATCTCGTCCAGTTCCGGAGGCACCAGGTAGTCGAAGTCGCGGTCCAGGTGCGCGGGGGTGAGCAGCGGTAGGACCCGGGCGATCGGATGCGAAACGGGTGGCTGCCCGGCCGGAACGGTTTTCTTCGCCGGCCGCGCCGTAGCCGGCGTCCTCGAACGCGCGGACACCCCCGGCGACTCGGCGTCACCGGGGGTGTCGGCGGCAGTTCGGGGCACGCGCGACGCGGACCTACAGACCCGCGGCGGCGCGCAGCTTGTCCGCGCGGTCGGTGCGCTCCCAGGGCAGGTCGATATCGGTGCGGCCGAAATGCCCGTAGGCCGCGGTCGGCGCGTAGATCGGACGCAGCAGGTCCAGGTCGCGGATGATGGCGCCGGGGCGCAGATCGAACACCTCGGTGATGGCCGCCGAGATCCGGGCCGGATCGGCCTTCTCGGTGCCGAAGGTCTCCACGAACAGGCCCACCGGGGCGGCCTTGCCGATCGCGTACGCCACCTGCACCTCGACCTTTTCCGCCAGGCCCGCGGCAACCACGTTCTTGGCGACCCAGCGCATGGCGTAGGCGGCCGAGCGGTCGACCTTGGACGGATCCTTGCCGGAGAACGCGCCGCCGCCGTGGCGGGCCATCCCACCGTAGGTGTCGACGATGATCTTGCGGCCGGTCAGGCCCGCGTCGCCCATCGGGCCGCCGAGGACGAACTTGCCGGTGGGGTTGACCAGCAGCCGGATATCGGAGGTGTCCAGGTCCGGGATATCGATATCGGCCAGTACCGCTTCGACGACCTTCTCCCGGATATCGGGCGCCAGCAGATTGTCGAGATCGATATCGGCGGCGTGCTGGGTCGAGACGACGACGGTATCCAGGCGGACCGCGCGGTCACCCTCGTATTCGATGGTGACCTGGGTTTTGCCGTCGGGCCGCAGATACGGCAGCACGCCGGTCTTGCGGACCTCGGTGAGCTTGCGGGACAGGCGGTGCGCCAGTGCGATCGGCAGCGGCATGAGCTCCGGGGTGTCGGTATTGGCGTAACCGAACATCAGGCCCTGGTCGCCGGCGCCCTGTTGTTCGATCTCGTCATCGGAGCCGCCGACCCGCGCCTCATGCGAGGTGTCGACACCTTGTGCGATATCGGGCGATTGGGCCCCGATCGCCACATTGACACCGCACGAGTTGCCGTCGAAACCCTTGGCCGAGGAGTCGTATCCGATCTCCAGGATCTTCTCGCGCACGATATGCGGGATATCCGCGTACGCCTCGGTGGTGACCTCGCCCGCGACGTGCACCTGACCGGTGGTCACGAGGGTTTCCACGGCGACCCGGCTGCGCGGATCCTGGGCGAGCAGGGAGTCGAGGATGGAATCGCTGATGGCATCACAGATCTTGTCCGGGTGACCCTCGGTCACGGACTCACTGGTGAATAGCCGGCTACCGGACGTGCGCACAGTTTCCCTCTTCCTCAACGGTTACTCGTGTCCCGGATATGGACCGTAGCGCACGGCTCCGGTCGCGACCCTGGACTCCCAGACTATTAGAACGCGCGGCGGGTTTGTGGTTCCCGACACCACACCGGACGGGTTCCGGCCCGGATGCGGCCCCGCCGGAACGCCTACGGCGGTATCCGGCCCGACCGGCCCGCACAACCAGTACGGGGGCCCACCGGCGAAGGCAAGGGTTCCGATCACGGTGATCCGATCGACCGGGCAGATCCGCCGTGGACCGGTCATCGGGGGCAGGCTGCCCACTGTCTTCGCGAGCGGTTCGCCCGGACTGCTATTCCCCGGTGTAGTTGCCCAGGCCTTGCCGGTGGTGCACGGTTCGTTATGCGCTGTTCACACGGGGGCGCAGAGCCCCGGCGAGCAGGGTCCGGTGGCCGTCCGCGACGGTCTCCTCAGGCCCGCGCGATCAAGCCCCGCTACCGCTGCCCGCCGCGGCGCGCTCACGGAGGAGCGGGCCCAGGGCATCGAGGACACGGCTGGCCAGTAGGGCCTTGGATCCGTGATCGAGGGCCTGTTCGCTGCCGTCGGCGCCGAGCAACCAGCCGTCGTTGGTGTCCACCTCGAACGCCTTACCGTCGCCCACCGCGTTGACCACCAGCAGATCGCAGCCCTTCCGGGCCAGTTTGGCGCGAGCGTGGGTGATGACATCGCCGTCCTCGTCGCCGGTTTCCGCGGCGAAACCGACGATGGCGGTGCCGGGCAACTGTCCCTCGCGGCGCGCCTGTACCAACCCCGCGAGGATGTCCTCGGTCCGCGACAACGCGATGCTGTCGGGTTCGTCCTTACCCTTTTTGATCTTGGCGGCGGCCACCGAGGACGGCCGGAAATCGGCGACCGCGGCGGCCATGATCACCGCGTCGGCACCGACCGCGTGTTTGTCGACCGCGGTCTTGAGCTGTTCGGCGGTGGTGATGTGCACGAGGTCGACCGCTGCGGGCGGCGCCATCTCGATGGTGTTGCCGGCGATCAGCGTCACCTGCGCACCGCGCTGGGCGGCGACCCGGGCCAGCGCGTAACCCTGTTTCCCGGAGCTGCGGTTGCCGAGGAAACGCACCGGGTCGAGCGGTTCCCGGGTCCCGCCGGCGGTGATCACGACCCGCTTACCGGCCAGATCGCGCGGTACCGCGTCGGCGCGTTCGAGCAACAGCGACGCCAGTCCGAAGATTTCCTCGGGTTCGGGCAGCCGGCCGGGGCCGGTATCGGCACCGGTGAGCCGGCCCGACGCGGGTTCCATCACGGTCGCCCCGTGCGCGCGCAAGGCCGCGACATTGGCGACGGTGGCCGCGTGCTCCCACATCTCGGTGTGCATAGCGGGCGCGAACAGCACCGGACATCGGGCCGTGAGCAGGGTCGCGGTGAGCAGATCGTCGGCGCGGCCGTGCGCGGCCCGGGCCATCAGATCGGCGGTGGCCGGGGCGACGACGACCAGCTCGGCCTCCTGCCCCAGCCGCACATGCGGCACCTCCGGTACGTCGGCGAACACCCCGGTGTGCACCGGGTGGCCGGACAGCGCCTCGAAGGTTGCCTTGCCCACGAACTGCAATGCCGCCTCGGTGGGGATCACCCGGACCGTATGACCGGTTTCGGTGAACCGCCGCACCAGGGCGCACGCCTTGTACGCGGCGATACCGCCGCCCACCCCGACAACTACCCGCGCCATCGCGCGCCTCCTGCCCTATCGGCCGTTCACCCGGTGAGCGGGGTTATTCGCCCTCGGTGTGCTCGAGCAGATCGCTGTGGATCTCGCGCATCGCGACCGACAGCGGCTTCTCCTGCGGCAGCGGCTCCACCAGCGGGCCGACGTATTCGAGGATGCCGTCACCGAGCTGGTTGTAGTAGTCGTTGATCTGACGGGCACGCTTGGCGGCGTAGATCACCAGCGCGTACTTGGACGAGGTGCGGTCGAGCAGCTCGTCGATCGGCGGGTTGGTGAGGCCGACCGGGGTGTCGTAGGCGGGCGCGGCGATATCCGTACTGCTCACTGAGGAAGCTCCTGCGGGGTCGGTGGCTCGGCTGCGCGGCCGCCTCACGGGCCGCGCAACGGGCTACGAATTGGAATTCGTGCTGACGAACAACGATACCAACTGCGCACAGGCGCTGGTCACGGTGTCGTTCACGATCACGGTGTCGAACTCGTCACGTGCGGCGAGTTCCACCCGCGCGGTCTGCAGCCGGCGTTCGATCACCTCGGGTGATTCGGTACCACGGCTGCGCAGCCGGTTCTCCAGCTCTTCCCAGCTGGGCGGCGCGAGGAACACCAGTACGGCTTCCGGCATCACCCGGCGGATCGAGCGGGCGCCTGCGAGGTCTACCTCGATCAGTACCGGCAGCCCCTCCGACAAGGCGGCCCGCACCGGGGCGGCCGGGGTCCCCGACCGTTGTAGTCCACCGTGGATATCGGCCCATTCGAGCAGATCACCGGCGGAGATCATCGCATCGAACTCGGCCCGGCTGACGAACCGGTAATCGCGGCCGTCGACTTCACCGGGACGGGGATCCCGGGTGGTCGCCGACACGCTGAAAACCAGTTCCGGCAGCCGTTCGCGGACACAGCGCACCACGGTGGACTTGCCCACGGCCGAGGGGCCGACCAGTACAACCAGCCGACCCTTCGTCATGTTCTCGATCACCGAGGGTGTCAGGCGCCGAGATCGAATTTGGCGAGCAGCGCCTTGCGCTGGCGATCACCGAGACCACGGAGCCGACGCGTCGGCGCGATCTCGAGCTCGGTCATGATCTCCTCGGCCTTGACCTTGCCGACCTTGGGCAGGGCTTCCAGCAGTGCGCGCACCTTCATCTTGCCGATGATCTCGTCGGTCTCGGCCTGGCCGAGGACCTCTTTCAAGTCGGTGCCGCCGCGCTTCAGGCGATCCTTGAGCTCCGCCCGAGCACGGCGAGCGGCAGCCGCCTTCTCCAGAGCAGCTTGCCGCTGCTCACTAGTCAGCTGGGGAAGGGCCACGGTTCCTCCGTCTCATCGTTCTGCATCAAAACCTGCCGAACTACCCGGCAGTCTCAGCGACCGTACCCACGACGCCCCCGGATTGCGAACCCACCCCCCAGGTCAGGGCATGAATCGGACCCCGTAACGCCCCCTTGCTACGGTGTCCGCGCGCCCGCTTGCCAACACCCTTCCGCACCGCGCTCGCATCGCGAAATACCTTTCCAGCAGGGCTTTTCGGCAAACCTCCACCATTTGCGGTGAGATAACCACCGCGGTTATCCACAGCCCCGCTACCCTCCAGCCGCCCTACCAGGAATTTTCTGGAAATTTTTCGCAGGAACACGTTTTCACGACCCGCGACGACGTGACAGCCCTTGTTTCACCGTCCCCGAATCCCCCGAAACCCGCCCGCAACCCGCATCGAGACCGACGGCCCGAGCCGCGGCACCGAGCCCCCGAGGCCGGATGGGGACCCCTGACCCCGAAGCCGACGCAACCGGCAACCCCGAGCCCAGACAAACACTCGGAGCGCCCATGCCCCACGGCCCGAGACCGAACGCAACCAAACAGTGGCGCCAAGCCCGTCGAGACACCGGTGGGCTTCACCCACAGCCCTCCGTCACGCCACTACGACGCCGAGTCCAGCAAGCTACCCCGGGGTTCACCCACAGCCGTGCCCCCCCCCACCCCCCCCCCCCCCCGAAACACCGGGCCGCCGCCGGGGCCCCCCCCCCCCGCGCGCCGAAGGCGCGCCAAAAAACACAGCACCTCTTCGGTGGGTTTGCCTGCGCACCTCTGCACGGGCGGGCCGGGCATCCCGTCGTCCACGACCGCACCCGCGACACACCTCCGCGCCCGGCCTACCGGGAACGAAGTGAACCACGGTGAAGATCAGCCGTGGTTCCGGCTCCTCAGCCGTGGTTCCGCCCGCGGGACACCGCGTATCAGCGCAGGAAAGCGAACTCCTCTTGAAAAGCCGCCAGGCGGTCCCGCAGAGCCGTCACCGAAGGCCCCGCACCCAGCACATCTCGCGAGACGTTCGGCAGCGCGGCGGGCCACAGGGCTTCCGGGAGCAGCGCGCGCACCGCCGCCGCGGTGCCACCTTGTGCCCCGACCCCCGGCAGCAGGATCGGACCGTTCAGTGCGGTGAGGTCGGGGATCTCGGTGAGTGTCGCGCCGATCACGACCCCGACCGAGCCCGGCCCCGGGCCCTCGTTGGCTTCTGCGGCCGCGTCGACCACGGTCTGGGCGAGCGTGCGCCCGTCCACGAGCGCCCGCTGCACCCGCGCCGCCTCCGGGTTGGAGGTGGCGGCCAGGACGAATACACCGCGTCCGTTGGCGCGGGCGAGGTCCAGGGCGGGCCCGAGCGCGCCGAACCCGAGGTAGGGCGACACCGTGACCGCATCCGCCCCCAGCGGCCCGTCGGCGAGCCAGGTGCGGGCGTAGGCGGCCATGGTGGACCCGATATCGCCGCGTTTGGCGTCGGCCAGGACCAGGGTTCCGGAGGCCCGGAGCACTTCGACGGTGCGTTCGAGGACCGCGATACCCGCCGAGCCGTAGGCCTCGAAGAAGGCGACCTGCGGTTTGACCACCGCCGCTACTCCGTCGAAGGCTTCCACACAGATCTCGGCGAACGTTTCCAGGCCGTTCGCGTCGTCGGGCAGCCCCCAGGACTCGAGCAGCGCGGGATGCGGGTCGATTCCGACGCAGATCGGCCCGTGGGGGGGGGGGGGGGGGGGCGGCCGCCGCGCCCCCCGGCGCGGGGGGGGGGCGGGGGGGGGGGCGCCCCCCCCCCCCCCCCCCCCCCCCCCCCCCCCGCCCCCCCCCCCCCCCCCCCCCACCGGCCGCCGTCGCCGGGTTTTCCGGCTGCGCTCAGCGGCGGTGCGAGGGGAAAACTACCCCTGCCGACTCGGGCGAAACACACTGCTTGCGCTATCTTTACGCCTCGTTTCCACCCGGTGGAGCGGGCGCGCGGACGGCTACCGGCGTGGCTCCCGGTCACCGTGCGAAACCGCGGTTACGAATAGCACCGCGACCGGTCGGCGACCTCTTCGCAGGGCAGGTTCCCGTAGCGGCGGATCACATCCTGGCCGCCCTCCCAGAGCAGGAACCGCACGAAGCTCGCGCCGACCGATCCCGGCGGGAAATCGCCGTAGGAGAACGCGTACTCCACACCCCAGAACGGGTAGCTCGCATCGGCGATATTCTCGCGCGTCGGGGTTCGGTCGTCGATTTTTACGGCGGCCACGTCCGGAGTGTCCGCGGCATCGGCGTATTCGCTGTAGCCGACAGCTCCCGGCATCTCGGCGACCTCGGCCAGCACATCGTCGGTGGTCAAGGTCTGGCAGCGGCCCGGTCCGCCACTGCGCTCGAGCTGGTTGCAGGTGATACCGGGTTCGGCAGGCTGCCCCGACCCCAGCAGCCGGTTCTCGAAGTTCCAGCGGGTGCCCGACCCGGCGAACCGGTTGACCACCCGCACCGGCAGGTCGGCACCGCCCACGGCCTGCCAGTTCGTCACCTCGCCGCGGAACAGCGCCCGGATCTGCTCGGTGGTGAGCCCGGTGACCCGCGTGTCCGGGTCCACGACCACGGTGAACCGCGACAGCGCCAGCGGCCGCTGCACCAGGCCCGGATAGTCGGCACCGTGGGGCGCGTCCCCGATCGCGAGCAGGGTGCCGTCGCGGCCGCGTTCGTCGCTCACCCGGGTCATCCCGCGGTCGGTGCCCTCGAACTCGTAGTCGAGGTCGGCGCCGGGGCAGGTCTTCTCGTACAGGTCGCCCGCTTCCCGGAGCACGCTTTCGAACGCCGTGGACCCCACCACCGTGAGCTTGCCGGTGGCACAGCCGCTGGGCGCGGCGTCGGATTCCAGAACGTTGAGCACCGTCATGGCCGCGATCACGGTGACCAGGAATCCGATCAGCACCAGCATGAGCGCCGAGGCGCCGGAACGTCCCTGTGTCTTGGCGATACCACCGCCGGTGACCACACCCTGCATCGTGGGTTCGGGATATTCGCCGGTGCCCGTGGTCCGTTCGAGGGTGGCCAGGATCTTGTAGTGGTCGGAACGGTTCAGCGGCACCTTCGGCAGGTCGATGACGCCGACGTTCTGCCCGCTGAGTTCGCGATGACCGAAACCGGAGTCCGGTTCGAAACAGACGGCCAGGCCGGGGTTGCTGAGTTCGGTGACCGCCATCCCGATCACCCGGCGCTGCGGGAAATGCAGATGCAGCCCCGCCTGACCGTTCTGCCCGGTCACATAATCGGCCGCATCGATGGTTGTCGCACCGTTGTTCTCGATCCGGACCAGTACCACCGACAAATCCTGCAGGTTGCGTTCGGAGCCGTCGGCGGTCTGCCGCAACTGCCGCAGCGCCCCGGCATGCCCCGATTCGGCCTCACCGGTGACCGGGGTGTCCATCTGCACGCGCCAGCCGAGCCGTTTACGCCCGACGAACACGAACTCCCAGAGGAACGCGCCCATCGGAATCGCGATACCGGCGAGCGGGAGCACAATATTGAACAGCAGTTCACCCACCGGCCGTAACCACCCCGAATCCACCCATCACGCTTCATCTTTGGCCATCGGGGCACCGAACCGAGTAGGGCGGAGAAGAGTTCGGGAACCGTTCATCGTCCCGTCATCGACGTCCGCGACGCACTACGCGCGCAATGTCCCGCTGGACTTCTCGTACTCGGGCTCAGCTATTTCCGGTGCGCGTCCACTCCAGCAAGTCGTCGAGGGGGCGGGAGTTGATGATCCGGTCCGGCGATATTTCACAGGCCGTTGCGCGGGCGCACCCGTAACCCTGCCAGTCCAGCTGACCGGGGGCGTGCGCGTCGGTATCGAGGGCGAATTCACAACCCATCTCGTCGGCGAGCCGGATCAGCCGCTCCGGTGGGTCCTGCCGTTCGGGCCGGCTGTTGATTTCGACCGCCGTCCCGTAGCGGCGGCAGGCCTCGAAGACGACTTCGGCGTCGAATTGCGATTCCGGCCGAGTGCCGCGCCCGCCCTCGACCAGACGGCCGGTGCAGTGCCCGAGCACGTCCACGTGCGGGTTCGCCACCGCGTAGACCATGCGGCGGGTCATGGTGTCGCGGTCGTCGCGCAGCCGCGAATGCACACTGGCGACGACGATATCGAGTTCGGCGAGTAATTCGGTGTCCTGATCCAGCGCGCCGTCGTCGAGGATATCGACCTCGATGCCGGTGAGGATCCGGAAGGGCGCCAGCTCCGCGTTCAGTTCGGCGACCACCTCGAGCTGGTGGCGCAACCGCTGCGCCGACAGCCCGTTGGCCACGGTGAGCCGCGGGGAATGATCGGTCAGCGCGCAGTATTCGTGCCCGAGGGCGGCCGCGCAGCCCATCATCTCCGCGATCGGGCTCCCGCCGTCGGACCAGTCCGAATGGGTGTGCAGATCACCCCGCAGCCGGGACCGCAGCTCCGCGCCTTCGGGCCCGATCGGTTTCGCGGCCGCGCGTAGTTCGGCGAGATACCGCGGCACCACACCGGCGTAGGCTTCCTCGATCACCGCGGCGGTCTTGGGACCGATTCCCGGCAGCTCCTGCCAGGTTCCGGCCGCCGCCCGCCGGCGCACCTGGTCCGCGTCGAGGCCCGCGACGATATCGGCGGCCCGCCGGTATGCCTTCACCCGGTGCGTCTTCTCCCGGCTCCGCTCCAGCCAGAACCCGATCTCGCGCAACGCCGCCACCGGCCCGGGCGCGGGCCGCCGTGCGGTGGTCTCGGACGCCTCGCCGGACACCGCTCAGCGGGCCCTTCCGTATTTGAGGAACGCCACCCCGTCGTCGAAGACCTGACTGGTGATGATGCGGAACTCCGCGGGCTCGGGCAGCCGCGGCCCGGCGCCGAACAGCGGCCGCCCACGACCGAGCACGATCGGATGCAGTTTCAGGAAGATCTGGTCGATTTCCGGTAGCAGTTCCTGGGCCAGTGCACCACCACCGCACAACCAGATACCCGGACCCTGCTCACTTTTGAGTAGACGCACCCGGGCCAGCGGGTCGGCGCCGATCAGTTCCACCGCCGGGTCCGGCGGCGCGGTCAGCGTGGTGGACACGACGAACTGACGGAGATGCGCGTACGGGCTCGACGTGCCGGTGCGCACACCGAAGTCATAGGTTTTGCGGCCCATGATCACGGTGTCGAAATTGGCATTGCGGGCGTCGATACCGAGTGCCCGGCGCACCTCCGACGGCAGGGTCTCCGGGTACTGCGCGGTGATCGTGGGCCCGTGGTCGCCACCGACCGGGAAGAAATCGACGGTCCCGTCCTCGGTCGCGATGAACCCGTCGATGGTCGCGGCGACGAAATAGGTGAGCTTGCGCATACCGTCCTTCCCAGGCCTACCGGGTTGGTGATCTTGCCCGAGAAAACCGTAACCCCTCGCCGGGTGCCGCGCGAGAGGTCCTACGACACGGATTTCCGGCGTCGCGCGGCCGGTTGGCAGCGCGGGCACGAGAACGACGAGCGGTTCATGAACTTCTCCCGCACGATCATCGCCCCACAGCGCGGACAGGGCCGGTCACCGCGCCCGTACACCGCCAGCGCGCGCTCGAAATAGCCGGATTCGCCGTTCACGTTCACATACAGCGCGTCGAACGAGGTCCCGCCCGCGGCCAGCGCGTCGTTCATCACCGCCGCGGCCTCGGCGAGCAGTCGCCGCAGGACGGGCCGGCTCAGCCCGGCCGCGGTCCGGCCGCCGTGGATCTGCGCCCGCCACAAGGCTTCGTCGGCGTAGATGTTGCCGATCCCGGAGACCACCGTCTGATCCAGCAGCACCCGTTTGATCTCGGTCCGTTTGGTGCGTAGCACCGCGACCACCCGTTCGGCGTCGAACCGCGGATCGAGGGGGTCGCGGGCGATATGGGCCAGCAGATCGGGCAGCAGATCACCCTCCACCTCGACCAGCGGCGCCAGCACCCAGCCACCGAAGGTACGTTGATCGACGAACCGCAGCTCCCGGCCGTCGTCGAGGGTCACCCGGATATGCGCGTGTTTCTCCACCGGCGCGTCCGCGGGCTGCACGAGCATCTGCCCGCTCATCCCCAGATGGACGACCAGCGCGTCTTCGGCGGGATCCCCGCCGGGATGGTCGAAGGTGAGCCACAGGTATTTGCCACGCCGCCGGGCTTCGGCGACCGTCAGACCGGTCAGCCGGCCCACCATATCCGCGGCGCCGGCGATATGCCTGCGCACCGCACGGGGATGGGTGACGGTGACCGAACGTACGCTCCGGCCGCACAGGTGCTCGGTCAGGCCGCGGCGGACCACCTCGACCTCAGGAAGTTCGGGCACCTCAGGATTCGCCGGTCAGCGCGCGGTAGGCCGCCCCCGCCGCCTTCTGCTCGGCTTCCTTCTTCGACCGCCCGACGCCCTGTCCGTAGGCGTTGCCGGCGATCACCGTGGTCGCGGTGAATTCCTTGTCGTGGTCGGGCCCGGTGGAGGTGATCTCGTAACTGGGCACGCCGAGACCACGTTCGGCCGTCAGCTCCTGCAGGCTGGTCTTGAAATCCAGCCCGGCACCCATCCGCGGCCCGCGTTCGAGCAGATCGGCGAACAGCCGCAGCACGACCTCCCGCGCCACATCGATACCGTGCTCGAGATGCACGGCGCCGAGCAGCGATTCCATCCCGTCGGCCAGGATGCTGGGCTTGTCCCGGCCACCGGTGAGTTCCTCACCTTTGCCGAGCAGCAGATGCACGCCCAGGCCGCCCTCGCCCAACGCTCGGGCGACCTCGGCCAGCGCGTGCATATTCACCACGCTTGCGCGCAGTTTCGCCAGCTCACCCTCGGATTTCTCCGGATGCTCGTGATAGAGCCGCTCGGTGATACTCAGACCGAGTACCGAGTCGCCGAGGAATTCGAGCCGCTCGTTGGTCGGCAGCCCACCGTTCTCGTACGCGTACGAGCGATGGGTCAGCGCCAGCCGGAGCAGCTCGGGCGAAATCTCGACACCCAGGGCGGCGAGCAAACTCGCATGATCCGGCCGCTCGCCGGATTCGTCCTTGCCCGCGGTCAATGGTCGACCGGGGATCAGACGGCCGAGGCGACCTGGCGGCCCTTGTAGGTACCGCAGGACGGGCACGCGATATGCGGCGGGGTCTTCTGACCGCAGGCCCGGTTGGGGCAGGTGATCAGCGTAGGCGCGACGGCCTTCCACTGGCTGCGCCGCGACCGGGTATTGGAACGGGACATCCGGCGCTTGGGAACGGCCACGACTACTTCTCCTCTGTGCTGTTACGTGCAGTGTCTGTGGAATGGTCTCCGGTGGCCGCACCCTCGTCGGGGCTGCCGCTGCCGGGCGATCCGGAGGCGAATTTCGCCAGCCCGGCCCAGCGGGGATCCAGTATCTCATGCCCGTGATCGGATCCTGCAATCGCCATCCGGATACCGCACTCCGGGCACAGTCCCGCGCAGTCGGGCGTGCACAGCGGCTGCAGCGGTAGTTCCAGGCCCAACTGGTCGACGACCAGGGGCTCGAGGTCGATGAGGTCGTCGTCCATCCGGTAGACCTCGTCGTCCTCTGCGGTCTGATCCGTGGTGCTGTCCGGGTAGGCGAACAGTTCGGTGAGCGAGAGGTCGATCGAATCGGTGAACTGTTCCAGGCAGCGCGAGCATTCCCCGGCCACCGGCGCGGTGACGGTTCCGGTGACGAGCACACCCTCGGATACGGCCTGCAGGCGCAGGTCCAACTCGACCTCGGACCCGGCCGGTACCGCGATCAGGTCGAGGCCGAGCCGTTCGGAGGTGGTGACGGTTCGCCGCAGTTCGCGCATGGATCCCGGGGCGCGACCGAGGCTGCGGACATCCAGCACGAAACCCGCGTCGTGTGCACGGCGTGCACCGGAACGCGAGCGCGCGGTTGTATCGGCAGGCATCGAAGAACACTCCACTGGGTCGTACGAGGTTATGGTGCCGGATTCGGCAGGCAACCACACCACAGTACGCGAAACGGGCAGTTACCTGCAAAATCGCCCGGTGTACTAGCGGCGGAACTCGGCCGCGTAATCCGGTACCCCGGCCCCGTTGCGCAACTGCTGCCGGCCGCGGCCGATCGTGCGCAGCGCACCGCCGAGTGTCTCCTCGAATTCGGCGAGTTTGGTGTCGACGTAGTGGTCGCAATCGGCCCGCATCCGGTCGGCGTCGGCGTGCGCGGTATCGATCAGCCGCGCCGATTCGGCGTGCGCGGCCCGGACCACCTCGGTGTCTTCGACGAGGCGGCGCTGTTCGGCCTGCCCGTCGGCCACCGCGCGGTCGTAGGAAGCGCGGCCGGCTTCGACCATCCGGTCGGCTTCGGCGCGGGCCCGGCCGGTGACCGATTCGTATTCGGCCTTGGCGTCGGCGACCAGCCGCTGAGCTTCCGCGGTGGCGGTATCGACCAGCCGGTCGGCATGGGCGGTGGCTTCCGCGACCATCCGATCGGCGTGCGCCTTCGCCTCGGCGAGGATCCGGTCGGCTTCGGCGCGGGCGTCGGACACGGTGGTGGTGGCTTGTTCGTCGGCGGTGCGCACGGTTTCCTCGGCGAGCCCGCGGGCGTCGTCGATGATCTTGTCGCGGTGATCGAGCACATCCTGGGCGTCGTCGATCTCGGCCGGCAGCGCGTCGCGGACGTCGTCGAGCAGGTCGAGTGTTTCCGGACGCGGGACGATGCAGTTACGCGTCGCGGGGATCCCGCGTGCCTCCTCGACTATGGCGACCAGTTCGTCGAGCGCCTCGAATACCCGATACATGCTCAGTGCCCTCCTGCTGACGATCGGCGAAATATCACGCCGTTCCCAGTGTGCCCCGGCCGGTCGGCTGAGCCGAACCTACTTTCGGTGTGTCGCTGGTTCCGCCGGATATCCGGTGACTCCGGCCATGAACTGGAGACCTTCTCTCCGCTTGATGATAAATTCGTAGCAGCCCCATCGCCCGGATGGCGGCACCTGACCCTTGCCCGATCGGAACCGCCCATGACCATCCTGCAGCTGCCCTCCGCCGGGGCACTGGCCGCCGCGGAGCTGGATATCGATTGGCCGGCACCGATCTCCCCGACGGCCTGGCAGCAGCGCCTGCTGCGGTACCTGCGTGGCGATCGGGCGTTTCCGCAGTTGATCCGGTTCGCGCTGGTGGGCGGTCTGAGCAATATCTCCTATGTGCTGCTGTTCCTCACCTTGACCGGTGCGGGCACACTGCTGGCCAATGTGGCCGGCTCGGTGGTGAGCACGGTGCTGGCCAACGAACTGCATCGGCGGCTCACCTTCCACGCCGCCGAGCGGGTGGGCTGGTTCACCGCGCAATGGGAGGGCGGCGGGCTGGCGCTGCTGGGTCTGGGGATCAGTACCGCGGCCCTGGCCGCGCTGGAGGTTTTCGCTCCCACCCTGGCCGCACCCGCGCAGGCCGCGGCCGTGCTGGCCATCAGCGCCGCCGTGGGCGGCTTGCGGTTCCTGGCCCTGCGCGGTCTGGTGTTCCGGCCGCTGCGGCGGGCCCGGGAGGCCAGCGCCGCGCGGGAGGAATCAGCCCGCGCGCTCGGCGAGCCGGTCGAGTAGCCGCTTGTGCACCAGCGACGGCAGCATATCGCTGACATCCCCGCCGAAGGCGGCGACTTCTTTCACCAGTGAGCTGGACAGATAGCTGAACGCCGGGTTGGTGGCGATGAAGAACGTATCCACCCCGGCGAGCTTCTTGTTCATCTGCGCCATCTGCAGTTCGTAGCCGAAATCCCCGGCATCGCGCAGACCCTTCACGATCGCGGTGATGCCCTGTTCCCGGGCGAAATCGACCGTCAGGCCGGCCCAGGACGCGATGCGCACGTTCGGCAGATCGGCGGTGGCGTCGCGCAGCATCTCGATACGCTCCTCGACGCTGAACATGCCCTGCTTCTTCTTGTTCACGTTCACCGTGACGACGACCTCGTCGAACTGGGCCGCCGCCCGGCGGAAAACATCGAGGTGGCCGTTGGTCACCGGATCGAACGAGCCCGGGCACAATGCTCCTGCCATGGCTCAAACGCTAGCAGGTGTGGCCGGACCCACCGCGCCGGCGCCGATGTACACGGCGGACTCGATCCGGGTTTCCCCGTACCGTTTCGCGGCGCGTGCCGCGAAGCCCGGCGGCCAGCCGATCTCCGCCGACCGCGCGGACCGTTCCACCAGCAGCAGCGCATCCTCGGCCAGCCAGCCGTGGGCGGCCAGCGCGCCGATATCCCCCTCGACGGCCGCGGTGGGCAGCTCGTAGGGCGGGTCGGCGAAGACCAGGTCGAATTCGCCCGCACCGGCCTGCGCCAGCACCTGGGCCACCGCGCCCACCCGTACCTGAGCCGCGGGCAAACCCAGGTCCGCGATATTGCCGCGGAGCACCGCGGCCGCCCGCCGATCCGATTCGACCAGCAGTGCATCCGCGGCGCCGCGGGACAGAGCCTCGAGTCCCAGCGCGCCCGACCCGGCGTAGAGGTCGAGTACGCGCAGCCCGTCGAGGTCCATCCGGGCCTCGATCGAGGAGAACAGTGCCTCCCGCACCCGGTCCGAGGTGGGCCGGGTACCGGCGGGCGGTACGCGCAGGCGCCGCCCGCCGGCCGTGCCGGCGACGATCCGGGTCATTCCGATTCGCGCTCGCCCAGTTCGATCAGCAGGTCACCGCCCTCGACCTGCTGTACCTGGGTGATGGCCACCCGGCTCACCACGCCCCCGCGCGGCGCGGTGATGGCGGCTTCCATCTTCATGGCCTCGATGGTGGCGATGGTGTCGCCGGAGGCGACGGTATCGCCCTCGGTGACGATCAGCGTCACGACACCGGCGAACGGGGCGGCGATGTGGTGCGGGTTGTTCTTGTCGGCCTTCTCCGCGGCCGGGATCTCGCTGGCGATGGAGCGATCCCGCACCGAGACCGGGCGCAGTTGCCCGTTGAGAATGCACATCACCGTGCGCATCCCGCGTTCGTCGGGTTCGGAGATGGCTTCCAGCCCGATGAGCAGGATGACGCCCTTCTCCAGCTGGACCCGGTGTTCCTCGCCGTGGCGCAGGCCGTAGAAGAACTGATTCGCCGACAACCCGGTGGTATCGCCGTACTTCTCGCGATGCGCGAGGAATTCGGCGGTGGGACCGGGGAACAGCAGCCGGTTCAGGGTCGCGCGGCGTTCCTGCGAGGTGCCGGCCAGCCCGGCCTCGTCCGCCGCGGTCAGCGGGGTCTCCGGTTTGGCGGCGCTCCGTCCGGCGAGTGCCTTCTCCCGGAACGGTTCGGGCCAGCCACCGGCCGGGGTGCCGAGTTCGCCGCGCAGGAAACCGATCACCGAATCGGGGATGTCGTAGCGCCCCGGATCGGCGGCGAAATCCTCGATATCGACACCGGAACCGACCAGCGACAGCGCGAGATCACCGACCACCTTCGACGACGGGGTCACCTTGATCAACCGGCCCAGCAGCCGGTCGGCCGCGGCGTATTTGGCCTCGACCTCCTCGAACCGATCACCCAACCCGAGCGCGATGGCCTGCTGCCGCAGATTCGACAGCTGGCCGCCGGGGATCTCGTGGGTGTAGACCCGGCCGGTCGGGGCGGGCAGCCCGGATTCGAACGGCGCGTATACCTTGCGCAGGGCTTCCCAGTACGGCTCCAGATCGCAGACATTGCCCAGATTCAGCCCGGTGTCGTATTCGCTGTGCGCGGCGGCGGCGACGATCGCCGACAGCGCGGGCTGGCTGGTGGTACCGGCCATGGCCGCGGACGCACCGTCGACCGCGTCCGCGCCGGCCTGCCACGCCGCCAGGTAGGTGGCGAGCTGGCCGCCCGGGGTGTCGTGGGTGTGCACATGCACCGGCAGGTCGAAATTACTGCGCAGCGCGGTCACCAGTTTCGCCGCGGCGGGCGCGCGCAGCAGGCCGGCCATATCCTTGATCGCCAGCACATGCGCGCCCGCATCGACGATCTGCTCGGCCAATTTCAGGTAGTAGTCGAGGGTGTAGAGCTTCTCGTCGGGGTTCGTGAGATCCCCGGTGTAGCTCAGCGCGACCTCCGCGATCGCGGTGCCCGTCTCCCGGACGGCGTCGATGGCCGGGCGCATCTGATCGACATTGTTGAGCGCGTCGAAGATCCGGAAGATATCGATCCCGGTGTCGGTGGCCTCGGCGACGAACGCCCGGGTCACCCGCTCCGGATACGGCGTGTAACCGACGGTGTTCCGCCCGCGCAGCAGCATCTGCAGGCAGATGTTCGGAATCGCCTCACGCAGCGCGGCCAGCCGCTCCCACGGATCCTCGTACAGGAACCGCAGCGCCACGTCGTAGGTCGCGCCACCCCAGCATTCGACCGAGAGCAGCTCTGGAGTCAGCCGGGCCACATGCCCGGCCACATCGAGCAGGCCGTTGGTCCGCACCCGGGTCGCCAGCAGCGACTGGTGCGCGTCGCGGAAGGTGGTGTCGGTGACTCCGACGGCCTTCTGCTCGCGCAGCGCCCGCGCGAAACCCTCCGGGCCCAGGGTCAGCAGCTTCTGCCGCGAACCGTCCGGCGGCGGGACCGAGAGATCGATCGCCGGCAGTTTGTCGTGCGGATACACCGCCGTCGGCCGCGCCCCGTGCGGTTTGTTCACGGTGATATCGGCCAGATAGTTCAGGATCTTGGTGCCGCGGTCGGCGGGTTCACGCAAGGAGAGCAACTGCGGGCGCTCGTCGATGAACGACGTGGTGACTCGCCCGGCCTTGAAATCGGGGTCCTCGAGCACCGCCAGCAGGAATTGGATATTGGTGGTGACACCGCGGATCCGGAACTCCATCAGGGCGCGGCGCGCCCGCGCCACCGCCGCCGGGAAATCCCGGCCCCGGCAGCTGAGCTTCACCAGCATGGAATCGAAATAGGCGCCGATCTCCGCGCCGAGGTTGGCCCCGCCGTCGAGCCGGATACCGGCGCCGCCGGGGGTGCGGTAGGCGGTGATCCGCCCGGTATCGGGGCGGAAACCGTTGGCCGGATCCTCGGTGGTGATCCGGCACTGCAGCGCCGCGCCGCGGATGGCTACCGTGTCCTGGCTCAGGCCCAGATCGGCCAGGCTCTCCCCGGCCGCGATCCGCAACTGTGACTGCACCAGGTCGACATCGGTGATCTCCTCGGTCACCGTGTGCTCGACCTGGATCCGCGGATTCATCTCGATGAAGACATGGTTGCCGCGTTCGTCGAGCAGGAATTCGACCGTCCCCGCGCAGCTGTAGCCGATCTGCCGCGCGAACGCCACGGCGTCGGCGCAGATCCGCTCGCGCAGGTCCGGATCGAGGTTCGGGGCGGGCGCCAGCTCGATCACCTTCTGATGGCGCCGCTGTACCGAACAGTCGCGCTCGAACAGGTGCATGACATTGCCCTGGGTATCGGCCAGGATCTGCACCTCGATATGGCGCGGATTCACCACCGCCTGCTCGAGGAACACCGTCGGATCGCCGAACGCGGATTCCGCCTCGCGCGAGGCCGCCTCGATCGCTTCCCGCAACTGTTCGCGGGCGGCCACCCGCCGCATCCCGCGGCCGCCGCCGCCCGCGACCGCCTTCACGAATACCGGGAATTCCATCGATTCGGCCGCGGTGAGCAACTCGTCCACATCCGCGGAGGGGGCGCTCGAGTTCAGGACGGGCAGTCCCGCCGCCTTCGCCGCCGCGATCGCCCGCGCCTTGTTACCGGCCAGTTCCAGGACCTCGGCCGACGGTCCGATGAAGGTTATTCCCGCTTGCGCGCACGCGGCCGCGAGGTCGGGGTTCTCCGAGAGGAACCCGTACCCGGGGTAGATGGCGTCGGCGCCCGCGGTCCGGGCCGCCTCGATAATCGCCTCGACCGAGAGATAGGCCCGGACGGGGTGCCCTTCCTCACCGATCTCGTATGCCTCGTCCGCCTTCAGGCGGTGCACCGAATTGCGATCCTCGTGCGGGAACACGGCAACCGTTCCGATACCGAGCTCGTACGCCGCGCGGAAGGCTCGGATGGCGATCTCGCCGCGGTTGGCAACCAAGACTTTCGAGAACATTGACCCAACGTACCCGGCGCCACATCCAGGTTCGACACCGAAGTCCACTTCGCAGAATCTTCACAATGCGGCATTGCACGGTTGCGAAACTTCGGTCACCCCGCCGTCACATCTCACCGGCGACCACGGCGGATTGTGCGGCCACGCGGGTCGGGCCAACTCCGGGCAACCTTCGCAGCCCGCCCGAACCGAACCCGGCGGCGCGGTCGGCCTGCGCACAGCGGCTCGATCGCGCTGTGCACACAGCAGCGCGATGGCGGCATCGGCCGGACAATGGTTCGCACGGCCGGTAGCGACGGTCGTGACAGTTCGCCACGAGGGCGGGTTAGCCGGTTCGCGTTCCGTCACCATATGGTCGCCGCCCACGCCGCGTGGTCGCCGCCCACGCCGCGCTGAGCCCGGCGACCCGATCGGGCGCGGGTGTTGGCTCGCAGGTATGCGCCCCGGCCGAGCCCCGATCTCGGCCTCCGGCGCCCCGGCCGTCACCCGTCGAGCTCGCCCGCGCCGCTCTCCCGCCGCTTCATCCGTTCAGCCGAAGCACAATGCGGGCAATGCCGCGTTACCCGCGCCACCGGGCGCATTCCCGATTGCGGAAGCGGCGACCGCCGCCGGACCGCCCGGCATCCTCGCTCTGGTCTCATCCCATCCAGCCCTTCCCTCGCAGTTGCTCTGTGCCAGCTTTGACGCTGCGCAATCCACGCCGGTTCCCGCTTGCCGCAACCAATTTCGATACGACCGGGTGCGAGCGGGCGGGCGCGCGCAGCCGACGCCCGAGTTGCCGCCGAGCGAACGCGGCCGGAAAGCAGCACGGCGAGTGGACAGATCAGCTCGGCGATCACCCGGCCCCGGGCGGCCGCGGGGGCTTCGCGGTACCTCTGCCCGATAGCGGGAGAGCGGCATTCGGCACGACCGCCGACCCCGGCCGGGGCCCCGCGCGGATCAGGATTTCGCCAGGTACTCCAGCCGTTCCGAATCGACGGCGGCGTGCATCATCGCCGCCAGACCGGGATGCCGGGTAAGGCCGGGATCCTCGGCGACCAGCGACCGCGCCAATTCCTGAGCGGTCGTGATGACCTCCAGATCGTCGAGCAGCGAGAGCAGCCGCAGCGAACGCGCAGTTCCCGACTGCGCCGAGCCCAGCACATCGCCCTCACGCCGCTGCCGCAGATCGAGTACCGACAGTTCGAAACCGTCGGTGGTCGCGGCCACCGCTGCCAACCTGGTCATCGCGGGCCCGCCGGGGGCGGCGTCGGTGATCAGCAGGCACAGACCGGGGTGTTTGCCGCGGCCGATCCGGCCACGCAACTGGTGCAGCTGGCTCACCCCGAACCGGTCGGCGTCCACGATCACCATCACGGTCGCGTTCGGCACGTCCACGCCCACCTCGACGACGGTCGTACAGACCAGGACATCGATCTCACCGGCGTTGAAATCGCGCATCACCTGATCTTTTTCGTCGGCCGGCAACCGCCCGTGCAACAGCCCGACGCGCAGGCCGGCCAGTGGTCCGGTGCGCAGCCGATCGAACACCTCGAGCACGGACTGGGTGGTGGGCGGTTCCTTCCCGGAATCCGCGCCACGCGATTTACCGCCTTTTCCGCGGGTGCCGCCGGTCTCCTCGTCGTCACCGATCCGGGAGCACACCACGTAGGCCTGCCGGCCGGCCCGCACCTCCTCGGTGATCCGTTCCCAGGCCCGGTCCACCCAGTTGGGGTGCACGCGGCGGGGTACCACTTTCGAGGTGATCGGCGAGCGGCCGCGGGGCAGCTGGGTGAGGGTGGAGGTCTCCAGATCACCGAGCGTGGTCATGGCGATGGTGCGCGGAATCGGGGTCGCGGTCATCACCAGCAGATGCGGCGAAATACCGTCTTTTGCCTTGGCCCGCAACGCATCCCGCTGCTCCACACCGAACCGGTGTTGTTCGTCGACCACCACCATGCCCAGATCGAAGAATTCCACCGAATCCTGGATCAGGGCATGGGTACCGATCACGATCCCGGCCTCCCCCGTCACCGCCGCCAGCAGCGCCGCCCGCTTGGTGGCGGTCGACAGGGAACCGGTGACGAGCGTGACCCGGGTGGCCGTCTCGGCCGCGCCGAGTTCCCCCGCCTTCCCGAGATCGCCGAGCATCGCCCGCAGCGACCGGTAGTGCTGAGCGGCGAGTACTTCGGTGGGCGCGAGCAGGGCACACTGCTGCCCGGCATCGACGACCTGCAACATGGCGTGTAGTGCCACGATGGTCTTACCCGACCCCACCTCGCCCTGCAGCAGGCGGTGCATGGGCTGTTCCCGGGACAGATCCGCGGAGATCTCGTCGATCACCGCGCGCTGGCCTTCCGTCAGTTCGAACGGCAGCCGCTGGTCGAAGGCAGCGGCGATCCCGTCCGGACGCGGCGGGCAGGGCCGGGCCGTCCGTCCCGACACCTCGTGCCGGCGTTCGGCCAGCACCAGTTGCAGGGCCAGCGCCTCGTCGAACCGCAACCGTTCCCGGGCCCGCTCGATATCGGACTGGTGTTCGGGCAGATGGATCAACCGCAGCGCATCGCCCACCGGCATCAGCGCCCGCTCGTCGCGTACTGCGGCGGGTAGCGGATCGGCGAGCGGGTCGAGCTGGTCGAGTACCTGCCGGACGCAGGCCAGGATCTCCCAGCTCTGCACCTTCGCGGTCGCCGGGTAGACCGGGATGAACTCGCGTTCGAAGAACGACATATCCACCCCGCCCGCACCTTTCGCGCTCTGCGCGATCCCGCGCAGATCACCACCACCACGCACAGTGGTGAGTACCGGCTCGTCGGTATCGGATTCGGGCAGGATCAGATAGCCGGGGTGGCTGAGATTCCATTGGCCGGGCCGCCAGTAGTTCACGGTGCCCGACATCATCGCCCGGGCGCCCTCGCGCACCGCGTATTTCACCTTGTCACCGTTGAAGAAGGTGACATCCACCCCGCGGCCGGAGCCGGTATCGAGCACCACCTTCAGCAAGGAACCCCGCCGCTGCCGCATCGGGCGCAACTCTGCTTTCGTGATACGCCCGATCACCGTGATATGCGCACCGTCCTCGGGCGCCTCCTCGGTGAGCGGCTGCCCCTGGGTCGCGTACCGCAGCGGGTAGTGCCGCAGCAGATCCTCCACGGTCCGCATATCGAACGCGTCCGCCAGTGACCCGGCCGCCTTCGCCCCGAGCACATGGTCGAGGCGATCGCTCAATGTAGCCATAACACTCCGCTCAGTGCCGCCCGCACGCGCCTACTCATTCCACACCGATCTGTATCAGGTCCCCGCGCTGCCCTCCGGAATACACCGTGACTTCGACACCGGGGAATTCGGCGCCGATATGCTCCGCGAGGTCGCCGGCCAAGCCGTCCGGCGCCCCGGCGCCGACGAGCAAGGTCACCAGTTCCCCGCCCAGGCCCAGCATCCGGTCCAGGAGGGTGTATCCCGCCGCGCGGGTATCGCGGTCGATCACCACCACATCGTGGCCCACCAGTCCCAGCCCGTCGCCGGGTGCGCAGGTCCCCACCATGGTCAGCGCGCGGCCCTCCGCCCGGCGCAGCGCGCCCCACCGGGTGGCCGCGGCGGCCTCGGACATGGCGAAGGCATCGTCCACCGCGATCCGCGCCCGGTCGTGCACCGCCAGCGCCGCGAGCCCCTGCACCATGCTGGCGCTGGGCAGCAGCAGCACATCGCGGTGTGCGTCGCGGGCCGCCGCCCCGACCGCTACCAATTCATGGGCGGGCAGCGCCCCGTTGGGCAGCACCAGCACCTCCCGATGCGGCATCCGCCGGATCGCCGCGAGCAACGCCGCGGATTCCAGCGCAGGCTCGGCACCGAGTACCACCGCCCCCGCCGCCTCGAACAATTCGGCCGCACCCACCCCGGCCGCCACCGCAAGCACCGCGCGATCCACCACCCCGGAGCCGTCCACGCCCGCCGGCGCGCCGCGGTCGCCCGTCATTCCACCGTGGGCATTCGACGACGCACTACAACCGTCGGGATGATCCCCGGCAGCGCGGCGAACGCCGATTCCGCCCGGGGAATCGCCTCCTTCCGGCCGGCGCCCGACCACCGGCGAACGCCGACCACCGAGCTCCGCCGCGGGCATGTCACCCGCCGGGGCCGCGTCCCCGGCGGCGGGCGCGCCAGGAGCGACCCCTGCCGCCGAGGGCCGGGCTCCCGGCGCAACACCGTCGGGTGTCACAGTGCCCGGGCCGAGACCGGCGACCGCGCCCCACTCACCGAACCGAATTCCGTCGCGGCCGGCCCCGCCCGCCGCGGTAGCGGTATCTCGGTGATTCCCGGCAAGATATTCGATCCGGATATCCCGCACCCGGCCGACCGTCATTCCGGCTTCCACCGCCGCTCCCGCGTCCGCGCAGTGGACGTGAACCGCCCATCCCCCGGCACCGTCGGCCGCGACCACCACCGAATCGCCGAGCACCGTCAGCCGCGAGCGCAGCCACGCGGCCCGGTCTTCCTCGCCCTCGTCGATCCGGAACATCACCTCGTAATGCGCCGCTTCCGGCACGGCGTGCCGGTGTTGTGCGAGCGAGTTGCCGGCGGCAGCCGGGTATGCGCGGCGAACAGGGGTTTCCCCGGTGACCGCCTCGACCATCGTGTCCAGCAGGACCAGCAGCCCGCGGGCTCCCGCGTCCACCACCCCGGCCGCGCGCAGCACCGCCAGCTGATCGCGGGTCTCGTCGAGCGCCCGCGCCGCGCCTTCGGCCGCGGCCCGGGCCACCTCGGCCAGCCCGGGCCCGGCACACTCCCGGGCCGCGGCACTCGCCCGGTCGAGCACGGTGAGGATGGTCCCCTCCACCGGCTCGCTGAGACTGCCGCGGACGAGCTGCGCGGCCCGCGCGAGCGCGGTCCGGTAGGTCGCGCCGGTCAAGCCGCCGTCTCGCGTCGCTTCCGCGACACCGCGGAGAACCTGTGCGAGGATGATCCCCGAATTTCCCCGGGCGCCCACCGTCGCCCCGTACGCCATCGCCGTGGCATACCGGTGGACGTCCCCCGCTGCGTCTCCCCGGGCCTCGTTCTCCTCCGCGCGCAGCGGCCACCCGGCATGTTCACCGGTTGCGGCCCCCGGGTGACGGTCCGCAGCACCGCCCGTGCCTGTTCCGGACCGACGACCGGCCTGTTCCCTGCCCGCACCGCCCCTGCACTCCTCGGCATCGACGCCCATGAGTTCGCCGGAGACTCCGCCTGCGGTTTCGTGGGCAGTCCGGTCCACCGGCGCGACGGCAATGTCGTCCTCCGGCTCCGCCGTAACCGCGGCCTCCCCATCCACACCCGCAGGTACCCGGGCCGCGGCGTCGGCCTCCGCGGTGGCGGCGCGCATGGTCGCCAGCAGGTTCTTCCCGGTATCGGAGTCCGGCACCGGGAAGACATTGAGTCCGTCGATCTCCGCGCGTGCCTGCTCCAAGGCTGTGACACAGGTGTGGCCCCACCGCAGGAACCCCGCCCCACTCAACCCGTCACCGGGCGTGCCGGTATCGCGGGCCTTCGATTCGCGGTCCACCTGCACGGCCGTGCCGTACGCCCCCGGGCGCTGTCCCTCCGGAACACCGCTGTCCTGCCGGGTTTCGGGCACCGCCACCTCGTTCCTGGTCGTCGGGTCTTTCGCCCGCCAGATTAGCGGGGGCGCCCGACACCGCGGACCGGCCGCACGGCACCGCCCGGCCCCGGGCCACGTCGCATCGTACGAGCGAGGCGTGCTCGGTACCGGCACTGTGTCGAACAGCGTCCAGAACTGGGCAGCGGGCCGGCTCCCACCGCCGGCGGGGCGAGCGGCGCGACACACAGCGGCCGGCAGCGCGACGGCGAACGCGCCGCCGGTGCGCGGGCCACAGCCGGGCTCCGCCGCGTCGCTACCGGCCCCGAGGCAGGTAGCCCGCTGGAACAGGCGGACGACCGGCCGGTAGGGTCGAAGTGAACATGCCGGTCGGGCACGGTCCGGGCCCGGTTTGGTGGATCACCGCGGGTCGGGCTACCCTTGCAGGGTTGCCTGGCGCGACCGGACCGGTCTGCGCTCGCCGCGGTTCCCGCGGCAGGCATGACGACATTGATCTCGGATCGGCCGCCGCACGGTGGCAGATCCCCCTGAAGACATGAAGGAGTTCGCGACTATGGCTGCCGTCTGCGACGTCTGCGCCAAAGGCCCCGGCTTCGGGAAGTCGGTCTCGCATTCGCACCGGCGCACCAACCGTCGCTGGAACCCGAATATCCAGACCGTGCGCGCACAGGTCGCCCCGGGTAACACCCGCCGGATGAATGTGTGCACCTCCTGCCTGAAGGCGGGCAAGGTCGTCCGCGGCTGAGTCCGCGACCACCGTGCTGCGGCAGCAGCCGCGATCGCCGCGCCGCGGATCACCGCGTCAACCGATCCGCGGGTAAACCCGCAGCACTGCGGTTTACCCGCGCAACAGTTCTTCGATTCCGGCCCCGGTCGCCATATCGGCACCGGGGCCGTTATCGTGCCGGTATCCGATCGGAGGGCGTCATCGAACTCGGCAATGGAACGCGGAAAACGCCCGGACCGCCCTGGCGGATAGTTCCGCTTGCGCCCGAGCATGCCTATCCGCTGGCGGTCTGCCATATCGCCTGCTGGCGGGAAGCCTATCGGGGGCTCGTGCCCGACCACGTGCTGGCGGCGCTCGACACGGACCAGCGCGCCGCGGGCTGGGAACGCATCGCCCGCAACCACACCCGGCGGCCGACCTGGGTCGCGGAATACGGTACCGAGATCATCGGATTCACCCAGTACGGTCTACCGGACGGGAATCCCGCGGTCGCCGACCGGGAACTCAGCGCGATGTACGTCCGGGCTCCCTGGTACGGCACGGGACTCGCGCAGGCCTTGCTCGATTCCGTGCTCGAACCGGACCGGTCCTGCTGCCTCTGGGTTTTCGAACGCAACCCGCGCGCCCGTGCCTTCTACCGCAAGTACGGATTCGCCCCTGACGGCACCGCCCGGCCGGAGCGGTTCGCGTGTGTAACCGAGATCAGGATGGTGCGCCCGGCAGTAGAGTTCGGAGAATGAGCACCGAAAGCGATTACATCCGAGTCGAGGACGGGGTCCTGGAGATCACCCTGTCCACCGCTGCCCGGGGCACCTCCCTCGATTTCGCCGGGGTCGCCGCGGGAACCGCCGCCCTGGCGGAGCTGCGTTCGGATGTGGGTGCGGTACTGCTCACCGGTGCGGGCCCCAATTTCTGCGCCGGCGGCGATGTCCGGGATTTCGCGGCGGCCGAAGCCCGTGCCGCGCATCTGTACCAGCTCGCCGATACGCTGCACGTTTTCGTCCGCGCCCTGGACTCCGCGCCGGTGCCGGTGGTCGCGGCCGTGCACGGCTGGGCCGCCGGTGCCGGAATGAGCCTGGTATGCGCGGCCGATATCGCGGTCGGCGGTCCGGGCACCCGGATGCGTCCCGCCTATCCAGGGGTCGGCCTGAGCCCGGACGGCGGTATGTCCTGGACCCTGCCGCGGCTCGTGGGCGCCGCGAAGGCCCGCGACATCCTGCTCACCGACGCCGTGCTCGACGCCACCGAAGCGCATCGTCTCGGCATCCTGGCACGGCTGACCGACAGCGACGACGCGGTCCTGCCGGCCGCCCGTGACCTGGCCCGCACCCTGGCCCGCGGCCCCCGCGCCAGCTATGCCTCCATCCGCACCCTGCTCAGCCGGTCGGCCACCGCGACCTTCAGCGAACAGCTGGACGCCGAACGCGACGCCATGGGCAAGGCCGCCGGCAGCCCCACGGGCCGCGAGGGTGTGGACGCCTTCCTCGCGAAGCGCACCCCGGACTACACCGGCCTCAACTGACCCGGCCGCCCGGACCATCGGCGTCCGGTCCCGAACGGGAACAACCCGGTAACCGCCGAAACAGCAGGGATTCGGACGGCCCAACCCCCGGAAACCGTATAAAACCACCGCGCGCCTGGTCCCACAAACGGCCCCAGGTCCGAACACCACCCCCGTGGCACCGAATCCAAGCCGCGCGAAGGGCCGATCACCCGAGGCCCGACGCAACCACGGCGGCGCCGAGTCCAGCGAGGCCCTCCAAGGGTTCGGCCCGTCCCCGGGGTTCAGGCTTCCTCGACGGTGATCGTTCCACGCATATCGGGGTGGCCGCGTCGGCGGGCGCCGCGATCAAGATGTCGACCATTCTCGGGCGGCTGCATATCGAGCTGATACCGGGCGCCGGCGCCGAATCGCCGGACAACCGGATCCCGCGGGCCAATTCCGCCGTGCCCTACAACCGGGCCAAAGTGATCCACGACCCGGAATACAAGTCG
>NZ_JARWPM010000108.1 GCF_029869215.1 Nocardia carnea
CGGGGGGGGGTCTACCTCCCGCCCCCATTGGGGGGGGGCCTATCCCCTCCCCGTTTGTGGACCCCAACCCCCTAAACACCCGGCGCCCCAAACCGGCGCCCCCCCCCCCCCGGGGCCCCGGCGCCGCCTTCGGCGCGGTGACCCAGGTGGGGCCGATCGTCACGCTGCTCATCGTCGCCGGTGCCGGCGCCACGGCCATCTGCGCCGACCTCGGCGCCCGCACCATCCGGGAAGAGATCGACGCCATGAAGGTGCTCGGTATCGACCCCATCCACCGGTTGGTGGTCCCCAGGGTGCTGGCCTCCATGTTCGTCGCCCTGATGCTGAACAGCCTGGTCTGCACCATCGGCATCGTCGGTGGCTTCCTCTTCTCGGTTTTCCTGCAGGACGTGAACCCGGGCGCGTTCGTCAACGGCATCACGCTGCTGACCAACCTCCCGGAGCTGATCATTTCCGAGGTCAAGGCCGGCCTGTTCGGCCTGATCGCCGGACTGGTCGCCTGCTACCTGGGTCTGAATGTCAAAGGTGGTCCCAAGAGTGTCGGTGATGCGGTGAACCAGACAGTGGTTTTCGCCTTCATGGCGCTGTTCGTGGTGAACGTCGTGGTCACGGCGGTCGGTCTCAAATTCTCGGTGCGGTGACGCGATGTCGGCCTCGGTGATCATCCAGTCCCGCTTCCCCCGCGTCACGCGGCGCGTGCGCAGACTCTCGACCTCGATGGACAACCTCGGCAAACAGGCGGTGTTCTACGGCAAGGCGATCGGTTGTATCCCGCGCGCACTGATCCACTACCGCACCGAGACGATCCGTCTCATCGCGGAGATCAGCATGGGTAGCGGTGCGCTCGCGGTGATCGGCGGCACCGTCGTGATCGTCGGCTTCCTGACCCTGTTCTCCGGCGGCACCATCGCGGTCCAGGGCTACAGCTCGCTCGGCAATATCGGTGTCGAGGCCCTCACCGGCTTCTTCGCCGCCTTCCTCAATGTCCGGATCGCGGCGCCGGTGATCTCCGGGATCGGCCTGGCCGCCACCATCGGTGCCGGCTCCACCGCGCAGCTGGGCGCCATGCGGGTGGCCGAGGAGATCGACGCGCTGGAATCCATGGCGATCCGCCCGATGACCTACCTCGTCGGCACCCGGGTACTGGCCGGGATGATCGCGATCATCCCGCTGTACGCGCTCGCGGTGATCGCCTCCTTCATCGCCAGCCGATTCGCGACCGTGGTCATCTACGGGCAGTCGGCCGGCGTCTACGACCACTATTTCTCGACATTCCTTATCCCGAGCGACATTCTCTGGTCGTTCGCGCAGGCCATTGTCATGGCGTTGGCGGTGATGATGATCCATACGTACTACGGCTACAACGCGGCCGGCGGCCCGGTGGGCGTCGGTGTCGCGGTGGGTAACGCGGTCCGGACCTCGTTGATCGCGGTGGTCACGGTGACGCTGCTGATCTCGCTGGCCGTCTACGGCACCTCCGGCAACTTCAACCTTTCCGGATAGGCGCCATGACGGAAATGATGCGAGCGGACAGTAAACGATTACGGGCACAGCCCGGGGCGTCGAACGGTACCGCGGGTGGGTCGTCCCGCGGTCCCGCCGACCCCTGGGCCCCCTTGCCGCCGGCGAACAGGTGGGTCGCCGTGCGGGAAAAATTCGGGCTGAAACTGGCCGGTACCGCCATGGTGCTGGCCGCGGTGGCGGCGGTCGTCGTCTCGCTCACCATGTTCTTCGGCGGGTTCACCCCGAGCGTCACGGTGACCGTCGCCGCGCCGCGCAGCGGCCTGGTGCTGGATCCGGACGCCAAGGTCAAGGTGCGCGGCGTGCAGATCGGCCGGGTCGCGGGGGTGGATCGCACCGACGACGGCGCCGACCTGCGGCTGGCCCTGGACCCGGACATGCTGCACCTCGTCCCGGCCAACGCCACCGTCGATATCCGCTCGACCACGGTATTCGGCGCGAAATACATCAACTTCGTGATCCCGCAGGAACCGGAAACACAATCGCTGCGACCGGGTGCCCGGCTCTCGACCGAGAAGGTCACCGTCGAGTTCAACACCCTGTTCCAGCATCTCAGCGATGTGCTGGCGCAGGTGGAGCCGGAAAAACTCAGCGCCACCCTGACCGCGATGGGAACCGCGCTGCAGGGTCGCGGGGAGACCCTCGGGCAGTTGTTGGTGAACGGGAACGCCTACCTGCACGAGATCAATCCGACGCTGCCCACCCTGCAACGCGACCTCAGCACCACCGCGGCCGTCGGCAACCTGTACGCCGATGTCTCCGGCGATCTGCTGCGGACCGTCGACGGCGCCACCGTGAGCAGCCGGACCATCAGCGCGGCCGAATCGGATATCGACGCGCTGCTGGCCGATATCACCGGCCTCGCCGACACCACCGGCGCGGTACTGCGCGAGAACGAAGCGCCGATCGGGACCGCCCTGGACCTGCTGCGCCCCACGAGTGAACTGCTCAACAACTACCGGGACGCGCTGTTCTGCCTGATCGGCGGTTCCGCCAAGGCGCTGCCGCTGGGTGAATCGGTCTTCGGCGGCGGACAGGAAGGTGTCGCCCTGAACACCGGGTTCATGTACGCCAGCCCGCCCTACACCTATCCGAACGACTTGCCGAAGGTGAATGCCACGGGTGGGCCGCGCTGCGGCGGGATACTCGATCGCGTACCGGACAGCCACTCCACCTACGTCGTCACCGATACCTCCGAAGGGCATCCCTACACGCCCTCGACCAACCTGAGCGTGAACGCTCCCTCGGTCTTCCAGGTACTGTTCGCCGGACTCCCGGGGGTGGGCCAGCCATGAAAAACACCGCTACCACCATCAAACTCGCGATCTTCACCCTCGTGATGACCCTGGTCTTCGCCGGGCTGGCGATCGTGTTCTCGCAGACCCGCTTCTCCAGCGAGAACGGGTACAACGCGGTGTTCACCAGCGCCTCGGGCATGCTGCCGGGGGACAAGGTGCGCATCGCCGGCGTGCCGGTCGGGTCGGTGTCGTCGGTGAAGGTCGACGACGACTATCACGCCCACGTCGAATTCGATGTGGACACCAAATACCGGCTGCTCACCAGCACCCGCGCCACCATCCGCTACGAGAACCTGGTCGGCGACCGCTACCTGGAACTGCTCGAAGGGCCGGGGGAGGCCACCACCCTGCACGAGGGCGGCACCATCGGCCTCGACAAGACCGCGCCCGCACTGGATCTGGACTTGCTGCTCGGTGGGTTCAAACCGCTGCTGCGCGGACTGGACCCGGCACAGGTCAACGATCTGACCAACGCGTTGCTCCAGATCTTCCAGGGCCAGGGCGGCACCTTGGTCGAACTGCTCAACAGCAGCGGTTCCTTCACCAGAACCCTCGCCGACCGTGACGCGCTCATCGGCAGCGTGATCGACAACCTGAACTCGGTGCTGAAAACCATCGACGATCGCGGTGACCAGTTCGCCACCACCATCGACGAGCTGCGCCGGCTGGTGAGCGGTCTGGCGGCCGACCGTGACCCGATCGGCGTCGCCCTCCCGCGGATCGCCGACGCCACCGCCGCGACCACCGACCTGCTGGCCCAGGCGCGACCGGACCTCGCGGCCACCATCGCCCACACCGGCCGGCTGGCCACCAACCTCGACAACGGCTCCGACACCGTGCAGTGGGTGCTGGACAGGTTGCCCGCGACCTACCGAAAACTCATCCGTATCGGCTCCTACGGCTCGTTCCTGCAGCTGTACGTATGCCGGACGAACTTCATCGTCGACGGTCCGGACGGGAAACCGCTGCTGATCGAATTGCCCGGTGAGCAGACGACCGGAAGGTGTGCCAGCGAATGAAGGAGCAATCGCGCGCGGTGACCATCGGCGTCGTCGGCCTGGTGCTGGCGGTCGCGGTGGCACTGTCGGCGCTGCAGTTCGAACGGCTGCCGTTCATCCGCGGCGGGGCCGTGTACACCGCGTATTTCGCCGACGCCGGCGGGCTGGTGACCGGGGACGATGTGGAGGTCGCCGGAGTGAAATCGGGCCGGGTCGAAGATGTGAGCCTGGACGGCGCGCAGGTGCTGGTCCGGTTCAGCCTCACCGAAACGATCGGGCTGGGCGACAAGACCACCGCAGCCATCAAGACCAACACCGTGCTCGGCCGGAAATCGCTGGCCGTGAACCCGGCCGGCGACGGTTCGCTGAAAGTCACCGACACCATCCCGCTGGAACGCACCACCTCGCCGTACTCGCTGAACGAGGCGCTCGGTGATCTCGCCGGTACGGTGCAGGATCTGGACCTGCAGAAGGTGAACCAGACCCTCGACGAACTCTCGGCCGCCTTCGCCGACACCCCGGCGCCACTGCGTTCGGCGCTGGACGGCGTCACCGCGCTCTCGCGCACCATCAACGCCCGGGATCAGGCGCTGTCGGATCTGCTGACCCGCGCCCAGAACGTCACCAAGATCCTGGCCGACCGCGCCGACGCCATCAACGCACTACTGGTCGACGGGAATCAGCTGCTCGGCGAACTGGACCGGCGGCGCACCGCGATCAGCCAGATGATCGTCTACGTCAACGCGCTCGCCCAGCAGCTGTCCGGGCTGGTGCACGACAACGAGGCCCAGCTGAAACCGGCGCTCGACAAACTCAATTCGGTACTCGACCTGTTGCAGCGCAACCGGGACAACATCACCGGCGCGCTCGACGGCCTGGGCCCGTTCGCCGCGGCCCTCGGCGAACAGGTGGGCAGCGGACCGTACTTCAACGCCTACGTCGTCAACGCCAGCAGTGAAACCCTGCACCCGCTGGTGGACGCGCTGGTCTGGCCGCAGCATCTGCCCGAATCGCTGCGCGCCTATCTGCTCGAACCCGGCCCCAAGCTCGGCCCGGCCGTACAGGAGCCGCCGCGATGATCCGGTACAGCTATACCTCCGCCGCCATTTCGGCCGCCGCGCAAGGTGTGACCCCGCTCAGCGAGGACGTGCACCCGCGATCGCTGCGGCTACTTTTCGGCCTCCGCGGTCCGCTCGAACCTGCTCGGAGGAAAAGCTCATGACAATTCTGCGCGACAAGGTCCGCGCCCTCCCCGGTAAGTGGGTGGCGATCGTTGCCGGAGTACTGGTCGTGGCGCTGGTCGCCTTCGGCGGGTACACGGCGTTCCAGCGGCTCACCAAGCACGAGATCACCGCTTATTTCACGTCGACCAGCGGCCTGTACGCGGGCGACGATGTGCGCGTGCTGGGCGTCCCGATCGGCACGATCGACTCGATCGAACCCGGTAAGGACCAGGTGAAGGTCACCATGTCGGTGGACGGCAGCGTGGACCTGCCCGCCGATGCGCGGGCCGTGATCATCGCCCCCTCGCTGGTGGCCGCGCGGTTCATCCAGATCGCGCCCGCCTACACCGGCGGGGACAAGTTGAGCGACGGTGCCGAGATCCCCGTCGAACGCACGGCCGTCCCGGTTGAATGGGACGACATCAAAACCGAGCTGAACAAACTCTCGACCGCCCTCGGCCCGGTCGGCGACGACCCGCAGGGCTCCTTCGGACGTTTCGTGGACACCGCCGCGAACAACCTCGACGGCAACGGTGACGCCTTCCGCACCACGCTGCGGGAACTCTCGGCGACCCTGACCACGCTGTCCGACGGCCGCACCGACTTGTTCGGCACCATCCGCAACCTGCAGAAGTTCGTAGATGTGCTCTCCAAGAGCAACGACCAGATCGTGCAATTCGGCGGGCGGCTCGCCTCGGTGTCGTCGGTGCTCGCGGGAGTCTCCCAGGATCTCGGTGCCGGCCTGGACAACCTGGACCTGGCGCTGACCGATGTCCAGCGCTTCCTCGAAGGCAGCGGCACCGAACTCACCGAAGGCGTGCAGCGGCTCGCCGACGTGACGCAGATCCTGGTCGACAAACGGCCCGAACTGGAACAGGCCCTGCATTCCGGCCCGACCGCGCTGGTGAACTTCTACCAGATCTACAAGCCCGCCCAAGGCACGCTGACCGGCGCGATCTCGCTGAACAACTTCGCCGACCCGGTGAGCTTCCTGTGCGGTTCGGTGCGGGCGCTGGAACAGAACGAATCCGATACCAGCGCCGATCTGTGCGCCCAGTACCTGGCGCCGGTGCTCAGTTCGCTGGCGATGAACTATCTGCCCATCATGACCAACCCGGCCACCGGCGTGACCGCGTTCCCGAACCAGCTGGAGTACACGACTCCGGACCTGGCCGGGAAGGTCGACCCGCGGAAAGTGGGTCCGCCCGCCGCACCCGCGCCCGCCCCCGTCACGGTTCCGGCCGGTGTCGCGGGACTGGCAATTCCGGGTATCCAGCTTCCCGCAATTCCCGGCCTGCCCGGAGGAGGACGATGATGCGCCGGCCGAAGCTGCGCGCCCCCGGGGTCCGGCGGCGCGGCGCGGCCCTCGTTGCCGGGCTCGCGCTGGCGCTACCGATCACGGGCTGCCAATACGACGGGCTCAACTCGCTGCCGATGCCCGGTACCGAAGGCACCGGCGAGGGCTCCTACACCGTGCAGATCCAGATGCCGAATGTCACGACGCTGACCCGGAACTCGCCGGTGCGCGTGGACGATGTGGCGGTCGGGGCGGTCACCGATATCGAGGTCGAGGGCTGGCACGCGCTGGTGACGGTTTCGCTGAATCCCGGTGTGGTGCTGCCCGCGAACGCCACCGCGAAGATCGGCCAGACCAGCTTGCTGGGCAGTAACCACGTGGAACTCGCGCCGCCGGTGGATATTCCGCCGGTGGGCCGGCTCGCCGCGGGCGATGTGATCCCGCTCGAACGCGCCGGGGTTTTCCCGACCACCGAGCAGGTGCTGTCCTCGCTGTCGGTGGTGCTCAACGGTGGCGGTATCTCGCAGCTGGAGAACATCACCCGCGAACTCAACTCGGCCCTGGTGGGTAACGAGGAGGAAGTCCGCGACCTGATCCCGCAGATGAACGATCTGATCGGCAATCTGAACGCCCAGCGTGACGACATCATCGCCGCGATGGAGGGCCTGGACCGGGTCTCCGGGACATTCGTCGAACAGACCGATGTGGTGGAAGCGGCGATCGAGGAAATCCATCCCGCGCTGACCGTACTGGCCGACCGCCGCCAGAACATCACCACCACCATTACGAAACTGGGCGAACTCAGCGATGTGGTGAACCGGCTGATCACCGCCAGCGGCGACGATCTGAAAGCGAACCTGGCCAACCTGGCCCCGGTGCTGCAGACCCTCGCCGATACCGGTAACGACCTCATCGAATCGCTGAAGATCATCGCCTCCTTCCCGTTCCCGCTGAAGAACCTGGACAACGCGATCAAGGGCGACTATCTGAACCTGTTCATGACCGTGGACCTCACCGGTAAGCGGCTGGACTCGAACTTCCTCACCGGCACCGGAATCGGCGGCATGTTCGGTGGTGTGGAGGTCGCGCTCGGGCAGATCGCCGGACCCGCCGGCCAGCAGGGCAACCCCCTGGCGACCCCGCTCGAGCCGCCCCCCGGCACCCCGCCGCCGCCCAGCGACCAGCCGCAACCGACAGTTCCCGGGCTGCCGCCGATCCCCGGTCTGCCCGCCATCCCCGGGCTGACCGTGCCGCTGCCCGCCGCACCACAAGGGGGCGAGGGCCGGTGACGCTCACCAGATTCGTACGCATTCAGCTGATCATCTTCTCCATTCTCACCGTGGTCGGCCTGGGCGTCATGGGCGGCACCTACGTCGGTGTGCCCGCGATGCTCGGGATCGGCCGGTACGAGGTCACGCTGCAACTCGCCGCCACCGGCGGGCTCTACCAGAACGCGAATGTCGCCTACCGCGGCACCAACGTCGGTGTTGTCGAGGAGGTCCGGCTCACCAGCGAAGGGGTCGAGGCGCGGCTGTCGGTCGACAGCGATTACAAGATCCCGGCCGACTCCACCGCGCTGATCCGCAGTGTCTCCGCGATCGGCGAGCAATACGTCGATCTGGTGCCGCCGCAAGATCCCGGCGACGCCAACCTCTACGACGGCAGTGTGATCCCGGTGGATCGCACCGAACTCCCGCAGGATGTGGGCGCCCTGCTGGACCAGGCCGACCGGCTGCTGGCCAGTGTCGCCGATACCCGGCTGCGGCAGGTCATCGACGAGGCGTTCCGTGCCTTCAACGGTGCCGGACCCGATCTGCAGCGATTCCTCGACTCCGCGTCGTTGCTGGTACAGGAGGCCAACGACAACGTCGGGCCTACCAAACAGCTGATCGAACAGATCGGACCGCTGCTCGACACCCAGGTGAACTCGGATGCCGCGATCCGGTCGTGGACCCGCGATCTCGCGGTGGTCACCGACCAGCTGCGCGCCCACGACCCGGCCCTGCGCAGCATCCTGGCCAACGGTCCCGCGGCCATGCAGCGAGTGACCCAGCAGTTCGACGAACTGCGGCCCACCCTGCCGCTGCTGCTGAACAACCTGGTGAGCCTCGGCCAGGTCGGCGTCACCTACCACGCCGGCGTGGAACAGATCCTGGTCGTGTACCCGCCGCTGATCGCGGCTCTGCTCACCGCGGTGCGCGGGCCCATGGAATACGGCGCCATGGTCGACTTCATGACGGTGCTCAACGATCCGCCGCCGTGCACCACCGGCTTCCTGCCGCCCGATCAGCGCCGCAGCCCGAGCGAACTGGATACCGTCCCCTCCCCGGAGGGGCTGTACTGCAAGGTCCCGCAGGACGACAAGACCGCTGTACGCGGTATCCGCAATACACCCTGTATGGAATACCCCGGGCGGCGGGCACCCTCGCCGGAGCTGTGCCGCACGGGATACGTTCCGCTGGGCACGAATCCGCCGTTCGGCCCGCCGCAGCCGGTCGCGCCCGCCGAGCCGCCCGCGCCCGGTGTCGCCCCGGCCGCCGCGCCCGACACGGGCCCCGGGGTTGCGGGAGTACCCCCGGCACCTGCTAGTTTCTCGGGCGCAAGCACCCCCGCCGCCGCTCTCTCGTACGATCCGGCCACCGGGGTCTATACCGGCACCGACGGCCGCAGCTACCGTCAGGGCGATATCGCACCCGGCGGATCGGGTGCCGTACCCGCGGATTGGCAGGCAATGTTCGAGGAGCAGCAGGAATGAGCGAGACCAAGGACCCCCGCCGCACCCGCAGGCGGGCCAGCCGCACGGCCGGCCCACCGGTCGAGGACGCGACCGAAAAACTCGCCACCGGTACTTCGGAGCCGGCTGCGCAGGAGGCCGCGACCGAAAAGCTCGCCACCGGCGCCTCGGCCGCCGAGCCGGATACGCGGGAGGTCGCGACCGAAAAGCTCGCGACAGGCTCGGCGCAACCCGGGACAGCGAAGCTCCCGGCCTCGACGGAGTCCGTGACGGCGAAACTTTCGAGCAGCCCGGCCGCGTCCGGTGCAGAGAAGTCCGCAGCCGACTCCGCAGCGGCCACGACAGCGAAGCTCTCGAGAAGTTCGGCGGGGTCCGAGACCGCGAAGCTGCCGGCCGGCGAGGCCGAATCCGTGACCGAGAAGCTTTCGAGCACCCCCACCGGAACCACGGGCGCCGGCGTGACCGCGAGCAGCGCCGCCGAGGTGGACGAGGAGGCCGCCGGGGCTTCCGCGCCGACCGTCCGGCTCGGCAAAGCCGAGGCACAACCCGCGGGCTCCCACGGCGTCGCGTCCGCCGAAGCCGCCGTGGTCGCGCTGGACAAGAAAGGTCCGGCCGAGGAGGAGACCGGCAACTCTGCCGCGAACGCGGGCGACGAAACCGGGTCCGGGTCCTGGAAACGGATCCTCGCGCTCACCGCCGCCGCGATTCTGGTGATCGGACTGGTCGGTGCCGCCGTGGTGTCGATGATCGCCGTTCAGTCCACCGAGCAGCGCGACGAACGCCGCGCCGAATACGTGGCGACCGCCCGGCAGACGATCCTCAACCTGACCACGATCCGCGCCGATACTGCGAAGGAAGATATCGACCGGATCCTCACCATGGCTTCGGGTGAATTCAAAACCGAATTCGACGGCCGGATCGATCCGTTCACCGAAATCGTCAAACAGGCCAAGGTGCAGTCCACGGGCGAGGTCGTCGAGGCCGCCGTGGAACGCGACGACGAGAAATCCGCGGTGATCCTGGTCGCCGCGAAACAAACCCTCACCAATGCGGGCGCCGAGGGCGAACAGCAGCGGTTCTACCGCTTCCGGGTCACCGTGCAGCGTGCGGATGACGGCACCCTGACCGCCTCGGATGTGGAGTTCGTAGCATGAGCGAGGAAAAGAACACCAGCAGCCACGACGGACCTGGCAACGCGGCCACAGCAGCTTCCGCTCCCGATCGGCGGACAGGTATGAAGGTGCGGAACAAGATCCTGCTCGGCGTCACCGCGGTCGTGGTCGTCGCGGCCGCTGTGGTCGCCGGGATCGGTGGCTACCGCTACTGGGACTACCGCCAGTCCGAGCAATCGCGTACCGACGCCGTCGACGCCGCCTCCCGGACCGTTTCGGCCATGTTCAGCTACGAGTTCCAGACGGTCGACAAGGAACTTCCCAAAGCCGCCGACAGCCTGGCCCCTGATTTCAAGGCCGATTACCTCGAACTCATCGACAAGGCGATCGTCCCCGGTGCCAAGGAAAAAGAACTCACCGTCAAGGCCACCACCCAGGCCGGCGGCGTGGTCTCCGCCGACCGCGCCCACGCCGTGGTCCTGCTGTTCCTGAACCAGGTCACCACCAGCAAGGAAGCCCCCCAGGGCACCACCACCGGCAGCCGCGTCCGGGTAACCCTGGACAAATCCGACGACCAGTGGCTCGTCGCCTCGGTCACCCCGATCTGAGACGCACGATTGCCGCCTTTTCGGCGGCCGCTGGTTTCATGCGCCGCAACGAATAGTCCCTCGCCGATACTCGGTGGGGGAATTTTCCGTGGAGACCACTAATACGACTGACCACGTGCATAGCGTGCCCGTCGCAGATGGCGCCCGTTGCCGCGGTTACGGCTTTTGTACGTCGACAGCTGCGAATCGCAGTTCGGACAGATGAGCCGCAAATTTTCGCGGCGATTATCTGCCGCGTTGCCGTCGATGTGGTCGAGCACGAAGATCAGCGGCCGGCCGCGCCATTCGTCGGCGCCACCGCAGATAGCGCACCGGTTCTTTTGGGCGTGTGCCAGGTAGTCACGGATGTGATGACCCTGATAGCTACCGACATCGGCGTTGCCCGTGGTGAGCCAATGCCGCGTCCTCACCGCGCGTTGCACCACCTGCTGGCATTTGGTTGTGCAGTACAGCTTCTGGCTCCGTTTGACGAGCAGAGCGGAACACCCCCGGCATTGCCTCACAGCGGGAAAACTACTCCGGCCCACCGACACAAGTCGGTGGGCCGGAGCCGAAAACACGAGCCGCCTGAGGGACTCGAACCCTCAACCTACGCATTACAAGTACGTTGCGCTGCCAGTTGCGCCAAGGCGGCAGAGCGCTCGGAAACCGGGGCGCTCGGCAGCCGATCATACGGGGCCGCGGCCGAGTTCGCGAAACTGATTCACCGCAGCCCTACGCGGGGAGCCGGAGAAATCGGGCTGCGTACAGCAGTAGCCCGGCCGAGGTCGGAGACAGCGCAGCCCAGCCGGTCAACTCGGTCTCCACCGCCGCGACACTCGGTGAGAGATGTCGCGTACGGCGGATTCGGCTGCCGGCCGGGCCGGGCGGTGCGCCGGTACTACTTGCGGGCCGCTTCGTCGGCTGCCATGGCGTCGCGCAGGCTCTTGGGACGCATATCGGTCCAGTTCTGCTCGACATACTCCACGCAGGCCGCGCGGCTGTCCTCACCGAAGACGACCCGCCAGCCGGCCGGGACCTCGGCGAACGCCGGCCACAGGGAGTGCTGTTCTTCGTCGTTGACCAGAACGAAGAAGCGGCCGTCCTCGTCGTCGAACGGGTTGGTGCTCATTTCACCTCACTGGGGTGCTCGCGCGTATGTACAGGGATCTGTCCGGGCCCGGTACGGCACGGAGGCGGGCCTCCGGCTGCCGTGTCACGAACCCAACGATGTGTCGACCCTAGCAAGGCCGGCGTTAACTGTGGGTTCCCCCTCACGCGGCGAAGAACTCCAGCAGGATCTTGTTCACGGTATCCGGCCGCTCCAGGTAGCCGTAGTGGCCGGCGTCAGGAACCTCCTGGTAACGGCCGCCGGGGATGGCTTCGGCGACCTCCCGGGAAAGGTACGGGGGGATCATCCGGTCGTCGGCGAAGCCCACCGACAGGCACGGCACCTTGATCGCCCGGTAGGCCTGCACCCGGTTGAATTCGTGGTCCATCCGGCGCTGCGCCCGGATTCCCGGGGTGGCCGGGCCGCCGGTGAATTCGAACAGGTCCAGCCAGTCGCGGGCCGCGTTCGGATCGGCCATCGTGGCCGGAGAGAGATTCATCACCGCGGTGACGGCGGCCTCGTACTTGGGCGGCAGTTTCACGCCGCTCTCGTCGAGATCGTGCTCGCCCAGGGACAGGGTCTTCTGGAACTGGTCCATCCGGGCGTGGCCGGCCAGAAAGACGGCCTTGCGGACCAGCTCCGGGCGGGCCAGCGCGAGTTCCTGCGCGACCCGGGCGCCCATCGAGGTACCGGCGATCAAGGCGGGGCCCTCGTCCAGGAACTCGATCAGGCCCGCCGTATCGGCCACCAATTCCTCGATGGTCATGCCGTCGGCGGCCTCGTAGGACGGGGCGATACCCCGGTTGTCGAATGTGCAGACCCGGTACCCGGCGGCCACCAGTGCAGGAACCTGATGTAGCTCCCACACCCGGCCCGGGCTGCCCGTGCCCATGATCAGCACGACCAGCGGGCCGCCACCCTTCACATCGGTGCCCTTGGAACGGTCTCCTTTGATCTGGTAGTTGAGCGATATTCCGTTCACCGTGGCCAACGGCATGCTGACGGCCCCTTCCTGATCGTTTCTGCTGCCCACGGTATAGCTATCCGGGTGCCGCTGTGTTACGGCGGCCGCAGCGACCGTTTCGTGGGACAGATACCATTGACATTTCACATACCAGTGCACCTGCCGGGAGGATTGAGATGGCCACGAAGAGCAGCGCCAACGGTATCGCCGACGATGAACTCGAACCCCTCGCCGACGAGACCGCTCGTCAGGCGCAGCGGGTCGTGGCCGCCTACGCCGCCGATGCCGACGAATGCCGGATGCTCCTGTCGATGCTGGGTATCGGCCCGGGGGCGCGTACCGAATAAGCTGAGCCTCTAACCGCATGACCGAGCGCCCGGTCACGCAAGCTACCGCCTCCGGGCGCTGCCGGTCGTGTGGGCCGCCGGCGCCAACGGCGACGTCCGCGGATCCGCACAACTACCCGGTATGAGCCGTGGGGCCTGAAGGCGGCAGCGCAGCGTTACCACGCAGGGCCTCCGCTCATACCCCATATACGCGGCGTGCAGCGCCGCGCGAAGGATGCGTGAGTGGACCAGATGACAGACCAGCCGTCCAGCGATTCCACCCCTCGGGACGAAACCGGCGTATCCGCGGGCCGGCCCGGTGACCACAACGGTTCCGGCCCGGTATCCGGCCCGATAGACCTGGTGGAGGACCGGCCCGAAGCGGTGGCCGCCGAGCCCCTGCGCGAACGCGGGGCCGGTTCCGGGTTCGTGGTCGTGGCCAACCGGCTCCCGGTGGACCTGGAAAAACTGCCCGACGGAACCACCCGCTGGAAGCGCAGCCCCGGTGGCTTGGTCACCGCACTGGAACCGGTGCTGCGCAGCAACCGGGGCGCCTGGGTGGGGTGGGCCGGCGTTCCCGATGTCGAAGTGGATCCCATCGTCGAAGACGGGCTGGAGTTGCATCCGGTACCGCTGTCGGCGCAGGAGGTCGCCGACTACTACGAGGGCTTCTCCAACGCGACCCTGTGGCCGCTCTACCACGATGTCATCGTCCGCCCTGTCTACAACCGCTCCTGGTGGTCGGCGTATGTACAGGTGAACCGGCGTTTCGCCGAAGAGACCGCGAAAGTCGCCGCCGAGGGCGCGACGGTTTGGGTGCAGGACTATCAGTTGCAGCTGGTGCCGAAGATGCTGCGGATGCTGCGGCCGGATCTCACCATCGGCTTCTTTCTGCACATCCCGTTCCCGCCGGTCGAGCTGTTCATGCAGATGCCGTGGCGGACCGAGATCGTGGAAGGCCTGCTGGGGGCGGATCTGATCGGTTTCCATCTGCCGGGCGGTGCCCAGAACTTCCTGTACCTGGCTCGCCGGCTGGCCGGTCAGCCCACTTCGCGCGGCACCGTCGGGGTGCGCTCGAAGATGGGGGTGGTGCAGGTCGGGTTCCGGACGGTCCGGGTGGGTGCCTTCCCGATCTCCATCGATTCGGCCGGGCTGGACGAGCATTCGCGGCGCCGGTCGGTGCGTGAGCGGGCCGCCCGTATCCGCGCGGAACTCGGCAGCCCGAAGTTTGTCCTGCTGGGGGTCGACCGGCTCGATTACACCAAGGGCATCGATATCCGGCTCAGCGCGCTGGAAGAACTCCTCGCCGAGGGCCGTATCGACCCGGCCGACACGGTGATGGTGCAGCTGGCCACCCCGAGCCGGGAGCGGGTCGAGAGCTATATCCAGATGCGCGGCGATATCGAACGCCAGGTCGGCCGGATCAACGGCGAGTTCGCCCGGGTCGGCTATCCGGTCGTGCACTATCTGCACCGCCCGATCGCCCGCGAGGAACTCATCGCCTTCTTCGTCGCCGCAGATGTCATGCTGGTGACCCCGCTACGCGACGGCATGAACCTGGTGGCCAAGGAGTACGTGGCCTGCCACAGCGGCCTCAACGGCACCCTGGTGCTCAGCGAGTTCACCGGCGCCGCCGCCGAGCTCCGCCAGTCCTACCTGTGCAACCCGCACGACCTGGACAGCGTGAAGGACGCCATTGTCTCCGCCCTGACCGACGACCGCGAAACCCGCCGCCGCCGTATGCGCGCCCTGCGCCGCCAGGTCCTCGCCCACGACGTAGACCGCTGGGCCCGCGCCTTCCTCGACGCCCTCGCCAAGGGCCAGGTGGCCGGCAAGGCCCTGGTCTCCGACTCGGACGAGGAATACACCGAGTAGTCGGCGCCATCCACACAGCGTGTTCACAGGGAATGCGCAGGGGGGTACCAGGGCGGTGGGTCACGATGGGGTCATGAGTGGTGCGCCGGATACAGCGCCGGAGGCCCGGGTGCTGGTGGTCGATGACGAGGCCATGATCGTCGAGCTGTTGACCGTGAGTCTGCGGTTTCAGGGGTTCGAGGTGGCGTCGGCGTCCGATGGGGCGCAGGCGCTGGATGTGGCCCGGGGATTCCGGCCGGATGCGCTGATCGTCGATGTGATGATGCCCGGGATGGACGGGTTCGGGCTGTTGCGGCGGTTGCGGGCCGACGGGATCGATGCGCCCGTGCTGTTCCTGACCGCCCGCGACGATGTGCAGGACAAGGTCACCGGGCTCACCTTGGGCGCCGACGATTACGTCACCAAACCGTTCAGCCTGGAAGAAGTGGTGGCCCGGCTGCGGGTGATTCTGCGGCGAGCGGGTGCGGCCGCGCCCGAGCGGGAACGCTCCCGGATCCGGTTCGCCGATATCGAGCTCGACGACGACACCCATGAGGTCTTCAAGGCCGGTGAGCCGGTGGCGTTGTCGCCGACCGAGTTCACCCTGCTGCGGTATTTCATGGTGAACGCGGGGACTGTGCTGAGTAAACCGCGGATTCTGGACCATGTGTGGCGTTACGACTTCGGCGGTGAGGTCGGGGTGGTGGAGACCTATGTGTCGTACTTGCGCAAGAAGGTCGATACCGGGCCGCAGCGGCTGATCCATACGTTGCGCGGGGTCGGGTACGTGATGCGGGAATCGCCCGCGGGCCGGACGTGAGTGCCACCCGCGCATCGGCGGATCGCCGGCTCGGCGGCCTGACCGGGCGGTTCGCGGCGATGCCGCTGCGGGTGACGCTGGTGCTGGCATTGGTCGCCCTCGCCGCGGTGGGGTTGCTGGCTTCGGGGGTGGCGGTGACGTCGGCCCTGCGGAACGCGCTGATCGACCGGGTGGATCAGCAGCTCGAGGAGGCGGCGCACGGCTGGGCCCGGCCCGGTGGACCGCGGCCGCCGGTTCCGCTGCCCGGGGAGCCGGGACGGGAGCGGCCGCCGGTGATGTTCTATACGCGGGTGCAGGACACCAATGGCCGGATGTTCCTGCAGGACGATCGCAACGGCGCTCCCGATCTGCCCGATGATCTTCGCCCGGGCACGTTCACCACCGGGTCCACCGGAGGTGATTCCGGTGAGTGGCGGGTCAAGTACACCGAGAACGCTCAGGGCACCAGTCTGGTCGCCCTGCGGCTGGACGAGACCGAGGCGATTGTCGAGCGGCTGATCGTGCTGCAGCTGGTGATCGGCGCGGTGGTGCTGGCGGCGCTGGCGGTGGCCGCGTATTTCGTGATCCGGCGCAGTCTGCGCCGGCTGGAGCAGGTGGAGGAGATCGCCGCCGATATCGCCGCCGGTGATCTGCATCGGCGCGTGCCGATGCGGCCGACGAATACCGAGGTGGACCGGCTGGCCCGGTCGCTGAACACCATGCTGGCGCAGATCCAGCGCGGTTTCGCGGCGACCGAGGCGTCGGAGGAAGCGGCTCGGCGGTCGGAGGAGAAGATGCGCCGGTTCGTCGCCGACGCCAGCCATGAGCTGCGCACTCCGCTGACAACGATCAAGGGTTTCGCCGAGTTGTACCGGCAGGGCGCGACCGGCGATACCGATATGCTGCTCGACCGCATCGAACGGGAGTCGAAACGGATGGGGCTGCTGGTCGAGGATCTGCTGATGCTGGCCCGGCTGGACGCCGAACGGCCGGTGGAGTACGCCCCGGTCGATCTGCTGGCGCTGGCCAGCGACGCCGTACACAGCGCTCGCGCGGTGGCCGCGACCCAGGGCACCGCGGATACCCGGTCGATCGGTTTGGAGGTCCGGCCGGGTTCCGGGACGGCCGAGGTGCCCGGGGACGCCGCGCGGCTGCGGCAGGTGCTGGCGAATCTGCTGAACAACGCGCTGGTCCATACGCCGCCGGACGCGGCGGTGACGGTGCGGCTGACGCCTCACGAGGACGAGGTGTTGCTGGAGGTGGCCGATACCGGGCCGGGGATGGCGCCGGAGCAGGCCGAGCGGGTGTTCGAACGGTTCTACCGCGTAGATGATTCGCGGAGCCGGGGCAGCGGTGGGTCCGGACTCGGTTTGTCGATCGTGCAGGCACTGGTGGCGGCGCACGGCGGCACGGTGGAGGTGTCCAGCGTGCCGGGCCGTGGCACCACGTTCACGGTCCGGTTGCCGCGCGAGTGGCCCGCGGTGGATGCCGGTACAGGCAGGTCCGGAGCGGATCGGCCGGGCGAAGGCTGAGACGGCCGAGCCGGGCCGGCCGGGCGGAGCCCGAGCGTTCGCGCCGGGCCGGTCGGCCGTGGACAGCGGTGCGGGCGGGGCCCGACGCTATCCGTTCGCCCCTACCGCGTTCCCGGCCTCGGACACGGACCGCGGCCGGACGAACGTCGAGGTTTGCCCGGCCCCGCGGCGCCACCCATCAAGAGCCCCGGCGCCAGGGGCGCGCGGGGATTTCGGCTGCGGCCCACCGGCACGGAGGGCCGCGATGGTTCGCGCCGTGAGGCTCGTGTCAGGCGGGGACGTTCGCGCCGTACCCGAGGTCGCGCAGGGCGGCCTTGATCTTGTTCTGCGCGTCGTCGAGCGATTCCGGGGCCGGGTTCGGGTCGGCGCCGGAGATATCGAAATTGCCCATGGTGTAGGCCGGGAAGACGTGGACGTGCAGGTGGGGAACCTCGAGCCCGGCGATCAGCAGGCCGGCGCGGGGCGCGTCGAAGGCGGCCCGCACGGCCTGCCCGATCTTCTGCGCCACCCCGTTGAGGCGGGCGAAGACCGCGGGTTCGATGTCCTGCCACTGGTCGATTTCCTTGCGGGGAACCACCAGGGTGTGGCCGGGGGTGACCGGCGCGATGGTGAGGAAGCCGACGAATTCGTCGTCCTCCCAGACGAACCGGCCCGGCAGATCCCCGGCGATGATCGCACTGAAAACAGAAGCCATGCGATGAGCTTATGGCGGGCCGGTGCCCGCCGGGTGGGGCCGGGTGCGCTACACGCCGATGAAATGCGACAGGATGCCCTGGACCTCGTAGATATCGACCTGCCGGTTGAATCGCTTCTGCAGCGGGGTGTCGCTGCCGGCGATCCATACCAGCAGTTCGGCGTCGAGGTCGAAGGTGCCGGCCGTTTCCACCGCGAAATGCGTGATCGCACGGTACGGGATGCTGTGGTAGCTCACCTTCCGGCCGGACAGGCCCTGTTTGTCGACGAGGATGAGCCGCCGGTTGGTGAACAGCATGGCGTCGCGGACCAGCAGATAGGCCGAGTAGATCTGCTCGCCGTTGCCCAGTAATCGCTGGTATTCCTGTTGTGCCGCGGCGGGTTCCATCCGCCCGGCATTGCCCATGATCCCGTCCATCAGACCCATGACGTCCGTCCTCTGCCCGCGCGTGCTTGCCCTGGCGGGCCGGTGCGCGAAAAACCCACCCGCTACGGGTGTTTCACACACCATCATCCACATGTCGGCCGGGCCGGACCGGGGTCGTGGTGAATCCGCTGGTACGGCCGGGGCTCGCCGCCCCGGCCGAGGGCGGGAGAGGAAGGAACGCGGATGCCCGGGACAAGGTCCGGCCGCCGCGTCCGGCCACCGGCCACGTTCTAAGCTGTCCGGGTGCGAGTACTCGTCATCGGTTCCGGAGCCCGTGAACACGCCCTCGTCCTTGCGCTGCGCCGTGACCCGGCGGTGAGCGCACTCGTCGCGGCACCGGGCAACGCCGGTATCGCACAGCACGCGCAGGTGCTGCCGGTGGACGCCGGGTCGGCCGAGGCCGTGGCCGCGCTGGCGCGCGAGGTGGCCGCCGATCTGGTGGTGATCGGACCCGAGGTGCCGCTGGTCCTGGGCGTGGCCGACGCCGTGCGGGCGGCGGGGATCGCGTGTTTCGGCCCGTCGGCGGATGCGGCCCGGATCGAGGGGTCGAAAGCCTTCGCCAAGGATGTGATGGCCGCGGCCGGGGTACGCACCGCGCACAGTGAAGTCGTGGACACACCCGCCGAACTGGATGCCGCGCTGGATCGCTTCGGCCCGACCTGGGTGGTCAAGGACGACGGCCTGGCCGCGGGCAAGGGCGTAGTGGTCACCGCGGATCGCCTGGCCGCGCGCGACCATGCGGCCGAACTGCTCGAACAGGGGCATCCGGTGCTGCTGGAATCGTTCCTGGACGGTCCGGAAGTTTCACTGTTCTGCCTGGTCGACGGGGAGACGGTGGTACCGCTGCTGCCGGCGCAGGATCACAAACGGGTGGGCGACGGGGATACCGGGCCCAATACCGGCGGGATGGGCGCCTATACGCCGCTGCCGTGGCTGCCGGAAGGGATGGCCGAGCAGATCGTGGACGAGGTGGTGGCCCCGGTGGCCGCCGAAATGGTCCGGCGCGGAAGCCCTTTCAGCGGATTGCTGTATGCGGGGCTGGCGATCGGGGCGGCCGGTCCGGCGGTGGTCGAGTTCAACTGCCGGTTCGGCGATCCGGAGACCCAGGCGGTGCTGGCCCTGCTGGAGAGTCCGCTGGGTGAGCTGCTGTACGCCACCGCGACCGGAACCCTGGCCGACGTACCCGCACCGCGCTGGCGCGGCGGGGCAGCGGTCACCGTGGTGCTGGCGGCGGAGAACTACCCGGGGCGACCGCGCACCGGCGATGTGATCACGGGTGCGAGCGATGCCGCGACCGACGATCCGGCCACGGTCCTGCACGCCGGAACGGCGCTGCGCGAGGACGGCGCGCTGGTGTCGGCGGGCGGTCGCGTGCTCAGTATCGTCGGCACCGGTGCGGACCTGACGGCCGCGCGGGAAGCCGCCTACGACCGGCTGGCCGGAGTGAAACTGCCCGGCAGTCATTACCGTTCGGATATCGGGCTGGCCGCGGTCGAAGGCCGGATCCGGCTCTGACCGGTGTCCGGCGCGGCGGACCGCGCCGGACGTCACCCGGATCAGTACGCGCCGAAGACGTTGTCGATGGAGCCGTAGCGGTGGGCGGCGTAATTGCACGCCGCGGCGATATTGGCGACCGGGTCGTAGATATCCCAGGACGTGCCTTCTACGTGATAGGCGGCGAAGGTGGGGTCGATGACCTGCATGAGGCCCTTGGACGGGATACCGGCCGCGGCATTGGAATCCCAGAGATTGATCGCCCGCGGATCGCCGCCGGATTCCCGCATGGCAGTGCGGTGGATACCTTCGTAGCTGCCCGGGATGCCGTGCTGTCCGAGGACGTGCAGTGCGTTGCGGAGCCAGCCGTCGAGGTTGTCGGGGTAGCTCGGCCGGAACAGTTGCGGCAGCGGCTGCGGTAGCGGCTGGACGAACTGCTGGAGCTGGTCCTGCTGCGGCTGGGGCAATTGCTGCTGCCACTGCTGCAGCTGCTGCGCGGGACCTTGTAATTCCGCGGGCACGCCGGCCACCGGGGTTTCGGCCCAGGCCTGTGCGGGCATCGCGAGGGCGGCGGCGATAACGGTCAGGGGCAGCAGTTTTCGTAAATGCATGACGAACTCCGGCAGCGCGGGATCACCACGCCGCCGGGTGGTATTCGCCGGCGCCGTTGTTGCGCTGTTTCTTTTTTCGCGTGGGTTGTGGAATCTCTGGGATTCAGTTGTCCGCGGCCAGTGACGCGGTACGCCGGGTGCCGGTGCGGACCGGCCGGGCGCGGCGGCGAGGATTCCCCGACGAAACCGTTGCCGTCCGGAATTCAGACTTGCGGTCTGTTTCCTGGCAAATCACAGACTGATTGCGAAACATTAACAGATGATGAACAAACAGAGAACGTACCGTTCTATTCTGCTGAGAGAAATCGATGTAGCAGGTATTTCTGCGAGATCGATCACATGCTGCGGGCGGTAAGGCGGCGTATCGGATCAGCCGCTGCTTATTTGCCGGGAATGCCGAAAGGCTCAGCCGTACGAAAGTCCGTGGAATGCGAGCCAGCGCTGCGGATCGACATGCCGGCCGTCCATGATGATCTCGAAGTGCAGATGCGGACCCGTGGAATCCCCGCGATTCCCCATCCGGGCGATCTGCATTCCGGCGGGCACCCGTTCGCCGACCGAGACGAAGAAGTCGTACATATGGCCGTATACGGAGATGGTGCCGTCGTCGTGCCGGATCCGCACCCACAGACCGAATCCCGCGGCCGGACCGGCATCGATCACCGTGCCGGCGGCGACGGCGTAGATCGGGGTGCCGATGGGGCCGGCGATATCGATACCGCGGTGGAAGGTGCCCCACCTGCTGCCGAAGCCGGAGGTGAACGTGCCGGGAGCCGGGAGCACGAAACCGCCGGGTCCGGGTGGGATGGCGCCGGGCGGTAGCGCCCCCTCGGGGACGGGTGCGCTGTTGATCCAGGGTTGTTCCCGACCCGCCGCTGCGGCCGCGGCTTCCGCTTTCGCGCGTTCCAGGGTCGCGCGGGCGGCCGCGGCCACCACTGCCTGTTCGCGGAGCCGCTCACCGGTGTCGATGGCCTCGAGATAGCGGCGGACCGACGGTACCGGGGTGGACAGTTGCAGTGGATGGGCGAGAGCGACGCGGTACGCGATGCCCGGCGCGGGAGATTGCTCGGCCACCAGGAGTCCGGCGGACGCGTCCCCGGTGGCCAGCAGCAGGGTGAGTGCGAGCCCGCCGAGGAGGAAGCGGTGCCGGCGGGCGAGCTCGGCGACTTCTTGCCGTGACGGCCGGCGATCGAAGAGATCGACGAGTTCGGCCCGGGTCGGGATGCGGCCGGGCAGCGCGGTGATCTGCCGGCGTATCCACCGGTACGCGGTGCCGAACCGCTGCCGGGGTGTCCGGCGCGCGGCCTCGTCCCGGGCGGCCCGTTCGCGCCAGCCGGGCGTGATGATCCGGGTGCCGCCCACCGTGACCGCACGTTGCAGGAGCGTCCGCCGGTTCGGAAACTCTGCGCCGGGCGTGAGGTCGGTGGAGGTGAACGGCTCGTCGTCGGCGGTCCGGCTGTCGAGCGCCGTGCCGGTCGCGGCGTCCATGCCGGTGTTCGAGGTAGCCGCGCCGGACTCCGCTCGAGCCGTGGCTACTCGGCCGGGCGCCTCCGTGGTGCCGGGCTCATTCGGCGGTGGTACGGGTTCGCCGGCTTGTGCGCTTGTACCGGCCGGGGTGCTCGTCTCGGTGAGATCGGGGGCGCCGGAGTGAATCGCCGGGGCCGGTCCGCGGCGCACGGACGGTCTCGGCAGGGGACGGACCGCCCGGATCCAGCGACGACGCAGGGGCCCGGGGCCGCTACCGGAAGCGGGGGGTCCGGGCTCGTGCGGTGGCGGGCCGGCGGCCGGCCGGCTGGCCTTGTCGAGCATCAGAGCTGACCATAGCTGCCGAAGCGGCCGCAGCGGTGTTCTACCGTCGGTCGGGTGTCCACTGAATCTCGGCGCTCGACCATCCCACCTTTCTACGTGATGGATGTCTGGAAAGCCGCCGCCGAACGCGCCCGAACGCACGGGGATGTGCTGAGCCTGGCCGCCGGCCAGCCGTCCACACCGGCCCCGGCGCCGGTACTGCGTGCCACCAAAGCCGCGATAGATGCCGAATTGTTCGGCTATACCGAGACTTTCGGAATCCGGGAGCTGCGCGAGGCGATCGCCGGGCACCATCGGCGCACGTACGGCTATCCGGTGGATCCGGACGACGTCGTGGTCACCACCGGATCCTCCGGCGCGTTCACGCTGATCTTCCTGGCGGCCTTCGACCCCGGCGATACGGTCGTGATCGCCCGGCCGGGGTACCCGGCCTACCGCAACACGCTGACGGCACTGGGCTGCCGCGTGGTGGAACTGGACTGCCGCGCCGAAACCCGGTTCCAGCCCACCGTCGCCATGCTGGAGAGCCTGCCCGAACCGCCGCGCGGCCTGATCGTGGCCAGCCCGGCCAACCCCACCGGCACCATGATCGAACCCGCCGAACTCGCCGCGGTGGCCCGGTGGTGCGATGCGCACGGCACGTTGCTGATCTCCGACGAGATCTACCACGGCATCACCTACGGCGGGGAACGCACCGCGTCGGCGTGGGAGACCTCGCGCTCGGCGGTGGTGATCGGCTCGGTATCGAAATATTTCTCGATGACCGGCTGGCGGCTCGGCTGGGTGCTGGCCCCCGCGGCCCTCCGGCCGGCGCTGCAGCGGCTCGCGTCGAATATGACCGTCTGCCCGCCCGCGATCTCGCAGTACGCGGCGGTACACGCGTTCGACGAAGAATCCCGCGCGGAGCTGGACGGCCATGTGCGGCGGTACGCGGCCAACCGGCGGATCCTGCTGGACGGTCTGCCCGAACTCGGGATCACCGACCTCGCCCCGGCCGACGGCGCGTTCTATGCCTACGCCGATATCGGGCATCTCACCGGTGATTCGATGGCCTGGTGCGCGGACCTGCTGGCCCATACCGGGGTGGCTGTCGCCCCGGGCCTGGACTTCGACACCGTAAACGGGCACCGGACCATCCGGCTGTCCTTCGCCGGCGCCACCGCCGATATCGAAGCGGCGCTCGGCCGGATGAGCGATTATCTGCACAAGCAGGCTTGACACAATCACGCTGCCGGGCAACAACTTTGCACAGTACGACACCATTGTTGCGAGGATGCGGTAGAAACATCGATGGTTGTTTCCCCTTTCCCTCATTTCGCACGGATGTACTGATGACGACTGGCACGATGGCACGGTGATAACCGCGACGACTCCGAAAGGTGAACGGCGTCGCCAGGCGCTGGTGGCCGCGGCTGCCGAATTACTGCTCGAGGGCGGTTTCGACGCGGTGCGGCACCGTTCGGTCGCGACGCGCGCCGAACTCCCGCTCGCCTCGACGACGTACTACTTCGAATCGCTCGAGGATTTGATCGCGCGGGCAGTGGAGTTCAGCGGGAACGCCGAACTCGAGGCGATGCGGCGGCGCGTCGGCGAGGTGACCCACCGCCGCCGCGGCGCGGAGGCGACCGTCGATCTGGTGCTCGACCTACTGATCGGCCCCGACGGGGTGGACGAGGGCGCGCGCGGCCGGTTGATCGCCCGCTACGAGCGCACCGTCGCCTCCGCGCGGCACCCCGAGTTACGCGAGGTCCAGCTCCGACTACGCGGGCAGCTCGACGAGCTGCTTGCCGATGTGCTGCGCCGATCCGACCGGATCGTGCGGCCCGAACAACTGCGCAGACTGGTCGCGGTGGTCGACGGCGCCGTGGTCGCCGCCCTGAGCGAATCCGACCCGCAACCCCGGCGGCCGGCCCGCGGAGCGCTGCTGGAGGTCATCGATATCGTCGCTCCCGCGACGCACCAGCCGATGGACCGGTACCGGTCACTAGACTGACCGGACGTGACCTCCGACCTGATCCCCAACGTCCTCGCCACCCGCTACGCCAGTCCGCAGCTGGTGCACCTGTGGTCTCCCGAGCACAAGATCGTGCTCGAGCGGCGGCTGTGGCTGGAGGTGTTGCGGGCCCAGTCGGAACTGGGTGTGGAGGTTCCGCCCGGGGTGGTCGAGGATTACGAGCGGGCCGTCGAACAGGTGGACCTGGCGTCGATCGCCGAACGCGAACGGGTGACCCGTCACGATGTGAAGGCCCGGATCGAGGAATTCAACGCCCTGGCCGGCCACGAACATGTGCACAAGGGGATGACCAGCCGCGATCTCACCGAGAACGTGGAACAGCTGCAGATCCGGCTCTCTCTGGAACATATCCACGCGCACGGGGTCGCGGTGGCCGCGCGGCTCGCCGAACGCGCCGCCGAATACCAGACCCTCGTGATGGCGGGCCGCTCGCACAATGTCGCCGCCCAGGCGACCACACTCGGGAAACGCTTCGCCTCGGCCGCCGACGAACTGCTCATCGCGCTCACCCGGCTCCGGGAGCTGATCGACCGCTATCCGCTGCGCGGGATCAAGGGCCCGATGGGCACCGCCCAGGACATGCTGGACCTGCTCGGCGGCGATTCCGCGAAACTCGCCGCACTGGAACAGCAGGTGGCCCGCCACCTCGGCTTCGCCACCGTGCTCACCAGCGTCGGGCAGATCTACCCGCGTTCGCTGGACCACGATGTGCTCTCCGCACTGGTGCAGATCGGTGCCGCGCAGTCGTCGCTGGCGCACACCATCCGGCTGATGGCGGGCCACGAACTGGTCACCGAAGGTTTCCAGCCCGGGCAGGTGGGCAGCTCGGCCATGCCGCACAAGATGAACACCCGTTCGTGTGAACGGGTGAACGGCCTGCAGGTCGTGCTGCGCGGGTACGGGTCGATGGCCGCCGAACTCGCGGGCGCGCAATGGAACGAGGGTGATGTGTTCTGCTCGGTGGTGCGCCGGGTCGCGCTACCGGACGCGTTCTTCGCGCTCGACGGGATGACCGAGACGTTCCTGACGGTGCTCGCCGAATTCGGCGCCTACCCGGCGGTGGTCGCCCGCGAACTGGACCGCTACCTGCCGTTCCTGGCCACCACCCGCATCCTGATGGCCGCGGTCCGCGCCGGGGTCGGCCGGGAAGCGGCCCACGAGGTGATCAAGGAACACGCGGTCGCGGTCGCCCTGGCGATGCGCGAACAGGGCCGCGAACCCGACCTCCTCGACCGCCTCGCCGCCGACGACCGCCTGCCGCTGGACCGTGCCGCCCTCGACGCCGCCCTGGCCGACAAATCCGCCTTCATCGGTGCCGCCGACGCCCAGATAGCCGAGGTCGTCGCCCAGGTCGGCAAACTCACCGACGCCTACCCCGAAGCCGCCCGCTACACCCCCGCCCCGATCCTCTGAGCACCCTGCAAGACGACCCGGGAGGCCGCTGCCACGTCCCCTCAGGCGCCCAGCGGCGGCGCCGTGTCAGCGAGCCCTTCGGAGATCCACATAACCCCGAAACGGACCACGGCGGCGCCGAGTCTTACGAGCTGTGAGTGGTTCACATAACCCCGGAACCGAAGGCGACGGCGGTGGTGCCGAGTCTTACGAGGCCTCGAGTGGTTCGCATAACCCCGGAACCGAACGTGACCACGGCGGCGCCGAGACTTACGACGCCCTCAGTGGTTTTGGCCCCTAGCGCAGCCGCAGGTGTCTGAGGCTTGGGCGGGCCCCCCCCCCGGGGCCCCCCCGCCCCCCCCCCCCCCCCGGCGGGCGCCCCCCCCCCCCCCCCCCCCCCCCCCCCGGGCCCAGGGGCAAAAACCACTGAGGGCCTCGTAAGACTCGGCGCCGCCGTGGTCACGTTCGGTTCCGGGGTTATGCGAACCACTCGAGGCCTCGTAAGACTCGGCACCACCGCCGTCGCCTTCGGTTCCGGGGGTATGTGTACCACTCACAGCTCGTAAGAA
>NZ_JARWPM010000109.1 GCF_029869215.1 Nocardia carnea
CGGGGACGGCGTGCACCACCGTGGCCCGGGCGGGGTCGTCGGTGACGCAGGCACCGCGCCACAGGGCGTGCAACGCCCCGAACAGATGCATGGTCGCGTGCAACGGTCCGGTGATCAGTACCCGGTCCCGGGCGGTCACGCCGGTGATCTCGGTGAACACCGGGAAGCTGTCGTACCAGGAGGCCGCGGTACGGGCCAGCGGCCGCGGCCGCCCGGGGGGGCCGGGAGTGGCGGCCAGCAGAAAAGCCTCGGTAGGCCATTCGCCCCGCTGTGGCCGCGCCGCCGGGTCCTCGACGGCGACGGGTACCCCGCGGCGGGCGGCCGCGCAGATGCAGACCAGAGCGTCGGCGACCGGCAGTGCGGAGGCGTCGTAACCGCGTGGACCCGGTTCGTACCGCTCGATCCAGCGGTCGACGGCGCGGTCGAGTTCCTGATAGGTGAGTGTGACGCCGGCGAGGTCCAGCGCGGGCGCGGAGCCCGCGCCGCCGAGTTCGGGGCTACGCACGGATCAAACCCGGATAAGCACGGTGCACACCTTTGGCCACCATCGTGGCGACGACCACCTTGAGCAGGTCACCCGGCAGGAAGACCCCGTTGGCCTCGATGGCGGCGAGCACACCGAGGTCGGTGCGCACCAGCAGCCCGAGCGTGCCGAACAGGTAGATGACCAGGATCCCGCCCGCCGCGTTGATCAGCAACCCGGGCACCAGCGGATACTTCGGCACGATCCGCGCCGTGAGCAGGCCGATGACCAGCGCCGCCGGGATCCAGCCGAGCAGGTATCCGGCGCTCGGACCGGCCAGCGCGGTCAGACCCGTCCGCCCGCCGGACAGCAGTGGCAGGCCGATGATCGTCAGCGCGATGAACACCGCGACCGCCGCGGTGCCCTTCCGCGCACCCAGCACTGCCGGCGCCAGGATCACCCCCAGGGTCTGCACGGTGATGGGCACCCCGCTGAAGCCCACTGTGATCGCACCCGGCAGACCCAGCGCCGCGATGAGCGCGGCGAATACCGCGATCTGCGCCATATCCCGCGCGGTGGTGCGAGTCTTCGGCGCCCGCGAGTCCTCGACACCGTTCATAACGCCATCCTTCGCACACCCAGCTTGAACGTCGTTCAAGATAGCAATGCGCAGAGCGCCCGCCCGCGCGACCCCGGCGCGACCGTCAGCCGCCGTCGCGGGAGCGGCGGCGGGTGCGCAGCCGGTCGAGGTCGGCCAGCAGCGCGGCGTTGGCGTCTTCGAGCTCGAGGATGCGGCCGATACCGGCGAGGTTGACCCCTTGCGCCGCCAGTGTGGTGATGCGGTGCAGGCGCGCCAGATCATCACCGCTGTATCTGCGGGTACCGCCCGCGCTGCGTTCCGGTGTGATCAGGCCGTGCTGTTCGTACAAACGCAATGTCTGCACCCCGACACCGGCCAGATCGGCCGCTACCGAGATCGCATACACCGCCTGTCCCGACCCGGGCAGACGGTGATCGCGCCGCTGTGGATCCATACCCGTCCTCGTCTGCTCTGTAATGAGGTTTTCTAGTTTAACGTCTTGCACTCACATGTTGGTAATGGTAGAAAAAATCTGTGTCAGATGGCAGAAGTTATCTGATCCCTTCAATCAAGAACGGAGTGAGTTGGAGGTGGCGACCATGCTGATGCGCACCGATCCTTTCCGCGATCTGGATCGCCTCACACAGCAGGTGTTCGGTACCGCGGCACGCCCGGCCGTCATGCCCATGGACGCCTGGCGCGAGGGTGACGAATTCCTGGTGGAATTCGACCTGCCGGGTATCGACGTGGAATCTCTGGACCTCGATATCGAACGCAATGTGGTCACCGTGCGGGCCACCCGGCCGGAGCTCGATTCCGGCCGGTCGATGATCGCCGCGGAACGTCCCCGCGGGGTGTTCAGCCGGCAGTTGTTCCTCGGCGAGGGCCTCGATACCGAGCACATCCGCGCCGATTACCGCGACGGGGTGCTGCGGTTGACGGTTCCGGTCGCGGAGAAGGCCAAGCCGCGCAAGATCGAGATCGCGCGTGCCGACGGCCATCGGCAGGCCATCAACGCCTGATCGGTACCGCTCGGGCCTGGCCGGCACCGGCCCGCGACACGCAGCGGCGGTGCGGATCGTATGGGCCGTACCGCCACCGGGGGCCCCGTCCTCCCGGGGCCCCGTGCACACTGGAGGGCGATGACGCGAGCCCGGCCCACCGCCACCCATTGGGGAAACTACGTCGTCGGGACGGCCGCCGACGGCAGCTTGGCGGTGACTCCGCACAGCGCGGATCCCCACCCCTCTCCCCTCGGGCGCTCGCTGGCCGCGCTCCACGACCCGGGCCACCGGATCGCCCGCCCCGCGATACGCCTCGGCTACTACCGCGACCGGAGAGCCGCCGACCCGTCGTTGCGCGGCCGCGAACCGTTCGTCGAGGTCGGCTGGGACGAAGCCCTCGATATCACCGCCGAAGCGCTACGGACCACCCGGGCCGAGAGGGGGAACCGCGCGATCTACGGCGGCTCCTACGGCTGGGCCGGCGCCGGCCGATTCCACCACGCCCAAGGACAGATCCACCGCTTCCTGCAACTGTTCGGCGGCTACACCGCCTCCGTGAACACCTATTCCTTCGCCGCGGCCGAAGTGCTCATACCCCATGTCCTCGGTATGAACGCCTATTTCGCGGCCCGGCAGGCGCCCACGACCGAGGAGATCGCCCGGCACTGTGCCCGGATCGTGCTCTTCGGGGGCGCCGCACAACGGAATACACAGGTCAATCCCGGTGGTATCGGAGCACATCCGGACCCGGCGCGGCTTTCCGCGCTGCGCGGCGCGGGGGTCGATATCGTCCATATCGGGCCGGTGCGCGACGACTGCGATCCGGCCCTCGGCGCCCGCTGGATCCCCTGCCGTCCGCACAGCGATACCGCGATCATGCTCGCGATGCTGCACACCCTGATCACCGAGAACCGGCACGATCGCGTCTTCCTCGACCGCTACTGCACCGGTTTCGACCGCCTCGCCGAGTACGTCACCGGCCACCGCGACGGTATCCCGAAATCACCGGAATGGGCGTCCGGCCTCGCCGACGTCCCGGCACCCGAAATCCGCGAGCTGGCCCGGCTGATGGCGCACGACCGCTGCCTGATCGGCCTGCCGTTCGCCCTGCAGCGCGCCGAACACGGGGAGCAAAGCTACTGGGCCGCTTGGGCACTCGCGGCCGCTCTCGGGCATATCGGCCTGCCGGGCGGCGGAGTCCTCATGGGCACCGGGGTCGGGATGACCAACAATATGCAGCGCCGCTACGTGCCCTTCGAGATCGGCGCGCTACCGCAGCCGGGCAACCCGGTACCGGATGTCGTTCCGGTTGCCCGGCTGTGCGAGATGCTGGAACGCCCCGGCGGCACGGTTCCCTACGACGGCCGGGTTCTCACCTACCCACAGATCGACCTGATCTATTGGGCCGGTGGCAATCCGTTCCACCACCACCAGGACCTCAACCGGCTGCGGCGGGCTTGGTCGCGGCCGCGCACCGTGATCGTCAACGAGATCAGCTGGACCGCGACCGCCCGGATGGCCGATATCGTCCTGCCCACCACCGCCTCCGCGGAGCGCGAGGATTTCGCCGGCGGGCGAAGCGATCACTGGCTCACGCCGATGCAGCAGGCCCTCGAGCCGTACGGGCAGGCGCGCGACGACTACGCGATCTTCTCCGGTCTCGCGCAGCGGCTCGGTTTCGGCGCACGATTCACCGAGGGACGTACCGCGCGGCAATGGCTGGAGCAGCTGTGGCGCACCACGGTCGGCAATGCGGCGGCGGCCGGGATCCGGCTACCCGATTACGCGGAGTTCCGCGCCGGCGGCCCCCTCGATCTGCGACCGCAATTGCCGGTCGCCCGTCATGTGCTGGAACAGTTCCGGGACGATCCGGACCGCCACCCCCTGCGCACCCCTTCCGGCCGGATCGAACTCTTCTCTTCCACCGTCGCCGGTTTCGGATACCCCGATTGCCCCGGCCACCCCGCATGGTTGCCGCCGCGGGAATGGCTCGGCAGCCCGGCGGCGCAGCGCTTTCCGCTGCACCTGCTCTCCCACCAGCCCGCGACCCGTTTGCACAGCCAGCTCGATCACGGCGTCACCAGCCGGGAATCGAAGATCCGCGACCGCGAACCGTTGCGGATGAACCCCGCCGACGCCGCGTCGCGCGATCTCCGTGACGGCGATATCGTCCGGGTCTTCAACGACCGCGGCGCCCTGCTCGCCGGCGTCCGGATCACCGACGCGGTCCGGCCGGGCGTCGTCCAACTGGCAACCGGCGCCTGGTACGACCCCCTGGACCCGGTCGACCCCGGATCGCTCGATGTCCACGGCAACCCGAACACGGTCACCAACGATATCGGCACCAGCGCACTGACTCAGGGGCCGTCCGCCAACAGCTGCCTGGTGGAAATCGAACGCTACGACAGCGAACCGCCCCCGCTGCGGGTGCACACGCCCCCACAACTGCTCGACCCCGACTCGATCCGCTGATCCGCGTCTCCGTCACCACAACCGAACGCGACGTCGGCGGACTTCCGCCCCGCGAATCCACGCCCCTTCGGACGCGCGACCGCGGAGCCGTCCCGATTCGCGCGGAATACGTCGTCGCCGGGGCACCACCACCGGCGGGCCGGTCCCTGGAGGAGAAACCCGATGAATACCGGCACCCCGGAATTCCGATCCGGCGACCCCGTCGAGACCGCGGCGGTCGAGGCGATGTATCGCCTGGTCGGTGAGATGGCCGCCCTGCTGCACGGGTTCGAGGAGGCCCGTGACACCGATCCGAGCGGCGGTTTCACGGTCGGCTGACGCGGCCCGGTGGCACCGGGTGCGGACCGGGCTCGTCTCTATCCGTCCGCCGCGGCGTCCCGTCCGCGCGCAGGCACTTCCACCCATGCCCGCTTTGTGTTTGGATAGGCTCACCTTAACAGTGCGCCCACCCGGCATCGGACCGGCGGACACGACAGGAAGTACCGAACTGATGATCAGCACACGAAACAAGCTGGCTGCCCTGAGCTTCGCGGCCGCCGCCACACTCGGCACCCTCGGCATCGCGGGTCCTGCCGCCCTCGCCCAGGCCGCGCCGATCAGCGCTCCGCGGCTCACCGCCGCCCCCACCGCCGGTGAGCTGAAGGCCAAGATGGGTGTTCTGTTCAATATCAACGCGCCCCGCTCGGCTCGCGCCGCCGAACTCGAAACCGGCGAGGCCGGCTTACGGGCCTTCGATGCCGCCGCCGCGCTGATCGCGATCGCGCCACCCAGCTGGCGCTGGGATATCCCCGGTCCGGTCACCGTCACCGGCGATACGGCCGCCGCCGGCCTGGTCACCACCACCGAGGGCTACGAGCCGTGGACCTTCGATCTCACCTGGAAGCAGATCGGCGGCACCTGGAAGCTCAGTCACGAATCCGTCTGCACCATCGGCAATTTCGTCGGTACCGGCTGCTGACGCCGTAGGTTCACCGGAGCCGTTCCGGCCCATCGTCCGGCGGGCCGGGACGCCAGGCCTCGAATCGATCGGTCGATTCGGCAGAGCCGTGCCCGGCCCCGGCATCCGGACTGCTGCCCGCTCCGTCAGCCGACGGGGAGACCGCTGATGATCGGGACGAAACCCCAGTCCATGATGCGCCTGGCATCGGCCGTGGCGGCGTCGAGATCATGGGGTGAGCTGTTCAGCACCACGCCGATCAGGCGCTGCCCGCCGCGTACGGCTTCGAACAGCAGACAGGTGCCGGCCGCATCGGTCGAGCCGGTTTTGATACCGGTGGTGCCCGGATATTCGCGGAGCAACCCGTTGGTGTTCTCCCAGACGTGGGCACGGTTCGCCGGGCCGGCGGGCTGATGCCGCACCGGCGTACCGACGATCTCCCGGAACACCGGGTTGCCCATTGCATGCCTGCCGAGCCGCACAAGTTCCGCCGGTGTGGAGTAGGTGGCGTAGTCATCCGGCACCGGGAGCCCGCTGGGATCGCTGAAATGCGTATTCGGCATACCGAGCCGCCGCGCGGTCGCGTTCATCTTCGCGACGAAAGCATCCCGGTCCGGCCCGAACGCCTCGGCGAGGGCATAGGAGGCGTCGCAGCCGGACGGCAGCATCATCGCGTCCAGCAACTGACGCGCGGAAAGAACTTCCCCGGCGACCAGACCTGCATTGCTGCCACCGTAGGCGGCCGACGAGTCGAGGGCCGACTGCGAAACCGTGACCGGCCGCTCGAGATCACCCGATTCGAGCACCACCACCGCCGTCATGACCTTGGTGATACTGGCGATCGGCATCCGGACGTCCGGCTGCCGCGACCACACGAGCAACCCGGTGTTCGCCTCTGCCAGCGCCGCCGACGGCGCGTGCACCCCGTCCGGCTGCAGGGCGAGCGGAAACGGTGCCTGGGCCTGCGAACCGCCCGCGGCCGGAACGGCCGTCGCGGCGGGTGCGAAGACGATGAGCAATCCGGCCACGACCGCCGGCAACATACGGGCATAGGTTGGCATTGCCCTAGTATGTCCGCTGACCTGCTCGAACAGCCGGATTTACACCCCTATGCCCCTGCCCGCCGAGTCCGGACCGGCCGCGGCTCAGCGGCGCACGCGCCGCCAGGTCCACCCGCGGCCGCCGGATGCGGCCCGCGGACCGGTACCGAAGCCCGCGAGGTGCAGTGCGAGCAACAACAGTCCGATGATGATGAGCGTGCCGCCGTTGATATCTTCACCGAGGGTGGCGTCGGTCAGATCGAAGACGAGCGCCAAACCGAACACGACGGCAGCAGCGATGGCGAACATGAGTACCTCCTGATGTGCTGCGGGAAGCGATGCTCGAAGACGGCTCATCGGATCCCTGCCGTTCGGATACCCCCGAACGACACATCCACACAGTGACGGCCTCCGCTGCCGGGATCGGGCCCGCCGAGCGCGGATCCCGACCGGCGGGCAGGCGTCCGACTTCGGTGGCGTGGCATGAAAATACCCTCTGACCTGTACTGATCAGAGGGCATTCCGGTGGTCCCAGCTGGGATCGAACCAGCGACCTTCCGCGTGTGAGGCGGACGCTCTCCCGCTGAGCTATGAGACCGGGAAGAACTGTTCGGCGGCTTCTTTCGATGCCCTCCGAACGAGTAGGAACCTTAACACGCACCACCCGTTCGCCGCCAAATCACGTGGTTGTCATCCCTCGGCGTCCCGGTTGACGGATGCTACGGGGGCAGGCGGCCAGGAAACCGCCGGCCTGTTGCCACTCCGCCCCGATTCGCTGCACGGCCGTCGCCGCGGTGAATGACAGCCATGTGATTCAAGGGGTTCTACCAGGCGATTTGTAGGTTTCGCGGTATGTCCGCTAATGTTCTGTCTCGCACCACGGAGGGCCGCAACGCCCGCCGGAGATGCAAATGCGGATGTAGCGCAGCTGGTAGCGCATCACCTTGCCAAGGTGAGGGTCGCGGGTTCGAATCCCGTCATCCGCTCGAGAGGTAGGGCCAGGCGCATAGAATGCCTTCCCCCTTTGCGCGGTGGAGTGGCCGAGTGGTGAGGCAACGGCCTGCAAAGCCGTGCACACGGGTTCGATTCCCGTCTCCACCTCGCGCGATTAGCTCAGCGGGAGAGCGCTTCCCTGACACGGAAGAGGTCACTGGTTCAATCCCAGTATCGCGCACCATATCTGGATAGTTCAGGCCCGGCTTTCGAGCCGGGCCTTTTCTTTTGTGCGGGACAGGCGCCAGGGCGGCCGCCGAAACGGGCGGGTGTCCGTGGGCGATATCCACGGCAGAGGAAGAGGCCCGCCATGAACGTCCCCGACCGCACGCCGGAGCAGCAGGCCGGCCTGGATGCCGCGGCGGCGGCCGTTCAACGGTATGTGGTGTTCCTGCTCACCACCGGCCCTGACGTCGACCCCGGCCACAACGCCGCACATCTGCGTGCCTGCCGTACCGCGATCCGCCGTGCCGTTGTCCTCACCGGCTGGCCGCGCGGGGTGGTTCTGCACCATGTCTTCGCCGCGGCACTGCCCGCCGACCTCGCCCGTGATGTGGCCGCGGCCGTACGCAAGCGCCGCGGCTGACGAAGCCGCTCGAGTGGTCTACGCGGCGTAGCGGAGGATGCCCGCGATCGGTGCGCCGTCGGGGAGGTCCGCCGCGCGGACGGCGAGAACCTCGCCGCCGGTCAGCAGGACGCGGCGGCTGATCTCGTCGAGTATGCCGGGCGCTTCGGCCGCCGTGGGTTCGGCGAAAGTGACCGCGCCGTCGGCGGATACGGTGCCGGGTATCGAGGCGTCGATATCGACCAGCAGGGTACCGACGGCCCCGGCGGCCGCCGCGTGCGCGAGATCGGCGATATCGGTGGCGGCCCGGCCCTCGCTGCGGCGCCGTTCCAGCAAATCGACGAGACCGGCGAGTTGCGCGGCGTAATGACGGTCGAGGATTTCCCGGGAGCGGTCGGCCAGCTCATGATCCGACAGGTGCTCGGGGTTGCCGGGGATGCTCTCGTCCAGCAAGCTGTCGTAGCTGTTCACCGAGCGGAACAGCGAATCGATCGGTTCGGTGGCGGCCAGGATCAGCGGGGTGTCCCGGCCGGCGAGTACGTCGCGCAATTCGGCGTCGACGGCGCGCGCGTACTGGCGGACCCGCATCTTGCGGCCCTCGTCGCCCTGCACGCGGCGTTTCGGGGCGCGATCGCCGAGGCTGGTTTTGCCCGCATGATCGGCGGCGCTGGTGGGCAGACCGGGAACCGGAACGGTGCGGGCGGGACGGTCGGCGGTGACCTCGACCAGGCGGACACCGCCTTCGGCCAGCGCGAGAACGAAGGCCGTCTGCGGGAAGGTCACCGCCCGGAGCAGTCGCTTCAGGTAGAACCGGTCGCCGACGGTGGCCGAGGCGTTCAACTGGTTGGGCACCCGGTAGGCCCGGATTCGGGCCGGTGTCGCGAGGACGACCAACGTGCGCGATTGGAAACGCCAGAACGCCGCGTCGTCGATGTAGTCGTCGAACTCTTCCGCGAGCGCCGCCCGGGCCGCGGGATCGGTGACCAGGTCCAGCGCCTGCCGCACCTGGTTGGAGAAGGCGATCCGGTGGTGATCGGGATCGGCGGTCTCCGATTCGGTCGGCGTGTAGATCGAGACACACCACGGTTCGGTGACGCTTGCGAGGGCTTCGATCTCGCCGCGGGTCGGGATATCGGTATGCAGCACGAGCGCCTCCACATCGGACGGTCGGAGCAGCGCACCGGTATCCGCGGTGTCTCGGAGTCCGGCGGCCGGGGCGGGCGGGCGGGTACGCGGCGCCCGATTCGATCCACTGTCAGCACACTCTCGGCAAACCACATTAGATCACACCGCGGGCGTCCGCAGACAGTGCGTTCGCCGGGCGAACCGGTGCGGTCGCCACGGGATCCGGTGGTCGGTGCGCGATCTTGTCGGCGGCCGCCGATAAGCTGGCCCGCACGAACGCGAGCGGCCGGTGAACCGGGATCCCGACAAGGGGGTGTGTGTGCAGGCGGAACCAGTCCGAGGCAAGGTCACCGAGGGGACGGGCAGCGACGCCGCGGACTTTCCCGACGATCTGCGCGAGCATCTGTCGTTCGAACTCGAGGAGTGTGCGCACACGCTGGGCGTGCTGATCGACGAGTACGCGGTGGACCGGGAACGCGCCGCGACCATTCTGAGGTTGCGGCTGGGAATCACCGGGGAGCGGCCCGAAACGCTCACCCGGATCGGGGCACGGTTCGATTTCTCCCGGGATCGGGCGCGGCAACTGCATACCAAGGCCGTCGGTGAACTGTTGCGGCATACGGCGCGCTCCGGGCGGCTGCCGATACCGGTGTACGCCCGGCGCTATCCGGTGGGCACGCGGGATTCGGTGCTCACGCGCGCGCTGCTGGCCGAAACCTATGCCACCGAGGGAGATATCGCCGTCAACGATCTGGCGTACCTGAAATTGCGACTGGCGGGGCACAGTGCCGCCGACGCGAAACGGGTCGCGGGATTCGTGACCCAGCGGATCGTGGCGTGGCGCAAGAAGACCAATCACCTGCTGTCCCGGTTGCGGGAGACCGATTCGCCCGCGGGGCCGCCCGCCCCGTGGCCGCAGCGGATCGAATGGCCGCGGCGGGCCGTGGCCGCGGCGCCGCTGCCCACCGCGGCGGCGCGCTCCTTCGATCTCGCCGACGACGGGCGCGGCCGGTTCTATCTGCACAAACCGGGCCGGGATATCGGTTTCGACTCCGGGCTGGAGGCGCGCCTGATGCGGCTGCTGGACAACGACGACCGCATCCGGACGTTCCAGGAGTATCCCGATGCCGTCGGCTATCGCGTCGACGGTGCCGAACAGGTGCACTTTCCGACACTCGTCGCCGAACTCGCCGACGGCCGCCGGGCACTGATCGATGTGCAACCACTGGGGCATATCGGTTTCCACGGCAACCGGGAGAAGGCGCGCGCGGCCCGGGCGTGGGCGCACGAGAACGGGTGGGGCTGGATGCTGTGGACCGGCAGCGCCCTGGGCGAAGCGGAACTCGCCGCATACCCGGTGCCCGCGGATATCGAGCGACAGCTGGTGGAGCTGCTGGCCGAGGGGCCGGTGCGGTGGCCCGCACTCGGGGAACTGCGGACCGCGCGCGGGCTGGCCCCGATCGATCTGCTCGCGCTGGCCGTCCGGCACGAATGGCGTTGGGATCGGACGCCGTTCCGGCTGTCGGCCGGCGAACAGCCGCGCACCGGCCGTCCCGCCGCGGTCAGGGTTTGATGACCATGGTCGCCGCGAGGAAGGTGGCGAGCAACAACATCACGAAAACCGTGACGACCTGCCAGTTGTCGATGGTCTTGTGCAGCCGTCGGATGGTGTCCTCCAGCGCCCGGTGCACCCGCTCCTGATCGGCGATCCGCCGGCCCGCCGCGGCCACCGCCTCGGCCTGCTCCCGCGCCCGCTGGGCGGTCCGTTCCAGCCGGGCCTGGGTGCGCTCGAGCTGGTGCTTCTTGTCCCGTACCGCCTGCCGGGCCACGGCCAGCGCCGTGCGCTGCTGGATCAGCTCCTGACGCTGCTGTTCGAGCATCAGGGCCTGAGTACGAGTGTGCTTCTCCCAGTCGGTCACAGCCGCCCAACCCTTCCTCAGATGATCGCGGTAACCCCACGCGACCTCACCGGCCACCCACTCGCGCAGGAACTCACGCAATTCGTACGGCCGTTCGCCGGGCACCACGAAACCCTCGGAACCGAGTTCCAGCATCCCGCTCACCGCCCGGTACTCGCACGACTCCGGCGCCAGATCGGCGATACCCAGTGCCGGCAGCTGCGACACCCAGAACCCCGGTGCACACAGCCACAGCACCCCGGCATAACCCAGCGCCTTCAACTGGTCCGTATGGTGCTGCGCCAGTTCCTGAGTCAGTGGCCCGGAACGCACCTCGATCGCGAACTGTTCGGTGCCGCGCCGCCACCACACATCGACGGTCAACGGTCCGACCCGGCGGTCCACCACCGCCTCCTCCGCACCGAACGCGAGCAGCCGGGCGGCCAGCCAGTACTTCAGGCGCTGGGTGTTCCATTGGGCTTCCACACAGCGGGCGCAGCGGCAGCCGTAACCGGACGCGGTGTCCCCGGGCTGTTCGCCGCGCGCCTGACCGTCCGAAATTCCCAGATCGGACAACATTGTCCGGCGCCCACACCGTATTTCCGTTCGCCGCTTCGTCTGCATGCGACCACCCATCTGACCCGAACACCGCGCCGGCCCGACCACCACACCGGCTCTTCCAGAGTGCGCCACAACTGCCGGTCAGCGCCAGGTTTCTGTCCAGCAGTTACCCAAGTGGGACCCGCCCAACCTTCGCCGCCCGCGCTGTCCCGGTCACCGGATGGCCGGACGCCAGCACGGTGCGGATCAACGTGCGCAGCCACGCATGCGCGGGATCCGGTGTGTTGCGCGGATGCCACGCCAGCGAGATCGTCACCTCCGGCAGCGGCAGCGGGATCTCGAAGGCGCACAGCCCCATCGCGGGCAGTGTGGTGGCCGCGACCAGTGCCGGTGCCGGGCACACCACCACGCCCGACCGTACGGCCAGCAGCGCGGTGGTCAGATCGGGGACTGTCGCCACGACGCGGCGGGTGCGGCCGTGCAGGGCGAGCCGGTCGTCGATGGCGTCCCGGGCGATCCCCCGCGGCGAAATGCTGATATGCGCCGCCGCGGCATAGGCGGCGACGGTGACGCGTTCGGTGACCAGCGGATGCCCGGGCGCGGCAACGCCGATGAGCCGGTCGCCACGAACACGTTCCACCCGGGTCTGCGGATCCGCCCGTGCGATCACCCCTACCTCCACGTCGATCCGGCCTTCTCGCAGCGCACTCGCGGCCCCGGCCGGGTCGGCCGGGACGAAACGCAGCGTGACCCCGGGAGCCTGCGCGCGGGCGGCGGTGAGCAGGCCACCGGCGAGTTCGGGCAGCACCGCGTCGTCGACGTGCAGCGCGAAACCGCGCACCAGCGCGGTGGGGTCGACGGTATCCGGTTTCGCCAGCAGCGCGCGGCCCTGTTCCACCAGCGCGCTCACCTCGAACCGGAGTTCGAGCGCACGCGGTGTCGGCACCAGGTCCCGGCCCGCGCGCACCAGCAGCGGGTCGTCGTAGACGCGGCGCAAACGCGCCAGCGTGCGGCTCATCGCGGGCGGTGAGGTGCTGAGCCGTTCGGCGGCCTTGGTGACGCTGTTGGTTTCGAGCAGGGCGTGCAGCGCCACCAGCAGGTTCAGGTCGAGATCCGCCACGCCCGGTTCAGGTCCGCCGGACGGCGGCGGAGCGGGACGCGGGGCGCTCGGCGGCTTCCCGCGTCGTGTCGTCGGCCGGACGGTCCGCATCGCGTTCCGTGGATACCCGCGAAGACTCGGTTGTCGCGGTCCCGCCGGCACCCGCGTTCGCGGGATCCGTGGCCGGTTCGGCCGCCCGGTCCGCGGCAACCGTCGCGGGCATCGCTGTGGCCGGCTCGGTCCGTTGCTCCGCGGGCACGCCGGCGCTGCGCGCATCGTCCGCCACGCCCGAATCGAGCGACGGTGTGGCCGTTGCCTCTCGGACCGACCGCTGCTCCGCTGCAGCCGACGCGGTCTCGGTGTCGGTATCGGCCGACTGTGCGTCAGCCGGCGTAGGTACTTCTGCGGAACTCGCGGCAGGAGCCATCCGCTCGCCGGATACGGCGGAGGAAGTTCCCGCGGCGGCGGGTACCGCGGCCGGGGGGCCGGACTCTTCCGCCGCTCGGTTCTCGGGCCCGACCGCACCGGATGCGGTGGTCCCCGTGATCGTTCCGGAGGCGGGACGGTCACCTCCGACCGCATCGGATGCGGGGCGCGCCCGGGTCGATTCGGAGGCGGGACGGTCAGCTTCCGCCGAGATCGTTCCGGATGCCGGACGCAAGCTTTCCGCCGAAACTACATCCGATCGCGCCGGGCTCGCGGCAGACTCTTCCGCCGGTACCTGCGCCGATCCGCTCGCCCGGGGAGTGACAGCGGTGTCCGCCGGTTCCGGGTTCGCGGCGGGTGGTCCGGCCGTGGGTGACGCCGAGCCCGACCCGGCAGCTTCGAACAAGGTCTCTTCGGCTTGGCCAGGCTGCCCGGGGGCGCGGTCCTCGGCCGGTACTGCGTAGCCCGGGCGAGAACCGGCGGACTGCTCCGGGTAGCCGTGAGCTTCGATTCCCGCGCGGGCGTCGTCCGGTGCAGCGGCCGATCCATCGGCATGCGTGGGCGGCGGCACCTCGGGTGTCCCGGCCGCGGCGGGATCAGGGGCTGTCGTTTCGGCCGGCCGGTCCGCGGTCCGCGGCGGAACCTGGCCGGTTTCGGGGCTGCCGGATGCCGCGGCGCCGGGCACCGGGTGTGTGTTCGCCGGCGGAAGTCCTTCCATCAGCGGCTGTGCGGTACGCATATCGATTCGCACCGTCGCGCTGTTGGAGCGGGCGGCGATCTTGGCGGCCCGCTGCTCGGCTGCCGCCCGGCGGGCCGCCTCGGCAGCGGCCTGCTGTGCGGCCGCGGAGCGCGGCGTCACCGGCGCCGGGTTGTCGGGCGCGGGGCGCGGGGGCACCGGGGCCGGGTTGTCAGGCGCCGGGCGCGGGGGCTCCGCCGCCGGTCCGGATGTCTCGGCGGGCGGCCGGGTGACGTGCGGCGGCGCCGCGGGAGGCGGAATCGATGCCCCGGACACCGGTGCCGGGGGCGCGGGCGGCGTGGCGGGAACGGGCCGGGGCACGGCGACGGGTTCCTGGGGACCCGGTGCGGGCGGGCGCGCCGCGGCCGGCGGCCGGGAGGGCACGGGCGGAGAAGGTGCGGGCGGGCGGATCTCGGGGACCGGGTGTGTCCGGGCGGCGGGATCCACGGCGGGCAGAGCTGCCGTCCGGACGGCGCTCGCGGCCACGGCATCCGGGATCCGGACGGTGGGCGAATCCGCGGGCGCTACCGGGGCGTGGAGTTGCGGAGCCCGCGCCCCCTGCACGCCGGGGGCCACCGCGAGCGGAGCGGTGGGCGGATTGGCCGGCGTCTGTCCACCCTCGGCGGGAACCGGGCTCGGTCCACCCGTCGCCGGCGGTGGGGTCGACCCACCCCTCGGCGTTGCCGGGTTCGGGCCGCCCGTTGCCGGATTCGTCGCCGCGGGGGTCGCCGCCTGCCCGCCGGGACCGCGTTTGCGGCGCGACACCACCCGGTAATCGCCGGGCCGCACCGGCCGCAACCACTGCGCGGCGCGGGCCGCCAGCGGGAGCCGGACCCCGAGATCACCCAGCAGTTCGTCGATATCGCGAATGGCGTACGGCGTGAGCGTGCCGTGCACATGCCGGCCACGGGTGTGCTGGTCGAGCCAGCGCAGCCGGGCGTCGATCCGCTCGCTCATCGTCTCGGCGGGGGGCACGACCAGGGTCCCGGTGAGCAGCGCCGCGGTCCAGTGCGCGCCGATTTCCGCGCGCACCGCGCTGAGCAGCGAGGTGTGATAGCCGGCGAAGGTCAGATGCGGGACATCCAGCGGCAGGATCTGCCGGTACAACCGGAAATTGCCGTCGTCGTCGGTGAGCTGCCGCTGCACATACGGAGTCAGGAACGGGACCCGCTGCTGGAAGCCGGTGGCACAGACGACGATATCGGCGCGAACCCGCTGCCCGTCGGAGAGTTCGGCGTACGGACCGGCCGGGCCACCGCCGAGCCCGACCACTGCCGTCTGCCCGCGGACAGTGATCCGTCCCTGCGTCACCTGCTCGGCGAAACCCTCCGACGCCAGGCCGAACGCACCGTCCTGGGCCTGTTCGAACCGTACCGGTGGGATCAGCCCGAGTTCGGCCGCGCCGGACCGCTGCGCCACCAGGGCTTCGATGAGGTCGAGGTTGCTGTCGCGGAAGGAGCGGGCGGGGCCGTGCAACAGCCGTTCGATCCGGCCGGGGTCGGGCCGGCCGAAATGCGCGGCGCCGCTGCGGGTGAGCAGCACCCGTTCGGCGTCGATTCCGGGGGCGAGCCGACGCGGCATCTTCCACAGCAGCCGGCGCGCGACCACCGTGGTGTCGGCGGCCACCCGGCTGATCTCGGTGGCGATATCGCCGGCGGCGGCGCCGTAGCCGATCACGACGACCGACCGGTCCCGTACCGCCTCCACATCGAGGAACTGGGTGGAGTGCCCGAGCTGGCCGCCTGCGCGCGCGAATTCGGCGGCGCCCGCGAAATCCGGGATCTCGGGACCGCTGAAGACGCCGTTGGCGATGACCAGGTGATCGCACGACGTGCGGTGCACGCCGTCGGCGTCGCGGATCTCCAGCAGCCAGCCGCCCTCGACCGGGTCGGCGGCCACCACCTCGGTGCGCAGGCGCAGTTTGTCGGTCAAGCCGAAGGCACGCACATAGCTCGACAGGTACTCCTGCATCCGTGCGCCGTCGAGCACCCGCGGGTAGTCGTTGGGCATCGGATGGTCGGAGAAGTGGTAGGTGTACTTGGTGCTCTGCGCCCGTAAGCCCGGGTAACGGCGGGTCTCGCTCCACACGCCGCCGATATCGGGGGCACGATCGAACACCTCGACCGCGAACCCATCCTCAGTCAGGACCTTCGCGCAGACCAGACCCGCGATACCCGCACCGACGATTGCGATGCGGTTCCCGCTCCTCATGGGCGAGAGATTACGTCGGATGCGTCCGGCAGCAAAGCCGGCGCCGGTTTTCGGCTCATCGCCGCAGGTCGGGAGAAACGGCCGGCCCCGGCGGTGCGGCGGCTCCCGGCGAGGGGACCTGCGCACACGCCGGGGAACGCCGGCGCTGTGGTCTCATGGAGCTATGACCACTGTCACCGTCGATCGGGCCGGGCTGTGGGACGCCGAAGCACTCAGTGATGTCGCCGCCGCGACCTTTCCGCTGGCTTGTCCCCCGGGCACCGAGCCCGACGATATCGACGTGTTCCTCGCGGAAGTCCTGTCCGGGGAACGGTTCGGCGAATATCTCTCCGACCCGGCCCGCACGGTGCTCAAAGCCGTCGACAACGGCGAGATCGTCGGATACGCGATCCTGCACGGCGGTGCGCCGGCCGATCCCGCCGTCGCCGCGGCCGTGGCGCTGGATCCGGTGATCGAGATCAGCAAGATGTACGTGCTGCCGGGCCACCACGGCACGGGTGTGTCGAGCGCACTCATGAAGGCGGCGCTGGAACGGGCTCGCGGCGCCGGTTACGCCTGCGTCTGGCTGGGCGTGAACCAGCAGAACCTGCGCGCGCAGCGTTTCTACGCCAAATTCGGGTTCGAGCGGGTGGGTACCAAAACCTTCACCGTCGGCCGGCAACTGCACCACGATTTCGTGCTGCGACTGGTGTTCTGAGCCGGCTCAGGCCAGCATGCGGGCTTTCAGCGCCTCGACCTCCGCGGCGGTCAAACCCAGGCCTTCGCCGACATACCGGTCGAAACTGCCGTAGCTCGCCTGAACCTGATCGAAGGCGGCGTCGAGCCATTCCCGTTCGACGCCGGCCAGCCCGTCACCGGGGGCGGCGTGGCGGTAATGGTTGGAGAGCAGGAAATCCTCGGTGACCGTGCCGCGGTCGACGCCGAGCACGGTGAGCAGCACCGCCGCCACCCAGCCGGTGCGATCCTTACCCGCGGTGCAGTGGAACACCACCGCGCCGCCCGCGGGCCCGGTTTCGACGATATCGCGCAGCACCGCGGCCACCGCCTGATTCGCGCCCGGTGCGGTGATGAACGCCCGGTACAGATCGGTGCCACCGGCCAGCGTCGACATCAGCTCCGGTAGCGGGGCCGCGCCGATCACGTCGTACCAGTTGGACCGGGCGCCGGCGGGCACCCGGTCGGGGGCCAGGGCCCGCTCGTACACGGTGCGCAGATCGTCGACCTCGCGGACGCCCAGCCGGTTCAGTTCGGCCAGGTCGGCCGGGGTGAGGTTGGTGAGCTGATCGGCGCGGAAGGCGATTCCGGTGCGGACGGTCCGCCCGTCGGAGGTTCGGTAGCCGCCCACATCGCGGGCGTTCGGGGCGCCGGTCAGATGCAGCGACCGATCGGCCGGCACCGCCTCCACAGCGGCCGCCGGCTCGGCGAGACCCATCGCTGTCGCCGGGCCGAACGCCACCACCAGACCGGTGAGGACGGCGGCCGGCACCCGCGCCGGACGATGAACCATGGCGGACTCCCATCGATATTCGACGGCACCCCCCGCGTGGTGCCCGCCCCAGCAAACCAACCACCGAGCCCCTGGTCAACTCGGAAACGGCGTGGCGCCCGCGCGTCCCACGGCCCGGCGGGAGGACCGGGCGAGGATCGCGGGCTATCGCCCAGCGGCGCTCGTTCGATGTCGATCGGATATGCGGAACCGGACGTCGTAATGCCGCGCTGGTGCCTCCGGACCCGGCTCACTGTCAGGGTGTCGATCGCCACGGGAAGGCTCTGCGTGGTGACCTCCACCGACGCCTCCGGGCCTGACTCGCTCAGGCGGCGACCTCGAAGCGGGAGAGGGCGAGCAGGCGGGAAATCGCGCGCAGGTACTTCTTGCGGTACCCGCCGTCGAGCATTTCCGGGGAGAAGATCTGGTCGAGTTTCGCGCCGGAGACGGTCACCGGGGTGCCGGCGTCGTAGAGCCGGTCGGCCAGCACCACCAGGCGCAGCGCGACGGCCTGGTCGGTCACCGGATGCACGCCGGAGACGAAGACCGCGGACACCCCGTCGATCAGCGCACCGTACTTCGACGGGTGCAGGGTGCTGAGATGGTGCAGCAGGGCGTCGAAATCGTCCAGGGTGGCACCGGGGGCGGCGGCGGCCCGTTCGGCCAGCTGTTCGGGGCTGCTCGGTTCGGGGGCGGGTGGCAGGTCACGGTGCCGATAGTCGGGGCCGTCCACGCGCACGGTGTCGAAGATCGCACCGAGTTTCTTGATCTCGCGCAGGAAGTCCTGGGCGGCGAAGCGGCCCTCGCCGAGCTGCCCGGGCAGCGTGTTGGAGGTGGCCGCGATAGAGACTCCGCTCGCGGACAGTTCGGTGAGCAGCCGGGAGACGAGCATGGTGTCGCCGGGATCGTCGAGTTCGAATTCGTCGATGCACAGAACACTGTTGGCCGAGAGCCGTTCCACGGCATTGCCGAAACCGAGCGCGCCGACCAGATTGGTGAGCTCACCGAAGGTACCGAAGGATTTCGGCGCCGGGGCGCTGTGGAAGATCGAGGCCAGCAGATGGGTTTTGCCGACACCGAACCCGCCGTCCAGGTAGAGGCCCGCGCCCTGGGTCGGCTTCTTCTTGCCGAACAGCGACTTCTTGTGCGTCGCCTTGTGGATCGCGGCGACCTTACCGGCGAATGCGCGCCCCGCCGCGACCGCGGCGGCCTGACTCGGCTCGTTGGGGTCGGGAATGTAGGTGTCGAAACCGACCTCGTCGAACATGGGCGGGGGCACCATCTGGGCGACCAACTGGTCGGCGGGGACCTCCGGGCGGCGGTCGACGAGGCGTTCTTGCATGTATGCAGCCTAATGACGTGATATGAGCTGTTGTTATGCAGCGTATCCCCGATGCGATCCAGCTCACAGACCTCGGCAACGAGAAGCTGGCCGACCTGTACGCCTATCCCCCCGATCCGGAACGGAGTTGGCTGCGGGTCAATTTCGTCTCCAGTATCGACGGCGCTGTCACCGGAACCGGCGGCGTCTCCGAAGTACTCGGCACGCCGGCGGACAAGCGGGTGTTCCATCTGCTGCGCGAACTCGCCGAAGTGGTGCTGGTCGGTGCGGGTACCGTCCGCGCCGAGAACTACGGCGGCGCGCAGACCGACCCGAAATTCCGCAGCGCCCTGTATGCCCGCGGTATCGGCGGCCACCCCGCGGGCGATCCGCCGCCGATCGCGATCGTGACCGCGTCCGCCGATCTCGCCCCGGACCACCGGGTGATCACCACCGCCCGGACGCCGACCCTCGTACTGACCACCGCCGCCGCTCCCGCGGCGCGCAAACGCGCGCTGGCCGATGCGGGCGCGGAGGTGATCGAGGTGGGTGATCGCCTCATCGCACCGCAGGCGGTGCCGGCGGCGCTCATCGCCCGCGGGCTGCGGCGGGTGCTGTGCGAGGGCGGGCCGCAACTGTTCGGGTCGCTGGCGGGCGCCGGTGTGGTCGACGAGGTCTGCCTGACCACCGCGCCGTTGCTGACCGGCGGATCGGCACGGCGGATCTCGGTATCGCACGAGGACTTCGCCCGGCAGATGATGCCGGCCCACGTGCTGTTCGATACCGACGGAACGGTGCTCACCCGCTGGGTACGGACGTGACGGTCGCGGGGCGGACACCGCCGCCCGGTCAGGCCGGGTGGTATCCGGCCGGGGGCGGGCGCGTCCCGCGCAGGCACGCCCGGACCGGACCTGGCAGGCTGTAACGCATGCGCTGGACTCGGGCACTGGTGCCGGCCTCGGCACTGCTGATCATGATCGCCGGATGCGGTGCCGGCCCTTCGGACCGTCCGCATGTCGCCGTCGAACATCCGCCTGCACCAGGCGATCCCGCCACCTCCGCCGAGGTCCCGCCGCCGCCCGCGGCCGAAGTACCGGAGAACGACCTCGCCTGGCGCGACTGCACCCGCGAGACCTTCGACCAGCTCGGTATGGGTCCGGGAGTGCCCGGCGTGGTCCTGGAATGCGCGGACTTCTCGACCCCGATCGACAGCGCGGGCACCGTACTCGGCAATTTCCGGGCCGGTGCGGTGCGGGCCCGGCTCCCGCAGACCCCGGCCGACGTCCCGCCGCTGGTGCTGACCTCCGGCGTGGACCGCTCCTCCACCGCGACCCTCGCCGGTATGGTCACCGGCCCGGCGAGCGCGCTGCTGGCCGCCTACCCCGTCGTGGCGGTGGATCGCCGCGGGATCGGCAGCTCTCAGGCGATCGACTGCCTGCCCGCCGATATCCGCGCCGGTCTGCACGACAACGCGCAGTTCGCGCCCGGCGGCGATCCGGTGGCCGCGATGACCGAACTGGCCCGCAACGGGACCATCGCCTGCCGGGATTTCCTGCAGCCCTACGACGGCACGTTCGACGCCGCGCACGCCGCGGACGATATCGAGCAACTGCGCCGGGAATGGGGGGTCGAGCGGATCGCCTTGCTCGGCACCGGTACCGGCGCCACGGTGGGGCTGGAGTACGGCCGCAAATACGGTGACCGGCTGGCCCGGCTCGTCCTCGACGCACCGGCGCCCGTCGGCGTGGACGCGATCACCCGCACCGAAACCGCCGTGCAGGGCGCGGAGGCGGCGCTGACCGCGTTCGCGCAGCAGTGTGCGGGAATCGCGTGCTCGCTCGGCCCCGATCCCCGCGCGAAGGTGACCGAATTGGTCGGGAAGGCCGCCGCCGGGCAACTCGGCGACATTTCGGCAAACGCGGTCCGCACCGCGGTCACCGGATTCCTCGGCAGCCCGCGCGCCGACCAGGCGGGCCGGATCACCGAGCTCGCCGACGCGCTGTCGGCGGCCGACCGGGGCGACCGCGGCCCCCTGCAGGCGATCATCGACCGCCAGGAGAACGAGACCGCGGGCGACGGCCAGTTCGTCAACAGCTGCACCGATATACCGCAGCCCCCGCCCGCGCCGCAGGTTACCGACCTTTCGGTGATCTGGGCACAGAAGTATCCGGCGTTCGGCCGGCCGGCCGCGCTGTCCATGCTGGTCTGCTCGGCGTGGCCCACCACGGAGGCCCCACCGGCCCTGAAGGACCTGGAGCTGCCGGTGCTGGTACTCACCGGCGCGGGCGACCCGGTGACCGGTGCCGCACAGGCCTCGGTGACGGGCGCGCTCGGCGCCGCGGGCGCCCGGCACGCGACCATGACCTGGCAGGGCTGGGGGCATCCGGTCAGCGCGCATTCCGGATGCGCACAGACCGCCCTGGTCGAGTATCTGAAGGACGGCCGGCTGCCGGGCGACGGCGCCGCCTGCCCGGCCTGACCGCGGCCGCCGACCGGCCCGCGACCGGGGGCTGCGCCGCGGCGAACCCGCGCGGCGAGGGTGGGTCCCGGCAACACCACGGCACCATCCGGTGTACCGTGCCGTGGTGTTCCTTCGACAGCTCGAGCCCCGCACTGCTCGAACCACCGCCGACGTGATCCGGTTCGCGCTCTGGCCGCTGGCGGTCATGACCGTGCTGAACCGGGTGTTCATCAAGGCTGTCAACGGTTTCGTCACCGACGACTACAAGCCCGTGTACCAGGCCTCGCTGGATTTCCTCAACGGGCGCGCGGTGTACACGGCGAATTTCGAATCGGTGGACCCGCACTACCTGTATCCGCCCAGTGGCACCCTGCTGATCGCACCGATCGCGGTGATCGACTACGAGAAGTCGCGCTGGTTGTTCATCCTGCTCAACGCGGTGGCGATCCTGATCGCCTGGTACCTGCTGCTGCGGTTGTTCAACTACACGCTGCGCTCGATCGCCGCCCCGGTGCTGCTGCTGGCGATGTTCCTGTCGGAGACGGTGATCAACACGCTGGTGTTCACCAACGTCAACGGCTGCCTGCTGCTGGCCGAGATGCTGTTCCTGATCTTGTTGTTGCGCAGACGCGATCTGTGGGCCGGGGTGGTGCTCGGGCTCAGTATCGCGGTCAAACCCACGCTGGCGCCGCTGCTGCTGATCGCCTTGGCGCGCAAACAGTGGAATGTGTTCACCACTGCCCTAGGCGTCCCGCTCCTGCTGACGGCGATCGCCTGGCCGCTGTCCCAGGACCCGGAGAAGTTCTTCAGCCGGACGGCCCCTTACCTGTTCGAGACCCGCGACTACTTCAACAGCGCCATTCCGGGCAATGCCGAGTATTACGGCCTGCCGCCCTGGCTCACCTGGAGTATCCGCCTGTCCATGGCGGTACTGGTGCTGATCTCGCTGTGGATCCTGTACCAGTATTACCGCGAGGACGAGCTGTTCTTCGTCACCACTGCCTCGGGTGTGCTGCTCACCGCCTCCTGGCTGCTGGCCTCGCTCGGCCAGATGTACTACTCGATGATGCTGTTCCCGTTCCTGATGTCGGTGGTGTTGCGCAATTCGGTCCTGCGCAACTGGCCGGCCTGGCTGGCGATATTCGGGTTCATGTCCTACGACAAATGGCTGTCGGACCGCTGGCCCGATATCGGCCGCAATCTCGAATACCTGCGGATCACCTTCGGCTGGGGTCTGCTGCTGATCGTGGTGTTCTGTGTGCTCGGCGACCGCTACCTGGCCGCGCGCCGGGCCGGCCGGTTGCCGCGGCTGGACCCCGAGTGGATGGCGACCGCCCCCGATTCCCGGCATACCGCCGGCGCGGTCGCGATGCCCGGTATCGAACCGGACCCGGCACAGGCGTCCCGCGCACCCGCCGACCCCGAGCCCGTCACCGCCCGGGTCGCCGAGACGCAGGCCGTACGCAGCTGAGCAGCGGAGACGAGACTCCGCGGGGAGATCGTATTAGCGTGGAGGCATGAGTTCCGAAGCGGATACTTCCTTGCCCGCCCCGAAAATCCAGCTCACGCCGCAGCAGTGGCGCGCCAAACTGGATCCGATGGAGTACGCCGTACTCCGGGAAGCCGGTACGGAGCGGCCGTTCACCGGCGAGTACACGGATACGAAAACCGAGGGTGTGTACAGCTGCCGGGCCTGCGGGGCCGAGCTGTTCCGTAGCACCGAGAAGTTCGAATCGCACTGTGGATGGCCGTCGTTCTTCGATCCGGCGTCCTCGGACGCCGTGATTCTGCGCGCCGACGATTCGCTGGGGATGCGCCGTGTCGAAGTGCTGTGCGCGAACTGCCACAGCCACCTCGGACACGTCTTCGAGGGTGAGGGTTACCCGACACCCACCGACAAGCGGTACTGCATCAACTCTATTTCGCTGCGGCTGCACCCCTCGACCAGCTGAGCGGAGTGAGCTCTCCGTTTGCCCAGCGGTACGTTACGTACCGACCGCCCGGCGCACATGCCCCTATTTCCAGGGGCGCGCCCGGGCGGTCGGTTCTCGGTGCTCAGGGCAGCGCGGTGATCAGCTGATCGATCTCCACGCGCGGACCTGTGAAGAACGGGGTCTCCTCGCGGACATGCAGGCGGGCCGCGGGGCCCCGCAGGTCCCGCATCAGATCGACGATGCGGTGCAGCTCGGGTGCCTCGAACGCCAGGATCCACTCGTAGTCGCCGAGGGCGAAGGAGGCGACGGTATTGGCCCGCACGTCGGGGTAGCCGCGCGCCTCTTTACCGTGATCGGCCAGCATCTTGCGGCGTTCGTCGTCGGGCAGCAGATACCACTCGTAGGAGCGGACGAACGGATACACGCAGATGTAGTTCCCGGCGTCCTCCCCGGCCAGGAACGCCGGGATATGGCTTTTGTTGAATTCCGCCGGCCGATGCAGCGCCACATTGCTCCATACCGGGGTGCTGGCCCGGCCCAATTCCGTGGTCCGCCGGAAATCGGCGTAGGCGGCCTGCAGATCTTCGACCCGCTCGGCATGGGTCCACACCATGAAATCGGCGTCGGCGCGCATACCCGCCACGTCGTAGATCCCACGGACCACCACCTCGCGATCGGCGAGGCCGTCGAAGAACGCTCGCGCCTCCTTGATCGCCGCCGCCCGGTCCTCCCCCAGCGCACCCGGCCGCACCCGGTACACGGAGAACATCAGATAGCGAATAGTGGAGTTGAGGGCTTGGTAGTCGAGTCGCGCCATACTGTCTATATTGCGCTGCCTCCGGCCGCGCGGGTTCGGGGCCCCCGGAAGTCCGGTTCGGCACTCCGCCCTTCTCCGCGGCCCTCGCCCGCGCTGTCCCTCCGGAACGAAACGGGCCCGAACGACGTATACCGCCCAGCCCAGGTGCGCGGTGGTGAAGTCGAGACGACCGGTGAGTGCGGCCTTTTCGGACTAGGGGGCGTCGGCGCGGGAACCGGTATCGGCCGCCGCGGTGGCGATGTGATGTGCGGCGGTGGTCGCCGCGGCGACGCAGGCCGGCACACCCACACCGTGCAGGTAGGCACCGGTCACCGCGAGATCGCCGAACCCCGCCACTGCGGATTCGATCTCGGCGACCCGCTCGGTGTGACCGGGCGCGTATTGGGCCAAACCGCCGGGCCAGCGTTGGACAGCCGCCGACAGCGGGACGATCGGGACACCGGTGACGGTCGCGAGGTCGGCCGTGGCGACGGCGACGAGGTCGTCGTCCGGCAAGGCCACCGCGGTATCGTCGCCGAACCGCCCGAACGAGACCCGGACCACCGCGGTGTCCCGCGCCGCGAGATGCGGCCATTTCCGGCTGGACAGGGTGAATGCCTTGGCCCGCAGCGATTCGCCCGTGGCGACCAGGACACCCGAATTCAGGGGCAGCGCGGTGTCCTTCGGCAATTCCAGGACGACGAGGGCCGAGGACGACAGCTCGATTCCGGCGGCCGCCCGGGCGGCCGCCGGGGCGATACCGGTCAGCAGCCGGGCGGTCACGGGGGCGGGGGTCGCGAGGACGACGGCATCGAACTCACCGACCGGATCGACCCGCCAGCGACCGGCTACCCGGCGCAGGGCCGCGACCTCGGTATCCCGGGTGACAGTCGCGGCAGTCTGCTCGGCCAGCGCGCGCAGGAGTACCCCGTAACCGTCGCGGAGCGCACCGAAAACCGGGGCGTCCGAGGGTGGTGGCAGCGTCGCGGAGACCGCGGCGGTGAGGCTGGTGGCGCCCCGATCGAGTGCCGCGGCCAGCGTGGGCAGGGCGGCGCGGAGCCCGATCGAACTCGCCGTGCCCGCATAGACACCGCCGAGCAGCGGGTCGACGCTGCGTGCCACGGTTTGCGCCCCGAACCGGTCGGCGACCAGCGAAGAGACCTCGATATCGGCACCGGGCCGCCAGCTGAAGGGACGGACCGGTTCGTCGGCTATCCGCGCGACCGTTCCGGCGTCCAGCAGCCCGGCGACGGACTCCGGGCCGGACGGGATACCCATGAGCGTCCGCTCGGGTAGCGGATGTGTACGCCCCCCGGCCCAGATCAGCGGCCGGAGTCCGGCCGGGTGCACCAACTGGCCGGCGATGCCGAGTTCGCGCAGCAGGGCCGGTACCTCCGGCCGCCGCCCCACGAATGCCTCCGCGCCCAGGTCGATCGGTTCACCGCCGACCGTTCCCGTTCGCAGCACCCCGCCCAGCCGGTCCCGCCCCTCGATCACGGTGAGATCCGCGTCGGCCCCCAGAGCCTGCCGCAACCGGTAGGCCGCGACCAATCCACTGATCCCCCCGCCGACCACCGCGATTCTCATACTCAGACCGTATCCGGCTCCCCGCCCGCGACGGCGTTCACCCCGTACGCGGTCGGGCGAAGAAAAACGACCTGCGAACAAGAACTCCCAACGGTATACCCGGTCGACCGGCGTACCCCGACCCGGACCGTCACAGTTCGTGGATGAACTCCACCAGGGCCGTCAGTACGCCGGGATCGGTGTCCGGGAGCACCCCGTGGCCGAGATTGAAGATATGGCCCGCGGCGCCCATGGCGATCGCCGAATCGGCTTCCTCGGCGATCCGCCGCGCCTCGGCCTCCACCACCGGCCGGCCGGCGAAGAGGACCGCGGGATCGAGATTGCCCTGCAGGGCCTTCCCGGGCCCGACCCGGCGGACCGCCTCGGTGAGCGGCACCCGCCAATCGACTCCCACCACATCGGCGCCCGCCTCACCCATCGCGCCCAGCAGTTCCCCGGTGCCGACACCGAAATGGATCCGCGGAACACCGGCGTCGGCGATCTCGGCGAATACCCGCTCCGAATGCGGCAGCACATAGCGGCGGTAATCGGCCAGTGACAGGGCGCCGGCCCAGGAGTCGAACAGCTGCACCGCGTCCACGCCCGCCTCGAGCTGGGCCCGCAGGAACACGATGGTGATATCGGTGAGCACGCCGAGCAGGGCGTTCCACGCGGCCGGATCGCCGTGCATCATCGCCTTCGTGCGTTCGTGATGCTTACTGGGCCCGCCCTCGACCAGATAGGACGCCAGAGTGAACGGGGCGCCGGCGAAACCGATCAGCGGGGTCTGCCCCAGTTCACCGACCAGCAGCCGTACCCCGTCGGTGACGGCGCCGACCTCCTCGGGACGCAACCGCGGCAGGGTCTGTACATCGGCGGCGCTGCGGACCGGGGAGGCGACCACAGGCCCGACACCCGCGACGATATCGAGGTCGATCCCGGCCGCCTTGAGCGGCACGACGATATCGGAGAACAGGATCGCCGCATCGACGCCGTGACGACGGATCGGCTGCAACGTGATCTCGCAGACCAGTTCGGGGTCGAAGCAGGACTGCAGCATCCCGATGCCCGCCCGCAGCTCACGGTATTCCGGCAGCGACCGCCCGGCCTGACGCATGAACCACACCGGCCGCCGGGCCGGGGTCGCCCCGGATGCGGCGGCCAGGAACGGGGCATCGGACAACTGGCGGCGCGTGTATGTGCTCATCACCGGCCATCGTATTCGGCGCGCGGGGCCGGGGCGCGCAAGCCCGGACCGCTACCGGATCCGCGTCCGGGCCCCGGCCCGCCGGTCACCGGGGAAGCCGCCGGATGGTTGCGCGGTATTTACCACGAGCCTGCCCGTACATCCAGCAACAACGGTCGCCCGGCGCGCCTCCGCACGCCCCGGCTGCGACAGGTCTACCGTCATCTCCCGTGACACCGCTCGATATCCGCGACGGCGCACCGAACGATGGGCCCGGCGACGAACCCGTATCGTTCCGCACGGCCGTTTCGCAGATGGGCGCCGCGTCCGTACACCCGCGGATCGAACTGTCCCCGATCCGGCCGCCGCAGCGTCTCGCCCCCTACTCCTACGCACTCGGCGCCGAGGTGATCCACGAGGACTCCCCGGTGGTACCCATCGATTCCGAGGGCGACGCGTTCGGCCGGCTGATCCTGCTACACGATCCGAACGGCGACGAAGCCTGGCACGGTGTGTTCCGGCTGGTCGCCTATATCCAGGCCGATATCGACGGCGCGCTGGCGGCCGACCCGCTGCTGCCGGAGGTCGCGTGGAGCTGGCTGGTGGACGCGCTGGAGTCGCGTGATGTGCCGTTCACCGCGCTCGGCGGCACGGTGACCTCGACGAGTTCGGTGCGCTACGGGGATATCGCCGGGCCGCCGCGGGCGCATCAGCTGGAACTGCGGGCTTCCTGGACTGCGCGGACCACCGAGATGGCACCGCACGTCGAAGGTTTCGGCGAAGTACTCGCCTATGCGGCGGGCCTGCCACCTGCGGGGATCACCGATCTGCGGCCGTCGTCACCGGGCCGCACCGACCGTGGTTGAATATCGGCCGTAGCCTCGGCCACGTAGAGTGGCCCTTTATGCCGGTAGTAGAGGAGCCCGAACACCTGTCCGGTGACCGCCCGGACGGTGGCGCCGCGCAATCACCGGCGGCGGAATCGGGTGCAGGCAACACGCAGACGGGCTCGACACCGGCTACCGGGCTCCCCGATCCCCCCACCGCGGTTCCGCTGCTGGCTCCCGCCGACGGGATCCCACCGGTCTGTGCGACTCCGGACGAAGTCGCCGAGGCCGCACGGCGCCTCGCCGCCGGCACCGGCCCGCTCGCCGTCGACGCCGAACGCGCCTCGGGATTCCGCTACTCCTCCCGCGCCTACCTGATCCAGTTGCGCCGGGCCGGGGCGGGCACGGTACTCATCGATCCGATTCCGGTATCCGGCGCGCTGGCACCGCTGGCGGCCGCCATCAACGAGCTGGAGTGGATCCTGCACTCCGCCGATCAAGACCTGCCCGGGCTGGCGGAGCTCGGCCTGCGGCCGGCGAAACTGTTCGATACCGAACTGGGCGGCCGGCTCGCCGGCTACCCCCGCGTCGGCCTGGCCGCCATGGTCGAACAGTTGCTCGGCCGGGCGTTGCGCAAAGGGCACGGCGCCGCGGACTGGTCCACCCGGCCGCTACCCGAGGCGTGGCTGAACTACGCCGCGCTCGATGTGGAGTTGCTGCCCGAACTCCGTGACGCGGTGGCCGCGTCGCTCCAGGAGCAGAACAAAACCGACTGGGCGGCACAGGAATTCGAACATATCCGGCTCGCGGAGCCGGCCCCGCCGAAACCGGACCGGTGGCGGCGCACCTCCGGTATCCACACCTTACGCCGCGCCCGCCAGCTGGCGATCGTGCGCGAACTGTGGATCACCCGCGACACCCTGGCCCGGGGCCGCGATATCGCGCCGTCGCGGATCCTGCCCGATTCGGCGATCATCGCCGCCGCGAATGCCGACCCCAAGACCATCGGCCAGCTACGCGAGCTCCCGGTGTTCGGCGGTCCCCGGCAACGCCGCTACTCCCGCGAATGGCTGGGCGCGGTGGAACGGGCCCGAACCCTTCCCGACGAGGAACTCCCCCGGATGAGTCAGCCGTACGACGGCCCACCGCCGGTGAACCGCTGGGAACGCCGCGACCCGGCGGCCGCCGCCCGGCTCAACCGGGCCCGCGCCGCCATCACGGAGATCTCGGAGCGGGTGTCGGTACCGGTGGAGAATCTGCTCGCCCCGGATCTGGTGCGCCGGCTGTGCTGGGACGGCCTGCCCGACTACCGGCTCGGCCCCGAATCGGCGGCGGAGGTCGCCGAGGCGATCGAAGGTTTTCTGAAATCCCACGGCGCCCGGCCGTGGCAACGCGAACTCACGGTCGATGCCCTCGCCGGGGCCCTGACCCAGGCGCCGACGGACTCTGACTGACCCGGCGCCCCTTCCGCGGGTCGCTCCGGGAGGGTCCGGCACACCACGCGACTACCTTGGGCGACCGGCCGCAAAAGCCTGTCGCCGCCCCTGAGCCGGGCGCACGGCGATCAGGGTGCGTCGAGCCACCCGGCAACGCGGCGAGCGATATCGGGCGCGGTCAAGCCCAGTTCCTGGCGGACCTGAGCGATACTGCCGTGGTCCAGGAATTCCTGCGGGATACCGATATCGCGAGCGGGCACATCCAGACCCGACGCGCGCAAGCGCGCCGAAATGGTGGACCCGATACCGCCGTGCAGCCCGCTGTCCTCCAGCGTCACCACCAGCCGGTAGTTCTCGGCGAGTTTGACGATGGCGTCCGATACCGGCAGCACCCAACGCGGATCGATCACCGTCGTGGTGATCTGCTCGGCCTCGAGCAGTTCGGCGGCCTGTAACGCCGCCGGGACCAGTGAACCCACCGCTACGAACAGCACATCCCCGTGCTGGGTCTGCGCCGAGGGACCCTCCCGGTCCGGCAGCCACAGCACGTCCACGCCGTCGAGTCGTTCCAGGGCGCGGATTTCGGCGCCGACACTGTCCTTGGGGAAACGCAGTGCGGTCGGGCCGTCGTTCACCGCGAGCGCTTCGGCCAGCTCCTCCGCCAGGGTCGCGGCGTCGCGGGGAGCGGCCACCCGCATCCCCGGCACGATCCCGAGCAGCGACAGATCCCACATCCCGTTGTGGCTGGCACCGTCCGCGCCGGTGATACCGGCCCGGTCGAGGACCAGCGTGACAGGCTGTTTCAGCAGTGCCACATCCATCAGCAGCTGATCGAAGGCGCGGTTGAGGAAGGTGGAGTAGATGGCCACCACCGGATGCAGGCCGCCGAGCGCCAGCCCCGACGCCGAGGCCAGCGCATGCTGTTCGGCGATACCCACATCGAAGAGCCGGTCCGGGAAACGTTCGCCGAACGCCGACAGGCCGGTCGGGCCGGGCATGGCCGCGGTGATCGCGACGATATCCTCGCGGCGTTCGGCGTGCGCGATGAGTTCCGCGGAGAACACCGAGGTCCAGCTGGCGGCGCCGCCCTTGCTCACCGCTTCACCGGTGAGCGGGTCGATGGGACCGCAGGCGTGCATCTGATCGGCCACATGGTTCTCGGCCGGTTCGTAGCCGTGCCCCTTCTGGGTGACCGCGTGGACGACCACCGGGCCGCCGAACTCCTTGGCATGGCGCAGCGCCGATTCCAGCGCGACCAGATCGTGGCCGTCCACCGGGCCCACGTACTTCAGTCCGAGATCGCCGAACAGTTCCTGCGGGCTCACCGCGTCCTTGATCCCGGCCTTCACCGCGTGCACCATCGAGTACGCGGAATCCCCTACGTGCGGAATGCTTTTCAGGATCCGGCGGCCGGTGTCGAGCATATGCTCGTACACCGGCTGGGTGCGCAGCGCCGTCAGCCGCTGCGCCAGCCCGCCGATGGTCGGCGCGTAGGAGCGGCCGTTGTCGTTGACCACGATCACCACCGGCCGGTCCGGCGCGCCGGCGATATTGTTCAGCGCCTCCCAGCACATACCGCCGGTGAGCGCGCCGTCGCCGACCACCGCGACGACATGGCGGTCCTGCCCGGTGAGCGCGAACGCCTTGGCGAGGCCGTCGGCATACGACAGCGAGGCCGAGGCATGCGACGACTCGACCCAGTCGTGCTCGCTCTCCGCGCGGCTCGGATATCCCGACAGCCCGTCCTTGCGGCGCAGGGAGTCGAAACGGTCCTTACGACCGGTCACGATCTTGTGCACATAGGCCTGATGGCCGGTGTCGAAGATCAACGGGTCGGCGGGCGAATCGAATACCCGGTGCAGCGCGAGGGTGAGTTCCACCACCCCGAGATTGGGTCCCAGGTGGCCGCCGGTGACAGCGACCTTGTGCACCAGGAACTCACGGATCTCCGCCGCCAGCTCCCGCAGTTGCGGTACCGACAGCCGACGCACGTCTTCGGGCGTATCGACCCGGGAAAGCACTCCCACCTGATTCGCTCCCTCCGGATAGCGCAGTTGATCCGACCAGTCTAGGAGCCGCGGCCGAGTGCTCACCCGACGGCGAGGGCTGATACCGCCGCACCGGGCCGGATCCGCGGTCCGGCGTATCGGTCCAGCCTAAGGTGAACCGCGTAGGCCGCGCGAACCGCGTACCCCGCCACCGCGGCCGACCACCACCGCCCCACCGCAATACGAGGAGACCGGATGAACCCTGCGCAGGCCGGAACAGTCACCGTATTCGGGCAGGGCACGGTCCGTGCGGTTCCGGATCTGATCGTGCTGGGGATCGGCGTGGAATGCCGGGCGAGCACCGTCGGCCTGGCCTACGACCAGGCCGGGCAGCGACTGTCCGCGATCACCGAAGCGCTGCGCGGTGACGGAGTGCCCGCGACCGATATCACCACCGGTGTGCTTTCCGTGCGGTCCGATATCGCCTGGCACGACGGAATCTCCCGGATCTCCGGATATATCGCGACCAGCAGCCTGCGCGTCGTGCTGGCTCAGCCCGGCCCGGGCACACGCGGCGCCACCCCCGCCCCCGGCGAGCTCATCGCGCACGCGGTGACCGCCGGCGGCGACGACGCCCGGCTCGGCGGCCTGCAACACACGTTCACCGACCGCACCCGCCTACTGACCCGCGCCCGCGACGACGCCTGGGACGACGCCCTGGACAAGGCCCGCCAGTACGCCCGCCGGGCCGCCCGCGAGCTCGGCCCCGTGCTGGAGATCACCGAGGACACCGCGGCACCGGCGCCCCGCGTCCCGCAGGAACCCGGCGCTGTCCGCATGGTGGCGTCGTCGAGCTCTGCCGTGGTCCCGGTCGAACCCGGCGAACAGGAGATTTCCGCGATCCTGCGCGTCACCTGGCAGCTGCGCTGACGCGGCCGCGAGCCCGGTGACGAACACCACCACGGGGTCCGGGCTCAGCGTTCCAGCAGTGCGACGCATTCCACGTGGTGGGTGGCGGGGAAGGCGTCGTAGGCGCGCAGAGCGCCGAGGTGGTAGCCGGCGTCGAGGTAGAGGCGCAGGTCGCGGGCGAAGGAGGCGGGGTCGCAGCCGATGTGCACGATCCGCTCCGGGGCGGCGGCGGTGACCGCGGTGACGACGGGTTTACCGGCGCCGGCGCGCGGCGGGTCGAGGACCACCACCTGGGGCCGCGAACCGGGCCGGCCGGCCACCCACCGCTCGACGCGGCCGGCCTGCAAGGTCAGCCAGGGCAGATCGCCCAGGGCGGCGCGGCCGTCGGATACCGCGCCGGGGGCCGATTCGACCGCGTGCACCGCGCCGGCGGGACCGGTCTGCCCGGCCAGCCGGGCGCCGAATACACCGGCCCCGCTGTAGAGGTCCCAGGCCGTCGCGCCGCTGGGCAGATCGGCCCATTCGGCCACCACATCGGAATAGCACTGGGCGGCGCCCCGGTGCGCCTGCCAGAAGCCGGCGGCCGAGACCTCCCAGCGGCGGCCCGCGACGTACTGCACGGCGCGGCCGCTGCCCTCGATCACCCATTCGTCGCGCGCGGCGTGCACCGCGGCGCGGTGCGCCGTGGCCCGGCGGCGCTGACCGTTCGCCGTATCGGCAGGCGACTCGCCCGGCCCGCTCACCGCGGCGCGGTTCCGGTCCGGCCCCGAGCGCGCGCCACGCCGGCGGCCGCCCGGCCCACGCCGGCCTTCCCGGGCCGCCACGGCCCGTTGTCCCTGTTCCGGGACGGGGGCGAGCTCGACGATATGCCTGCTCCCGTCATCGTCCACCGCGATCACCAGGTCCGCGCCCGGTGTCCAGCGCCGCTCCGCTACCCCGTCGAGGGCCCCGGTTACCGGTTGCGGGCAGCGCAGGTCGGCGAGTACCTCGGTGCTCCGGTATCGGTGCACGCCGGCCCGCCCGGCGTCGTCCACCACCAGCCGGACCCGGGTACGCCAGCCGCCGGACGGATCGGCCGCCCCAGGGACGGGCTGCACGTCGATATCCCGTTCGATCCGGGTGATCCGGCGCAACTGTTCGGCGACGACCGCGGCCTTCAGAGACCGCTGGGCCGAGGGCGCGGCATGGGCGAGATCACAGCAGCCGGCGCCACCCGGCCCGGACACCGGACACGTCCGCGGCACCCTGTCCGGCGACGGCTCCAGAATCTCCACCGCGTCGGCCCGGCAGAACGACCCACCGCGATCCTCGGTGACCCGAGCCGATACCAGTTCCCCGGGCAGACCGTGCCGGACGAACACCACCCGGCCCTCGTGGCGGGCCACACAGAACCCACCGTGGCCGGGCGGCCCGAGCCGCAGCTCGAGCGCGGGCAGCTCATTCATTGTCGCCGTACCCGCGTCGTACCGATCCGGGTGCCGCATGATCGCCCGCGGCCCGGGCCCGCGCGGAAGAACTGAGCTGCCACGGCACACTCGTCACCATCACGCCGGGCTCGAACAGCAACCGCCCCTTCAACCGCAGCGCGCTCTGGTTGTGCAGTACCTGTTCCCACCAGTGGCCCACGACGTATTCGGGGATGAACACCGTGACGACGTCGCGGGGCGCGTCCTTACGTACCCGTTTCACGTAGTCGAGCACGGGTTTGGTGATCTCCCGGTAGGGCGACTCCACAACCTTCAACGGTACCGAGATATCACTGTTCTCCCAGTCCCGGACGAGCGCGCGGGTGTCCTCCTCGTCGACGTTGACGGTGATCGCCTCGAGGGTGTCCGGCCGCCCGGCCCGGGCATAGGCCAGCGCACGCCGGGTCGGCAGATGCAGCCGCGACACCAGCACGATGGAATGGGTCCGGCTGGGCAGCACCCCGTCCCATTCGTGTTCCTCGAGTTCGCGGGCCACCGAATCGTAGTGGTGGTGGATCATCTTCATCACCACGAAGATCACCGCCATCGTCACGATCGCGATCCACGCGCCGGCGAAGAACTTCGTGATCAGCACGACGATCAGCACCGCGCCGGTGGCCACCAGGCCGAGCGCGTTGATGGCCCGCGACCGCAGCATCCGCGATCGTTCGGCCGGATCGGTTTCCCGGCGCAACAGCCGCGACCAGTGCCGCAGCATGCCGGTCTGGCTGAGGGTGAACGAGACGAACACGCCGATGATGTAGAGCTGGATGAGTTTGGTGACCTCCGCGTCGAACGCCACCACGAAGCCGATCGCCCCCACCGCCAGAAACAGGATGCCGTTGCTGAACGCCAGCCGGTCGCCGCGGGTGTGCAGCTGCCGCGGCAGGAACCGGGCCTGCGCCAGCACCGAACCGAGCACCGGGAACCCGTTGTAGGCGGTATTGGCGGCCAGCACGAGGATCACCGCCGTCACGACCGCCACGAAGTAGAAACCGGGCGTGAACGTATCGAACACCGCGTGCGCGATCTGGGTCACCAGTGTTTTCTGCTGGTAGCCCTCGGGCGCGCCGATCAGATGCGCCGTATCTTCGGCGAATACGACATGCGCCTGGCGGGCGATCACGATGATGCCGAGCAGCAGGACGATGGAAATTCCGCCGAGCAGCAGCAGCGTCGTCGCGGCATTACGCGATTTGGGTTTACGGAAGGCCGGGACCCCGTTGCTGATCGCCTCGACACCGGTCAGCGCCGCACACCCCGACGAGAAGGCGCGGGCGAGCAGGAACACCAGCGCCACACCGGCCAGATGGTCGTCCTCCACCCGCAATTCGAACGAGGCCGATTCGGCGCGCACTTCGTCACCGAGCACGAAGATGCGGATCAGGCCCCAGCCGAGCATGGCGAACATCCCGACCAGGAAGGCATAGGACAGCAGCGCGAAGGTCCGGCCGGATTCCCGCACCCCGCGCAGGTTCATCGCGGTGAGCAGCGCGATGGCGGCCACCGCGAACAGCACCTTGTGGGTGGCGACGAAGGGGATCGCCGAACCGATGGTGGACGCGGCCGAGGATATCGAGACCGCGACCGTCAGCACGTAATCGACCAGCAGGGCGCTGCCCACCGTCAATCCGGCCGTGGGACCGAGGTTCGTGGTGACCACCTCGAAGTCGCCGCCGCCGGACGGGTAGGCGTGCACGTTCTGGCGGTAGCTGGTGACCACGATGATCATCACCACGGCGACGGCGAGTCCGAGCCACGGCGCGTAGGCGTAGCCCGCGAGCCCGGACACCGACAGCACGAGGAAGATCTCCTCGGGCGCGTAGGCGACCGAGGACATCGCGTCCGAGGCGAACACCGGCAGCGCGATTCTCTTCGGCAGCAGGGTGTGGCCCAGGGAGTCACTACGGAATGGCCGCCCCAGCACCAGGCGTTTGGTGGCGGTCGTCAACTTCGACACTGGACGGAGCATAAGCCCCCGCCCCGGTGTGTGCTGCGAGGCATTACCGGATTACCGGTTTGCCCGGGTTCGCCAGGGGGAATCTGGCCGATGGCACGAACCGGCGAGTACGGTTCGTGTGCGCGGCAGTCGCACGACTGTGCGCGAGGAGTCAAAAGCGAGGTTCACGGTGTACGTGGTGATCATGGGATGCGGCCGAGTGGGGGCATCGCTGGCCCGCGCCCTGGTCCGGATAGGTCATGAAGTCGCCGTGATCGACCGCAACCCGGACGCGTTCCGCCGGCTGGGAGACGATTTCCCCGGCGCACGCGTGGTGGGTGTCGGTTTCGATCGCGATGTCCTGTGCCGGGCCGGGATCGAGCGGGCCGGCGCCTTCGCGGCGGTGTCCTCCGGTGACAACTCCAACATCATCTCCGCCCGGGTGGCGCGGGAGATGTTCGGTATCGAACGGGTCGTGGCCCGTATCTACGACGCCAAACGCGCCGCCGTCTACGAACGCCTCGGCATCCCGACCATCGCCACCGTGCCCTGGACCACCGATCGTTTCCTGCACAACCTGCTCGGGGATGCGGGCACCACCACCTGGCGCGACCCCACCGGAACCGTGGCCGTCGCCCAGCTGATCCTGCACGAGGACTGGTACGGGCGCACGGTCCGCGATCTGGAAACCGCCACCGGCGCGCGGGTCGCGTTCATCATCCGCTTCGGTCAAGGCGTACTGCCCGACGCCAAAACCGTCGTCCAGGCCGACGACACCGTCTACGTGGCCGCGACCTCCGGTTCCGCCGGCGAGGCGGTCGCGCTGGCCGCGAAACCCCCAGCGAGCAAGGACTGATCATGAAGGTGGCCATTGCCGGAGCCGGGGCCGTCGGCCGCTCCATCGCCCGTGAACTACTGCGCTCGGGACACACTGTGATGTTGCTCGAACGCCAGCTCGACCATATCGACCGCGATTCGGTGCCGAACGCGGTCTGGGTGCACGCCGATGCCTGTGAACTGCAGCTGCTCGAGGATGCGGGCCTGCAGGACTACGAGGTCGTCATCGCCGCCACCGGTGACGACAAGGCGAATCTGGTGCACAGTCTGCTGGCGAAAACCGAATTCGGTGTGCGCCGGGTGGTCGCGCGGGTCAACGACCCGCGTAACGAATGGCTTTTCGACGAGGCCTGGGGTGTCGATGTCGCCGTCTCCACACCGCGTCTGCTCGCGTCGCTGGTCGAGGAAGCGGTCTCGGTGGGTGATCTGGTGCGTTTGATGACGCTGCGCCAGGGGCAGGCGAATCTGGTGGAACTCACGCTGCCACCGGATACCACCCTCGCCGGAAAACCGGTCCGCAGCCTGCGCCTGCCGCGAGATACCGCGCTGGTCACCATTCTGCGCGGCGGACGGGTCATCGTGCCCCAACCGGACGACCCCTTCGAAGGTGAGGACGAGCTGCTGTTCGTTGCCTCCACCGAGGCCGAGGAGGAACTGCGTTCGGTACTGGCGCCGATCGGCACCGCCGAACCCGCGCCGGCCACGACGGGCCTGAACCCTTCGCAGGACGCCGAGTACTGAGCCCGCGGCGGGCGCGAATCAGGATCGGAGGCGGTAGCGCGGCCTCATCCCGCAGGCCCTCATCGCGGGCGCCGGCGCGGCGTCACTCCCCCGGAGACTTCTCGTTCGCGCCGTTGGATACCCCACTCGGCACCCGGCTCAGGCGGCGACCGGCAGAGCCGCGCGCGCTCGTAGTTTGTTCAGGGCCCGGTATTGCATGACCCGGACGACCCCGGCGCTGGTTCCCAGCTCGGCCGCCGTCTCGGCCGCGCTCAGCCCGTACACGATCCGCAGCACCAGTACCTTGCGGTGCACCGGATTCAGTTGCCGCATGAGCTCACGGGCCACCGCACCGCGTTCGGCGGCCAGCGCCCATTCCTCCGGACCCGCCGCGGTGGAGGCCACCTCGGGCACCTCCGCCATCGGGTAGGCCGGGTGTACCTGGGCACCGCGGAAGGCGTCGGACACCTTGTTGGCCGCGATCCCGTAGACGAAGGCCAGGAAGGACTTCCCCTGGTCCCGGTAGCGGGGAATGGCGGCGACGGTGGCCAGCAGGACCTCCTGGGTCACATCGTCGGCGGTCACGTGCAGATGGGCGGGGTTCCCGAGCCTGGTGCGGCAGTACCGTTGCACGAGCGGCTGGATCAGCCGCAGAATCTCGGCCACAGCGCGACGGTCACCGGCGGCCGCGGGCCCGACCAGTGTGTCCAGTTCGGCGGACACCCGGCGGCTCTGTGACCGCACCGGATTCTCGCGCCCCCGCTCCGGCCGTGGGATCGTGTACTGCTCGGTACGCATTCGCCAGTCCTCTCGGCAGATCGTCTTCTGCAACGATCGTCCGATGAACGGCAGCGCGGTGATAGACACCAAAGGGTGGGTCATCCGCCACCCTGCGGACGCGGATCAGGCGGCGTGCCGCGCCGAAGTGGCGGGCAGATGTCCCGCCCGGCGCACGGCCCACACGGTCACCACCAGCGCGACCGCGGTGAGCGGCCACCCCATGGCGATCCGGGCGGCGGCCAGCCAGCCGGTGCTGTCGGCCGCGTACAGATGGTGTTGTACCAGGTAGCGGGCACCGAAAACGAGGACCCAGGTGGCGGTCGCCAGATCATAGAGGCGCACCACCCGGGGGTCGGCGCGCCAGTCACCGCCGTGGCCGTTGAGTACGCCCCACACCACGCCGACGAGGGGCCGGCGCACCAGGATGGAGATCAGGAACGCCGCCCCGTAGACGAGGCTGGTGTAGATGCCGAACAGGAAGAAGCCTTTGGCCTCCCCCATTCGCCAGGCGATCAGCGCGCAGATCCCCACGCCCAGGAATCCCGAGATCGCCGGCTGGATGGGTTCGCGCCGTACCAGCCGCCAGACGAGCACCGCGCCTGCCACACCGAGGGCGGCCCAGATCGCCGCGGTCAGCCCGAACAGGGCGTTCACCGGGACGAAAACCACCACCGGCACGGTGGAGTAGACGAGCCCGGCCAAACCGCCCAGCTGTTCCAGCAGGGTTTGCTGTCCGGGCCCGGCGCCCTCCCGCGCCGGTGATTCATCCGCGGCGGGCGTTTCCGCGGCAGTGGTGGTCCGCGGTAGCGGCGTGGTGGCGTACTCGTCGCTCGATGGCATACGTCAGCTGTTTCCGCGCAGTTCGTAGTAGGGGTTGTAGATCACTTTGCGGCCTTCGCGTTCGCCGATCCGGCCGCGCACCATGATGCGCCGGCCCGATTCGATACCGGGAATCCGGCGCCGCCCGATCCACACCAGAGTGATGGCGTCGGTACCGTCGAAGAACTCCGCCTGCACATTGGCACCGGCGGCCTGCGGACACGAATCGACACTGCGCAATCTGCCCAGCATCGTCGCCTCCTCACCGCGCCGGCACTCCGAGACCCGGCAGGCGCCCGAAGCGTCCGCCGATTCCGCCAGCTCCTCGGCGTCGAGCTGATCGAGATCCTCGGTCAATCTGCGGCCGAGCCTGCGAAAATATCCGGTTGCGGACTTCGCGCCCGCTTTTCTTCCTGCCGAGGAAGACATCGCATGCTCTCCTGTGAGCGGATGCCGTGGGTCGCACGTCATCCGAGTTTCCTGCTACGGCCCGGCTGTGGCCGTACCCGCCACTGTAGATGGGCGGGGGCGGCACCGCTACGCTCGGTCCGGTGTTCGATTCCCCACGTCCGGCAGTCGTGGTCGCCCTTCCCGGCACCGGTTCCGACGCGCATTTCGCCCGCCGCGCCTTCGAGCCCGCCTGTACCGCGCTCGGCCTCGACCTGATCGCGGTGGATCCCGAACCCGGCGCGGTGATCGACGGCTACCGCGCCGCATTGGACACCGCCGCCGCCCGCGGTCCGGTGCTGGCGGCGGGGATCTCGCTGGGTGCGGCGGTAGCGGTCGAATGGGCGAGCGCGCGCGAGCGCGCCGACGTCGCGGGTGTCATCGCGGCGCTGCCCGCGTGGACCGGGCCCGATACCGCGCACTGCCCGGCCACCCTCAGTGCCGCCGTGACGGCCGCGCAGTTGCGGGCCGACGGGCTGGAACCGGTCCTGGAACGGATGCGCGGCAGCAGCCCGCGCTGGCTCGCGGACGCATTGACCCGTTCCTGGCGCGCGCAGTGGCCGGGGCTGCCGGCAGCATTGGAGGAGGCGGCCCAGTACAAGTGGCCGGAGACGACAGTGCTGGACCGGTTACCGGTCCCGGTGGCGGTGGTGGCTGCCGCGGACGATCCGGTGCATCCCGTCGCCGTCGGCCGCGAATGGGCCCGCCGCGCGCCGCGATCGGTGATCAGCGAGATCACGCTCGACGAGCTCGGGTCCGATCCGGCGGTTCTGGGCCGGCTCGGACTGCGCTACACGCGCTGATCCCTGTTCCCGCCGGGCGGGAACAGGGACGGCCCTCGTCAGCCGCGGCCGAGTTGCTGCATCGCCGATCCCTCGGCGCCGCGGCGCGGCTGCTGCGGCTGCTGGGGCGGCAGCACCGCGCCGGTCTGCGCCGGCCGGGGCGCGTTCTGCGCCGCGGCCGCCTGCTGCGCCTGCTGTTGCTGGAGTTGCTGCTGCTGGTGCGCGGCCGTGAGCTGTTCGGCCAGCTGCTGGGGCAGTACCACCGGCAGCGGTTCGCGCACCGGCAGCGCATCGGTACCCCGGCGGATGATGGTTTCGCTCAGGACCGCCCGGGCCGCGGCCACGAGCGGGCTGCCGACCGCGGTGGAACCGGCGGGACCGGCCGCGACCAGCCGGATCATCCACCGGTAGCCGTCCACGCCGATGAACCGCAGGTCCGCGCCCTCGGTGACGGCGACGAGTTCCCGGCCCCAGGGGCCTTTCTCCACCGAGACGCGGGCGCCGTCCTTGCGCAGCGATTCCGCCAGATCGGCGGCCACCGTGCGCCACTGTCCCTTCGATTTCGGGGCGGCGTAGGCCGCGACCGTGATGCGGCCGTGTTCGGTGGCCAGATGCACCGCCTGCGGGGTGCCCTGCGGGGTCATCTCCACCTGCAGTTGCCCGCCCGGCGGCACCGGCAGAATCACCGAGCCCAGGTCGAGCCGGGTGTCGGTGAAGTTCTCCAGCACTTCGGCGACATCGTCGTAGTCGTAGGGACCCCGCCGCTGCGGTTCGGTGTCGGGATCGTCGATCGCGGCGTCGTAGGCGTCGCTGTAGGCGGCCCCGCCGTAGCCGTCGTCATAGCTGTCGTCGTAGTCGCCGGAATACTGTTCGTCGCCGGCGCGGTGATAGCCGCCCTCGTCGTAGTCGTCGTAGGCCTCGTACTCGCCGGTGCCGTATTCACCGGTGTCGCGGGGCTCGTCGCCGGATCTGCGTCCGCCCGATTTCCGTCGTCCGAACATGTCAGGCCTCCTTGCCGTGGGCGGCGTCCCCGCCGCTCGGCTTCAAACTCGCGTGTCCCCCGCTGGACCCGTACCCGCCCGCGCCGCGCGCGGAATCGTCGAGCCGGTCCACGGCCACGAAATCGACCAGTTCCACCCGTTGCACCAGCAACTGCGCGATCCGGTCGCCGCGGCGTAGTTCGATGGGTGTGCGCGGATCGTGGTTGATCAGGCACACCTTGATCTCACCCCGATACCCGGCGTCGATCGTGCCGGGCGTGTTCACCACGGACAGCCCGGTTTTGGCGGCCAGACCCGAGCGCGGATGGATCAGCCCGACCGTGCCCACCGGTAGCGCGATCGCGATACCGGTACCGACGAGTACCCGTTCCCCGGGTTCGAGGACGACATCCTCGGCGGTGCACAGGTCCACGCCCGCGTCGCCGTCGTGGGCGCGACTGGGCATCGGGATTCCCGGGTCCAGCCGCAGCAGTGGTATCGGTGAGAGTGCGTTCACGTCCGACCAGCCTACGCGCAGCCCCGGCGCGTATGTCGCTTAGTGTTGAGTCGTGTCCGACCAGCCCCGACCCACCGAATCCGGCCATCCCGCACGGCCGGCGCCGCAGATGTATCGCGAACGCCTCTGGGTGCCGCTGTGGTGGTGGCCGGTGGGTTTCGCACTCGCCGCCCTGCTCGCCGCGGAGGTGCATATGGGAGCGCCGGGCCTGCGGGCCTGGCTTCCGTATGTCCTGCTGCTCCCGATCCCGGTCTGGGTGCTGCTGTGGTTCAGCCGGCACCGGGTGGAGGTCGCTCCGGACGGCAGCGGGACGCCCGAGCTGCGCGTCGATCGGGCTCATCTGCCGGTGTCGTTCGTGGCCCGCGCGACGGTCGTGCCACGCAGCGCCAAAAGCGCCGCGCTAGGCCGCCAGCTCGATCCCGCCGCCTATGTCCAGCATCGGCCGTGGATCGGCACCATGGTGCTGCTGGTACTCGACGACCCGGATGACCCGACGCCGTACTGGCTGGTCAGTACGCGCCGGCCCGGACAGGTCCTGACCGCGCTCGGAGTTCCGAGCGCGGAATGACCTCGCGCTCGCCTCAGGCAGCGCAGTCCATGCAGATCATCTGTCCACCGGCCTCACTGGCCAGGCGGCTGCGGTGATGCACCAGGAAACAGCTCGAGCAGGTGAATTCGTCGGCCTGCTTCGGGACCACCCGAACCGTGAGCACTTCCTCGGACAGGTCCGCGCCGGGGAGTTCGAACGACTCCGCGGTATCGGATTCGTCGACATCCACGACGGCGGACTGGGCCTCGTTGCGACGCGCTTTCAGCTCCTCGAGCGAATCCTCCGATACATCGTCGGTTTCGGTACGCCTCGGCGCGTCATAGTCGGTTGCCATGTCTCTTCCCCTCGTCCTTCTCCGTATATCCGGACCGGCGCACGCCGTCGGTTTCGACCGCGGCTGCCGCCCCGCCGGTGGTGCACTTCACATACGCACCGGTCTCCTATCAGCGTGAATCTGTGGACACACCGCCGATAGCGTCCGGACAACGCATGAGCTGTCCTGCTTGTTCCCGCGACCGAACGCCGATTTACTCACCGATGTTTCGGTCTGGGCGGGCAGACAATAGCGGACGGTGCGGAAATTGTCGCAATCGCAACCCGGTCGTGTCGAAACCGCCGGACAATCGATACGCGCGGTCACGGCGCTGCGACGAGCGCTCCCCCGGCGCGCCCGTTGCCCACCGGGTAATGCGCGGACCACCGGGGCGGGTACGTACAGTGTCGACGTGGTTTCACTGATCACCGAAGGCAGTTCGACGGATGCCAAAGGCCGTCCCTACCCGCGCCGGCGGATGCGCCCGTGGCTCATTCTGGTCGTCGTGCTCACGTTGATCTGCTCGGTGCTGTGGATCAAGGCGCTGACCACCAACGACGACGACCACACACCGATGGCCTGCAACTCCCCCAGCCCGGCCACCGATCCGAAGGCGGCCCCGCAGCCGCTGCCGGGGCAGCGGATGAGCCCGAGCCTGCTGGCGGAGGTGGAACCCGCCCCGATGGCGGAGACGAAGGTGCGCGTTCTCAACGCCAACGGTCAGCGCGGGCAGGCCGCCCATGTGGCCGCGCAGCTGGGCGATCTCGGTTTCGGGAGCCCGGCCGGTGATCCCTACGGTAACGATCCGATATATGCCAACGGCGATCTGGAATGCACGGGGCAGATCCGGTTCGGCGAGAGCGGGCGCCCGGTCGCGGCCGCGGTCCAGCTGGCGGTGCCGTGCGCCGAGCTGATCGAGGACAAGCGCACCGACGACAGCGTCGACCTGGTCCTCGGCGCGTTGTTCGGCGGCGACCTGCAGCCCAACAACGACGCCGAAGAGGTACTGCGGTCGCTGAAGAATCCGGTGAACGGCGAAAGCCCGGATATCGACCCGGATATGCTCGCGGCGGCCCGGACCGCACGCTGCTGACCGGGAACGCGGCGCGGTCCACGCCGCTGCGTTCAGTCCTCCGGAATCGGCACCGAAACGCCCAGCCGGTCCAGTAGCGCGAACAGTTCGCCGCCGATACCGGGTGCGGCGGCCACCACCAGTGCTCCGGCCGAACCAGCGGTCGCCAGCGGTGGTAACCGCAGCACCGCCCCGGCCTCCGCGGCGATCAGGGCGCCGGCCGCCCAATCCCACGGGTTGAGCCCGTGCTCGTAATGAGCGTCGACCCGGCCCTCGGCCACCATGCACAAATCCAGTGCGGCCGCGCCGATCCGGCGGATATCGCGCACATGGGGCAGCAGGGTCGCGACGCAGGCCGCCTGCGCGGTGCGCCGGCGCACGCCGTAGGCGAATCCGGTGGCGACCAGCGCCATCTCGGCCGACCGCACCGGGTTGCAGCGCAGCGCGGTATCGCTGCCGTCCGGGCCGATCCGGGTGGCGCCCAGCCCGCTGCCGGCCGCGTACACCGTCGAGGCCGCGACATCGGCGACCGCCCCGGCCACCGGCCGGCCACCGCGGACGGCGGCCACGGAGACCGCGTAGGCGGGGATGCCGTAGAGGAAGTTGACCGTGCCGTCGATCGGGTCGACCACCCACACCACCTCGTCGTCGCCGGCCGCGGCCAGATCACCGCCGCCTTCTTCACCGAGGATGTGATCACCGGGGCGGAGCCGGGCCAGTTCGTCCCGGATCAGTTGTTCGGTTTCGGTGTCGACGACGGTGACGGGGTCGGTCGGGGTGCTCTTGGTGCGGACGGCGGTATCGGCGGCACCGGATCCGAAGACTTCGGGGCGGCGCGCCCGGACATGCGCGGCGGCGATACCGGCGAGGTGGGTCGCGATCCGGCGTAAGAGCACCGCGTCGGCGGGAGCGGGTTCGGTGGCAGCGGTGAGAGACCAAATCGATTCCGGCACGCCTACCATCGCAGCACAGATCCTGCGGGCCGGGCATCCGGGCACGCACATTACTCTTGTCGTGCACACCACACCGGCCCTCGTCGGCCCGGGGGCGGCAGCGCGCGGCCGGCGGCGGACCTGCACCGTTTCGATCGGCTCGCGGCGGGCCCGGCCGGCGTTCGCGCGGGTGCGGCGCGAAGACGACATCAGCCAGCACAGGGAACGAGGGAAACCCGCATGTCCGGTCGACGGCACGCGTTCGGTATCGATATCGGCGGCAGCGGCGTCAAAGGCGCCGCGGTCGACCTCGAAACCGGGGAACTCCGGCACGAGCGCATCAAGATCGCCACCCCACATCCGGCGACACCCGAAGCGGTCGCCGGCGCCGTCGCGCAATTGGTCGCGAAGGCGGAATGGGACGGCCCGGTCGGCCTCACGCTGCCGTGCGTCGTGCTCGACGGGGTCGCCCACACCGCCGCCAATGTCGACAAATCCTGGATCGGCACCGACGCCCGGACCCTGTTCTCCGACGCACTCGACGGCCGCGAGGTCACCGTGCTCAACGACGCGGACGCCGCGGGCCTGGCCGAGGACCGTTTCGGCGCCGCCCGCGATATCCACGGCCTGGTCCTGCTGCTGACCTTCGGCACCGGAATCGGCTCGGCGCTGCTGAACAACGGCACCCTGGTCCCGAACACCGAACTCGGGCACCTCGAGATCGGCGGGATGGAGACCGAGCACCGCGCCGCGGCCTCGGTCAAGGAACGCGAGAACCTCGGCTACCCCGAATGGGCGGCCCGGGTCAGTACTGTGTTGCGGGGACTGGAGGATCTGTTCTGGCCTACGGTGTTCGTCGCCGGCGGCGGGATCAGCCGCGACGCCGATCAGTGGATTCCGCTGCTCACCAACCGCACCCGGGTGGTGCCCGCCGATCTGCGCAACACAGCGGGTATCGTGGGCGCGGCCATGGCTGTCGATGCCGGAATCACCCCCTGAAGATGTCCGCCGCACGGGCAAGAGCACACTGGTCGATCGTTACAATGGAAGGACCCCGGCGGTGAGCCGGACACCCGACCGGCGTTTTAGCCGGTAAACCCGACAGACCGCTCCGCCGGAATACTACTCTGGCGTGACGCCGCACGAGACCGTCACGAAAGGGCGTACGTGGTAGCCACGAATACCCGTCAGACAGCCGAACCGGCCGACGCCGAGGCCACGGAAGTTCCCGCGGCACGCCCGGCGCGCAAGGCCGTGGCCAAGAAGGCCCCGGCCAAGAAAGCCGCCGCCAAGAAGGCCCCCGCGAAAAAGGCTGCCGCCAAGAAAGGCGCGGCCAAGAAGGCCCCCGCGAAGAAGGCCGGTAGCGCGGGCGCCCCAGGACCGGGCGAAGATCAGCCGGACGAGGACTCGCTGGATGTGGCCGATCTCGGCGATCTCGAGGTCTCCGAGGACGATCTCACCGACGAGGGCGACGATCTGGTGGCCGAGGTCGCCGAGGAGGAACCCGAAGCCGAGACCGCCGAGCCCACCGCGGCGGACAAGGCCTCCGGCGATTTCGTCTGGGACGAGGAAGAGTCCGAGGCACTGCGCCAGGCCCGTAAGGACGCCGAACTCACCGCCTCCGCGGATTCGGTGCGCGCCTACCTGAAGCAGATCGGTAAGGTCGCGCTGCTCAATGCCGAGGAGGAGGTCGAACTCGCCAAACGGATCGAGGCCGGCCTCTACGCGGCGGAGAAGATGCGCGAATTCACCGAAGCCGGGGAGAAGCCGCCGGTCGCCATCCGCCGCGACTACAACTGGATCATCCGCGACGGTAACCGCGCCAAGAACCACCTGCTCGAGGCGAACCTGCGCCTGGTGGTCTCGCTGGCCAAGCGCTACACCGGCCGCGGGATGGCGTTCCTGGACCTGATCCAGGAGGGCAACCTGGGCCTGATCCGCGCGGTGGAGAAGTTCGACTACACCAAGGGCTACAAGTTCTCCACGTACGCCACCTGGTGGATCCGGCAGGCCATCACCCGCGCCATGGCCGATCAGGCCCGCACCATCCGTATCCCGGTGCATATGGTCGAGGTCATCAACAAGCTCGGCCGTATCCAGCGCGAGCTGCTCCAGGATCTGGGTCGCGAACCCACACCGGAGGAACTGGCCAAGGAAATGGACATCACCCCGGAGAAGGTGCTGGAGATCCAGCAGTACGCCCGGGAACCCATTTCGCTGGATCAGACCATCGGCGACGAGGGCGACAGCCAGCTCGGTGATTTCATCGAGGATTCCGAGGCCGTGGTCGCGGTGGACGCGGTCAGCTTCACCCTGCTGCAGGATCAGCTGCAGTCGGTGCTGGAGACCCTGTCCGAACGCGAGGCGGGGGTGGTGCGGCTGCGCTTCGGCCTCACCGACGGCCAGCCCCGGACCCTGGACGAGATCGGCCAGGTATACGGGGTCACCCGCGAACGGATCCGGCAGATCGAATCGAAGACGATGAGCAAATTGCGGCATCCCAGCCGTTCGCAGGTCCTGCGGGATTACCTCGACTGAGACCCGCGGGCGAACCTGCTCGCGCCACGGCCCCTGAACACGTCCGGAACCCCCGGTTCCCGCGATGCTCAGGGGCCGTGGCGTATTCGGAGTCCGGTTACCCGCCCGATTCCAGTGCCGACGCGCCCGGGGGTGACAGCGAATCCCGGGACGTGTCTTTCACGTCGACCCCCGAGCGGCCGAGCCGGCGCGCCCCGGCGATCAAGCCGGCCGTCACCTCGGCCGCCCGCCGGTAACCCAGGCCCTCGGGCGGATGGATATTGGACACGCAGTTGCGGTCGGCATCGGTGCGGCCCGGGCGGGGCCGGTGGGTCAGATAGATGCCGAGGCTGTCGGCCACCGACAGGCCGGGCCGTTCCCCGATCAGCACCAGCACCGTGGATACTCCCAGCGCGGCCCCGATATGGTCGCCCAGCGCCACACGGGCCTGGGTCGCCACGACGGGCACCGCGAACGAATACTGCGGGCGCAGCAGTTCGGCCAGCGCACCGAGTAGCGGTGGGCCGTGTTCGGTGAGCGCCCGGGCAGACAGGCCATCGGCGAGTACCACGCCGATATCCGGCGGGGCGCCGTCGTGCCGGAGCTGTGCCAGTGGGTTCGGCTCCTCGGCCGGAAGCCGGCCCAGATCAGGCCGGCGCAGATATTCGGCCCGGTCCCGCGCCCGGCTGCGCACGTGGAACGGCCGGCCGAGCCCGAGCCGGGCGATCTCGGCCGAGAAAACCGGCACCTCCAGCGCGGTATGCACCGCGTCGCGGGCCGACGCATGGGCGGCGGCGAACTCGAGCACCTGCCGGGTGGGCAAGGCGTCACCTGCCCGGCCCAGGCCGATCCGCGCCTGGGTCAGCGTGCGTAAACCGGCCCAGAACGCGGAGCCGGAATCACTGTCTGCTCGTACGTCGCGCCCGCCGATCCCCATGATCACCACACCCTCGTTCGCCGAATCCCCATCATCCCCCCGATACGCCGTCGCCGCGCCGCCTGCGGCCCACGGGCCGAATCAGCGGAGTGCGACCGCGTAACCGCATCCCGATCCGGACAACCGAGAGCTCCCCCGACTCGCCGGCCTGTTCCCTGCCGGCGACTCACGCGCGCGTCAGCGATGGTGCCCGAGATCAGCACCGGCTACGTGACCTACAACAGGGCGCGTAGCGGCGAGGCGGAGGGCGGTATCGCCCGCACCCGACCGGTTTCGTCGAGCATGCCGAGCCGGTCCAGCCAGTCCGCGAACTCGGGAGCGGGCCGCAGGCCCAGCACCCGGCGGGCGTAGAGGGCGTCGTGGAAGCTGAGGCTCTGGTAGCCGAGCATCACATCGTCGGCGCCGGGCACCGCGATCACGAAGGCGCAGCCGGCCGCCCCCAGCAGGGTCAGCAAGGTGTCCATATCGTCCTGATCGGCTTCGGCGTGGTTGGTGTAGCAGACATCCACGCCCATCGGCAGACCCAGCAGTTTGCCGCAGAAATGGTCCTCGAGTCCCGCCCGGACGATCTGCTTGCCGTCGTAGAGGTACTCCGGCCCGATGAACCCGACGACGGTGTTCACCAGCAGCGGACGCAGTTCCCGGGCGACCGCGTAGGCCCGCGCCTCCAGTGTCTGCTGGTCCACCGGTTTACCGCCCACCCCCAGATGCGCATCGGCCGACAACGCCGAACCCTGTCCGGTTTCGAAATACATCACGTTGTTGCCCACGGTGCCGCGGCGCAGGGACCGGCCCGCGTCCTCGGCTTCCCGCAACAACGCCAGATCCACCCCGAACGCCGCGTTCGCGGCCTGCGTCCCGGCCACCGACTGGAACACCAGATCCACCGGCGCGCCGGCGGCGATCAACTCGATGGTCGTGGTGACATGGGCCAGCACACACGACTGCGCCGGGATATCGAACCGGGTGCGGATATCGTCGAGCAGCGCCAGCAGATCGGCCGTGGCCCGCGGGGAATCGGTGGCGGGGTTTATCCCGATCACGGCGTCCCCGCAGCCGAGCAGCAGCCCGTCCAGAACGGCGGCCGCGATACCGCGCGGGTCATCGGTCGGGTGGTTGGGCTGCAACCGCGTGGCCAGCGTACCGGGCAGGCCGATGGTGGTCCGGAACGCCGACCGCACCTGCGCCGCCCGCGCCACCGCGATCAGATCCTGATTGCGCATGATCTTGCTGACCGCCGCGACCATTTCCGGAGTGAGGCCGGGCACGAGAGCACGCAGGGTCGCGGCCGGGTCGCCGGTGTCTTCCCCGGCGGCAATACTCAGCAACTTGTCGCGGAAATCCCCGACTGTGCAGGCGGCGACCGGCGCGAACGCGGCCCGGTCATGGGTGTCCAGGATCAACCGGGTGACCTCGTCGGACTCGTAGGGCACCAGCGGCTGTTCCAGGAATTCGGTCAACGGCAGCTCGGCCAGGGTCCACTGCGCCGCGGCCCGCTCGGCATCCGTGGCGGCGGCGCAGCCGGCCAATTCGTCACCGCTGCGCCGCGGAGTGGCCTTGGCCAGTACCTCGACCAAGCCGTCGAACCGATAGCTCGTGCCGCCCAGCTGCTGGGTGTAGACAGTCATCCGCCGGGTCCGTCCGTCCGGGCCACGCTCGGCGGAACCGGTTCGATTTCGCGCGCTGCGGCCGCGAGAGAATACGCAGTGCCCACGAACTCTACCGGCACTGTGTTTTTGGCGCGCCTTCGGCGCGCGGGGGTTGGGCCCCCAGGGGGCCCCGGGGGGGAGCCCCCCCCCCAGACCCGCGCGGGGGGGGGGTGGGGGGGGGGGGGGGGCGGGGGGGGGGGGGGCCCGCCAAATAGACG
>NZ_JARWPM010000110.1 GCF_029869215.1 Nocardia carnea
CCCCGGGGCCGGCGGTCTGCGCGGGGGCCCCGTCCGGCCGGGGGTTTTTCCGAGCTCGCTCGCCACCCCCCCCCCGCCCACGGGGGGGGGGATCCCTACGTCACCGAGTCCGCCAGCTCCAGTGCGGCAACCTCGGCGGTACTCAGAGAACCGATCGAGTCCACCAGTTCAGGCGCACAGTTGCTCAAATGGCGACGAAGGCGTTCTTCCGCCGCGGGAGCGAGTTCGTCGTACACCCTCTCGAACAAGCCTCGGGCAGTGCGTAGCGGCCAATCCTCACCCAACAATTCTCCGGGCAACTTCGGGTCGCTGTCGCCCAGGACACGCCAGTCGCGAAGTATCTCGACCCGCAACCGCAGCGCGATCGTCGGCGGGATCGAGTCGTTTTCCAGCGCGTCCACGATCTCGGCCGCTCGCTTACTGAACACCTCGAGCTTCGCTCGCATCTCCTCCACCGCGAACGCCGTCATGGGATCGCCGGCAGGAGATCCTCCTGTTTTCATCGGTCCGCTGAAGACTGTCAGCCTCGGAACTCCGATGGCGAGCAGATGCGACAGCGCGCCCTGATCGACCGCACGCGGTACCACCCAGACACCGTCGTGCAGCAGCCCGAATCCGAGCTGACGCAGATGCTGGCGGAGCTGGTGCCGAAGGTTGCGTTGAGCTTCCTCGACCGAGAAGGTGACGATTGTCCACTGGCCGTCCCAGGAAGGCGATTCACGACCGTAGTCGACAATCTGCTTCAAACGGTATTGATGCCGCTCGTGGGCGGTGGCGGACAGCGCGTAGAAGGTCTGGCGACCGTGCCGTGACGGCACCAGAAATCCCTGTCTCGCTGCACGGCTCACGGCATTCCTGGTCGCCGTCTCACTGAGATCGAAGTCCCCCAGGGCCGATACGAAGAAGCTCGAGGGGATCACGGAGTTCACCCCCATGAAGTAGCTGCCGAGGATCGACATCAGCAACTGCTGCGATCCGTTCATCGCCTCCATGCGGTTCATCTTTACAGGGTGCCTTTCGCTTCTCCAGTCCAGGCCCACCACCCCATTAATCACATAGCGGTTGACGTTCGTCACGCTATATGTGATCCTTCTGTGAAGCGCATCACGCGCCCTTCGGCGGTCGCCTCACGACCGTGGACCGCAAAAGATCTGGGAGGCACAGTGACTCAGTCCGAAGCCGTCAGTGAGTTCAACCCTCACTACAAAGAGACGTTCGACAATTCGCACGTCTACTACGAGGAGCTGCGAAAGCAGTGCCCGGTAGCGCGCAGCGAAGCGTTCGGCGGATTCTGGGCGCTGTTCAAGTACGAGGACATCGTGCGGGTGCAAACGGAGTACCAGACCTTCAGCACCGCCGACAAGAACGTCGTCCCTCCCGCGACACGCAACCGTGGCAAGCGACCGCCCCTGCACTTCGATCCCCCCGAGCACGAAACCTACCGAAATCCGGTCACTCAGGTATTCCGCAAGAGCCGCACGGGCCTGCTGGAGCCGCAGCTACGGCAATACGCCGACGAACTACTCGATCCACTGATCGCGCGCGGACAGTTCGACTTCACGCTCGACTTCGCGGAGTACTTCGCGGCCCGTGCGTTCGGGCTCATCCTCAAACTCCCGATGGAGATGATGATGCGCTCGCGTGAGGTCCAGGTGCAGTACTACCGCGCTCAGACGGCTATGGACAAGCCGCGGATCGTCGAGGCGAGCGACCGCCTCTACGACATCGCCAAGGAAATTGTCGCGGTTCGCCGAGAGGACCTGCAAGATCCCGATGAGGACCTCGTCTCGGCACTCCTGCTCGCAGGGGAACGTGGCGAAGCCATTCCCGAGGACATGGTGGTGGCCAGTATTCGTCAGTTCCTCTCGGCCTCCCAAGCCGCGCCGGGCGCAGTGCTCGGCAGCATCGCCACGCATCTGGCCCGGGATCTGGAGTTGCAGAATCGGTTACGCTCGACCCCCGACCGCATTCCCGACGCCTTGGAGGAGTTCCTCCGGCTGTACGCCCCCTATCGCGTCTTCGCCCGGACAGCCAAGCACGATGTCGAGATTCGTGGCCGCAAGATAGCCGCGGGGGAACCCATCACCATGATCTTCCCCTCGGCGAACCGCGACGAAGATGTGTTCGAGCGCCCGCACGAGTTCGATATGGATCGAATGCCGAACAGGCACATCGCATTCGGGCGCGGTCCGCATCGATGCCCGGCCGCATCCCTTGCCCGCCTGGAACTCAAGGTCGCCGTCGATGCATTGCTCTCCAAGACCGACTCGTTCGAGCTGGCCGGCGAGGTCAAAATGGCCGACTGGCTGGAGTTCGGTCCGTCCTCGACACCTTTGGCCGTCGTACCGGCTCAGTAGCAGCGATGAATGTTGTGACCGTGCCCACCGGCAGCGCCCGAAGCCGCATTCGGACTGACTCGAAGCGTGAAATCCCCGGGCGGACGCGCCGGATTACACTGGCGCTCGTAGGCCTCGGCCTACTGGCGGCGCTCGTTCAGGCCGCGTCGGTGTGGGGCAAGGATTCCTGGGGCGTCCCGGGCCTCATAGAGCTGGCGGCGGGTTCACTCGAACTCGTCGCAGGTGACCGATTCGCCGGCGCCGTCGGTGAAACCGTCCTCTCGGTGGCAGTCGCGGTGGCGCTGGCACTGGTCGGCGGAGTGATTTTCGGGCTGGTCATGGGATCGAGCCGGTTCCTGGCGACCGCACTCGGCGCGCCGCTGGAGGTCATTCGACCGATCCCCGCACTCGCCTTGATCCCGGTTGCCATTCTTATGCTGGGACAAGGTGTGACCATGGAAGTCGCCATCGCGGCCTTCGGATCCTGGTGGCCCATTCTGTTCAACACCTCCTACGGCGTGCGAGACGTCGACACGGTGGCACTGGACGCCGCCCGGGCAATGGGCTGTTCACGCCTGAGCCGGCTCGTCAGGGTCGTGCTGCCCTCGCTCCTGCCGTCGGTGCTCACCGGCGTCCGGACCGCGGTCCCACTGACCCTTGTCATCGTGATCGCCGCCGAATATCTATCGACCGCCCAGCGTGGAATGGGTGGCGTTCTCATCACCGCGACCAGTATGGGCGATATGGGCGTGCTGTGGTGTACCGCCTTGGTCGCCGGCCTACTCGGCATCGCGCTCGGGTCGGCCTGCGATGTGATCGCGCGATCTCTCACACCGTGGGCCACAAGGAGAAACCCGTGAATACCCGCATCGTTCGCGCGCTGCCGGGTGCAGTCGGTGCCGCCGTGGTCATCGTAGCGGTGCTCGCGACCTGGCAGGCCTATGCCGAGCACGCCGACCTGTTCTTCCTCCCCACGCCGCAACAGATCGTCGAGCGGTTGCACGAAGAATGGCTCGGCGGGACAGCCACGCGCGCCGCCCTCTCCGACGGCGGGCTGACGGCGATCGGGCAGACCTTCCTCACTGCGGGACTGGCGTGGCTGATAGCGGCCGTAGTCGGTATCGGGGTCGGTGTGCTCGTCGGTTCGGTCCGGGCCATCGACGAGATTTCCACTCTCCCTTTCCTACTACTGCGCAGCATCCCCGGCGTGGCGTTGATTCCCATATTCATCACGATCATGGGCCTGGGCACGGATATGCGTATCGCGGTGGTTACCGTGGGCTGTGTCTGGCCGATCCTGCTGAACACCGCCGCGGCAGTATCCCGGATCGAACCTCGGTACGTCGACGTCTACCGAGTCGCACGTCAGTCCCGGGCAACCCGGCTGTGGTCGGTCCTGCTCCCCGCCACCATGCCGAACATCTTCGCCGGTCTTCGGGTTGCATTATCCCTGTCACTGATCATGACCGTGGCCGCCGAGATGCTGGGTGGTAGCGGTGGCTTGGGGGCGCTCGCCGCCCGTTACCAGTCGACCTTCGACGTTCCAGGCCTCTGGGCCACTCTGTCCGTTCTGGCCGTCTGTGGCCTCTTGCTCAATGCGCTCATCATTCTGGCGGAAGATCTCCTGCTCGGATGGCACAAGAAGTGGAGATCTGTCAGTGAATAGCCACGACCCCGAGCCCATTCTCGATGTCCGCAAGCTCTCGCACACATTCGGCAAGGGCGCGGGCGCCCTGCACGTCATCGACGACGTATCGTTCGCGCTACACGCCGGGGACGCCATGGCCATAGTCGGACCATCCGGCGCCGGCAAGACGACACTACTCCGGTGCCTCACCGGCCTGCTGACACCGACCTCGGGTGACATTCATTTCGACGGACAGCGAATTTCCGGTGTCCCTAAAGGAATCAGCGTCGTCTTTCAGGACTACAGCCGATCACTCTATCCCTGGTTGACTGCGCTTGCGAACGTCGTTTTTCCACTGAAGAACTCGAAACTTTCACGCCGCGACTGCAGCACGCTCGCCATGGATGCACTCGACTTGGTCGGATTGCAGGATATGGCAAAGAAATACCCGTGGCAGATGTCGGGTGGTATGCAGCAGCGCGTCGCGATCGCCCGCGCGCTGATCACGGAACCGCGGCTGCTGTTCATGGATGAGCCTTTCGCCTCTGTCGATGCGCAGACCCGCGCCGAGCTGGAGGACTTGACTCTGCGTATTCGTGAATCCCGGGACATGAGCGTGGTCTCGGTGACTCACGATATCGACGAAAGCGTCTTCCTGTCCGATCACGTCCTGGTGATGTCCCGCCGGCCGTCGTCTGTGCTGGAAGAACTATCGATCGACCTCCCCTATCCGAGGGACCAGATGACAACCAAATCCCGGCCCGAGTTCCTCACGTCCCGCTCACGAGTACATCAACTGATCCTGGCAGAGAAGACCAAAGAAGGTGCTTCGCGATGACATATCGCCCCATCATGACGACTGTAGGCATTCTGGCTGCCGCAGTTCTCGCCTTGTCCGGATGCTCGGGAGGCGGCCCCGAAACCCCCGGGGGCCCCGGCAAGATACGCGTCATGGTCAACCCCGTGGTGGATGCCGCACCGCTCTACCTTGCCGAACAAGAAGGTATTTTCGCCGAGCACGGCCTCGACGTCGAACTATCGGTAGGGCAAGGCGGCTCGGCCGTGGCGGCTGCGCTCCAATCCCGCTCAGCCGATCTCGGCATCGTGAATCTGGTTACGCTATTCTCCGGCCGTGCCAACAATCTGCCGCTCGCGGTAGCGACACCGATCAGCATCTCCTCGTCCGAGGAGGCAGGCCTCTACGCCGCGTCTGACAGCGGAATCACGAATCTGTCGCAGGTGAAAGGCAAGCGCTTCGGGATCGTGGGATCGGGTTCGGTGGCCGAGCTGGCAACTGCCGCCGCACTGGACGAGGTGAATCTTTCACCCGGCGATATCGAGAAAGTACAGGTCCCGCTCCCCAACCTGATCTCCGCAGCCACCTCGGGGCAGGTTGACTTCATCTTCGTGAACTCGCCTTTGACCTTGCAAGCCGAGGACGCCGGCCTGGTGCGTATCCACGATGCATTCACCGGCGTCACCCACGATCTGCCGAGTGCAGCGATTGCCGCATCCGAGCGGTGGCTCGATCAGCATGCTGGAACGCGCGACGCTTTCCAGCAGGCACTCGCCGAAGCGGTGGATCTTGCCAACAGCAACGAACAGAAAGTCCGAAAAGTACTCCCCACCTACACCGGCCTCGACGAGGAGCAGGCCTCACGGGTGGCCGTACCGGACTACGTCGCCGACCTGAGCCACGCCGAAGTCCAGCGCGTTCCCGACCTCATGATGCAGTACGGACTCCTCACCGACCCGGCGGATGCCGCCGCCGCGGTGGCCTGGTAGCGCGGAGGAGAAGGGGAAATCTCAAATCTTCGGCTGGCATCTCATCCTTCACCGGCAAACGGCCGGCGCCGTGTTCGAACAATGCGAGCGTCCCGGCGCCCCACTACCCAGGAAATGGAGAGCGATGAACACCCAGGTACACGACCGGGCGGCGGTGTCGGTGGTCTTCGTCGGGGATCTCATTCTCGGCCTCGACGATGTCCGCCCGCACCTCACCGACATCTCGAAGGTTCTGAACCACGCCGACCTCGCGGTCGGCCACCTCGAATGGCCGCACACCAACCGGGGCTGGGTCTGCTCCTCGGAACTCCCGGCCCCAGGATGTCCTCCCGAGAACATCGGTCAGCTGGCCACTGCGGGGTTCGACGTTCTCACCCTCGCGCATAACCACACCTTCGACCAGGGACCCTACGGAATCATCGACACGATCGACGCCGCCGAGAGGAGCGGTATGGTCACCGTCGGCGCCGGTTTGACTATCGACGAAGCTCGCCGTCCGGTGATCGTCGACCGCGCGGGCGTCCGGCTGGGGTTCCTCAGCTACAACTCGGTGGGGCCGCGAGAATCGTGGGCCACGCTCAGTAAGGCGGGCGGGGCCCCGATCCGCGTCCTGACCCATTACCAGCTCGAACTGTCGTCGCCCGGCAGCCACGGCACTGCCTACACGTTCGTCGACCCCGACTCGCTACGCGAGATGGAGCACGACATTCGCACCCTCAAATCGCAGGTCGACGTGGTCTGCGTGGCAATACACAAAGGCATGATCATCACGCGAGCGGAACTCGCCGCCTATGAGCGACCGCTCTGCCACGCGGCGATCGATGCCGGGGCCGATGTCATCATCGGCCACCACTCGCACATGTTGCGCGGCGTCGAGGTCTATCACGGCAGACCCATTTTTCATGGGGTCAATCACTTCATCACCGCGTACCCCGACGACGGTGACCCCCAGAAACCTTCCGGCAAGAAGCGGACTCCACCGCGCCGCTCCCCCATCCTGGCCCAGAACGTGCCGGACGGCACCGTGACGAACTACCCCTTCTCGACCGAGTCGCGCATGACGATGGTGGCGCAGATCGCCGCCGGTCGCGCCGGGGTGCACTCGGCGGGTTTCATCCCGGCTCATATCGAGGCCGACAGTGTCACGAAGATCTACGGCGATGACGAGCTCGGCAGAAAAGTCGGGACATATGTCCAGGAGATCTCGGCCGAAGCCGGACTCGACACGAACCTCTGGTGGGACGGATCCCAGTGGCGTTTCCTCTAATCGATCCGGTTGCTACCGGCCCGGCAAACGAGGCGGTCGAGCGTCGTGACCCTCGCCAGGACCCTCCCGTGCCAGCCTAATTTTCCAGCGAAGTATATTCCGGGGTGTTGTAGGAGCATTTGATGTCGGCCACCTCCGCCCGACACCCATATTCCGGGCATATTCAGGCGGGCCCGACGCACCGCGGCAGAGTGACCCAGCGCCGCCGACCCTCCGGAAGAGACTTGCATCACTCGACTGGCCGCGCTAGCTTAACTACTAGACGACTAGCATTCCAGTGACTGCGACGTAGCAGTCCCAGCAGAAAGGAGCGGCCGTGATGACCGTCTCCTCCTCATCGGCCCTGACGTTTATCGGGTCGACCGGCGAGCGGATCGGAGCGATCCTGCCGTGAGCATCAAAAACGCCGGCTCGACGGCACGCACGAGCCCGTTGCGGGTGGCGATGGCCAGTTTCATCGGTACCACAGTCGAGTACTACGACTTCTTCATCTACGGCACAGCCGCTGCGCTGGTGTTTCCGGAGCTGTTCTTCCCCGACGCATCGCCCGCGATCGGGGTCCTGCTTTCGTTTGCCACCTTCGGCGTCGGGTTCATCGCCCGCCCACTCGGCGGCATCGTATTCGGGCACTTCGGAGACCGGCTCGGCCGCAAGCAGATGCTCGTCTTCTCGCTGGTCGGGATGGGCGTGGCAACGATGCTGATGGGTTTGTTGCCGACCTACGCCACCATCGGGGCCGCCGCACCGATCCTGTTGACCGTACTGCGCATGGTGCAGGGTTTCGCCGTCGGCGGCGAATGGGGCGGCGCGACCTTGATGGCAGTCGAACATGCACCCAACGCACGAAAAGGATTCTTCGGATCTTTCTCCCAAATGGGCGCACCAGCCGGCACCAGTATCGCCACGCTGGCGTTCTTCGCCGTATCCCAGCTACCGGACGAGCAGTTCCTCTCCTGGGGTTGGCGACTGCCGTTCTTGTTCAGCGCGGTCCTGATCATCATCGGCCTGTTCATCCGCCTGTCGCTCGCCGAAAGCCCGGACTTCGCGGCCGTCAAGGAGACCAGCGCCGTTGTGCGGATGCCGATCGCCGAGGCGTTTCGTAAGCATTGGAAAGAGATCCTGCTGGTCGCGGGCACCTACCTGTCCCAGGGCGTGTTCGCCTACATCTGCATGGCCTACCTCGTCTCTTACGGCACCAGCGTCGCAGGTATCGATCGCACGTCCGCCCTGGCTGGCGTCTTCGTGGCGGGCCTTCTCGCGGTGGTTCTTTATCCGGTATTCGGATCGCTCTCCGATACCTTCGGCCGCAAGACCATGTACCTGCTCGGCGCCGTGCTGATGGGCGTGCTCATCGGGCCGGCGTTCGTATTGATCAACACCGGCAACCCGTGGCTGTTCATGCTGGCCCAAGTGCTGATCTTCGGCATCGCGATGGCGCCTGCCGCGGGCGTGACCGGATCTCTGTTCACGATGGTCTTCGACGCGGACGTCCGCTACAGCGGCGTCTCGACCGGCTACACTCTGTCCCAGCTCGCCGGCTCCGCGTTCGCACCGACGATCGCCGCAGCTCTCTACTCGTCGACACAGTCCAGCGACGCCATCGTTGTTTATCTGATGGTTGTGTCGGCCATTTCGATTATCTCCGTCGTCCTGTTGCCGGGCGGTTGGGGCCGAAAAGGCGCGGCAGGCCAGCTGATCCGGGATCAGACGGCTTCTTCGGTAGCGGTTCCGTCCGCAAGCACAGCGCCCCCTGACTCGCCCCTGGCGCACACAGCCACTGATCTGCAAACCCTCGACTAGTGAAGTGATTACCGATATGACCGACCACGAGACCCCCACCTTCGAGACCGATGTTCTGGTCGTCGGCACCGGCCCCGCCGGGTCCGCCGCAGCGCTTGCACTGGCCACCTATGGCGTCAAGGTTCACCTGGTGAACCGGTGGAACTGGCTGGCGAACACTCCGCGAGCCCACATCACCAATCAGCGGACTGTCGAGGTACTGCGTGATCTGGGCGTGGAAGAGGAAGCCGCGAAGTACGCCACCCCCTGGGAATTGATGGGTGACACGCTGTTCACCACCAGCCTGGCCGGCGACGAAATCGCCCGGGTGCGCACATGGGGCACCGGCGACGATCGTATCGGCGACTACATCAAGGGCAGCCCCTGCGGACTACTCGACATACCGCAGCTCTACATGGAGCCCGTGTTGTTCAAGAACGCGACCGAACGCGGAGCGACATCGGCTTTCAACACCGAATACCTCTCCCATGTCCAGGACGACAGTGGCATCACCGCCACCCTGCGGGATCTGCTGACCGGCCGCGAGTACAGCGTCCGCGCCAAATACCTCATCGGCGCAGACGGCGCACGCTCCGCGATAGCCGACGAGATCGGGCTCGAGATCGAGGGTCGGATGGGCCGGGCCGCAACAGCATACGTCCTGTTCAAGGCAGATCTCAGCAAGTACGTGGAGCACCGGCCAAGCATCCTGCATTGGATCATGACCCCCAGCGCGAATTTCGGTGAGATCGGGATGGGGCTGCTGCGCGCGATCCGTCCCTGGGACACCTGGATCGCGGGGTGGGGCTACAACATGGATGACGGCGAACCCGATTTCGACCCGGAGTACGTCATCGCCAAGATTCGAACCCTTGTCGGTGATCCGGAGCTGGAGATCGAGATCCGGTCCACCTCCACCTGGCATGTCAATCAGGCCTGCGCCAAGACCTATTCGTCAGGTCGGGTGTTCTGCGCCGGAGATGCGGTGCACCGCCATCCACCGAGTAGCGGTCTCGGATCGAACACCTCGATCCAGGATTCGTTCAACCTCGCCTGGAAACTCGCCTACGTCATCAAGGGCTACGCCGGACCGGGCCTGCTCGAGTCCTACTCTCCCGAACGTCAGCCTGTAGGTGAGCAGATCGTCGCTCGCGCCAACCAGTCCCGAGTCGATTACGGTCCGCTCAATGCCTGCTTCCGCACCGAAGGCCAGGCCGACCCGGTCGCGGCGGGGCTGGCCAAACTCCGCGATCCCGGCCCGGCCGGTGTCGAGGTACGGAAGGCGCTGGTCGAGGCGGTGCAGCTGAAGAATTACGAGTTCAACGCCCAAGGCGTCGAACTCAACCAGCGTTACTCCTCGCAGGCCGTGATCCCTGATCCCGACGCCGGAGATGAGCAGTGGCTACGCGACCGTGAACTCTATCTACAGCCGAGCACCCGTCCGGGCGCGAAAATCCCGCACGCCTGGCTGGTCGATGAGCAGGGTCGACGGATTTCCACCCTCGATATCACCGGCAAGGGAAGATTCACCCTGGTCACCGGGCTCGCAGGCACCGCCTGGACGGCCGCGGCGGACTCTATGAAGCTGCCGTTCCTCGATGTGGTCGTCGTAGGCGCGAAAGGCACCGAGGACCCCTACTGCACGTGGGCTCAGGTCCGTGAGGTACACGAGGCCGGTGCTGTCCTCGTGCGTCCCGATGGTTATGTCGCATGGCGTCAAGGCGCTGCCACCTGGGACGAGCACAACGCGACCGGGCAGCTGCGCAACGCGCTGTCCTCGATCCTCGACCGAGCGCTCGATGCCGAGGATGCCCAGGCTTCCGCCGCGGAAGCATCCGTTTTCCATGAGCAAGGAGCAGAAAATGAGCACGCAACCGTTCACTAGCGTTTGGTCCGATCTGGCCCAGGTCGAGTTCAGCCAAGGCTTCCTCCAGGCCGGCCCGTACCGAACCCGGTACTTGCACTCGGGAGATACTTCCAAGCCCGCACTGATCCTCCTGCACGGCATCACCGGCCACGCCGAAGCTTACGTCCGCAATCTCGCTGTGCACGCAGAGCATTTCTCGGTATGGGCGATAGATTTCATCGGCCACGGCTACAGCAGCAAACCGGACCATCCCCTCGAGATCAAGCACTATATCGACCATGTTCTCCATTTCATGGACGCGATCGGAGTCGACAAAGCCTCTTTCTCCGGTGAGTCCCTCGGCGGTTGGGTCACTGCCCAATTCGCACACGACCACCCGGAGAAAGTGGAGCGGATCGTGCTGAACACCATGGGTGGCACGATGGCCAACCCGAAGGTGATGGAGCGCCTCTACACCTTGTCGATGGAGGCGGCGAAAGATCCGAGCTGGGAACGCGTCAAGGCGCGCCTGGAATGGCTGATGGCCGACCCGGCCATGGTCACCGACGATCTGATCAAAACCCGCCAGGCGATCTTCCAGCAGCCCGACTGGCTCGAGGCGTGCCGGATGAACATGGCTTTGCAGGATCCGGAAACCCGTGCCCGCAATATGATCACCGACGCCACGCTCGAAGGGATCACCGCGCCGGCGATGGTGTTGTGGACGACCAAGGACCCCTCCGGACCGGTCGACGAAGCCAAACGAATCGCCTCGCACATCCCCGGTGCACGCCTGGCAATCATGGAGAACTGCGGACATTGGCCGCAGTACGAAGATGCCGGAACCTTCAACAAACTGCACCTGGATTTCCTCCTCGACCGTAAATGACACGGCTGTGGGGGGTGTGCGTGCCCACGCGCCGGACACCACCCCCCCCCCCCGGAATCCACCCCAGAAACACCACAGAGTGCTTACCCCCATAACCCGCCCCCCCCCCCGGCGGGGGGGGGGGGGGGTCTGGGGGCGAGGCCCCCGGTGGGGTTCGGGGGGGGCCGCCCGGGGGGGGGGGGGGGTCCGCGGCGGCCGGCCCCCCACCCCCCCCACAGCCGTGTCATTTACGGTC
>NZ_JARWPM010000111.1 GCF_029869215.1 Nocardia carnea
CGGGGCGCGCGGCGCGCGCCGCGGGGCGGCGGGGGGGGGGGCCGTGCGCGCGCGCGCCCCCGCCCGCCCCGGGGGCTTCGTTGGGGGGCAAAACCCCCCGCGCCGACGAAGTCGGCGCCAATAAACACAGCTCAGGTTCCGTAGCGGCGGTGGCGGGCCGCGTAGTCGCGCAGGGCGCGCAGGAAATCGACGCGGCGGAATTCGGGCCAGTAGACCTCGGTGAACCAGATCTCGGAATAGGCGCTCTGCCAGAGCAGGAAACCGGAGAGGCGCTGTTCGCCGGAGGTGCGGATCACCAGGTCGGGGTCGGGCTGGCCGGAGGTGTAGAGATGCTGGCCGATGGCGTTGACCGTGATCGACTGGACCAGGTCTTCGCCCGTTTCGCCGGCGGCGATCTCCTGGCGGACCAGCTGGCGGACGGCGTCGGCGATCTCCTGGCGCCCGCCGTAGCCGATGGCGACGTTGACGTGGGTTCCGGTGCGTTCGCGGGTGCGCTCGGTGGCGGTGCGCATCCGTTTGGCGACGAGGTCGGGCAGCCCGTCGAGGGCGCCGACGATACGTACCCGCCAGTTCTGCTCGGGGGCGGCCAGTTCTTCGACGACATCGGTGATGACCTCGAACAGGGTTTCCAGCTCTTCCTGCCCGCGGCGCAGATTCTCGGTGGAGAGCAGGTACACGGTGACCAGCTCGATACCTTCGGCTTCACACCAGCTGACCAGTTCCGCGACTTTGAGGGCCCCGACGCGGTGCCCGTGGGTGATATCGGTGAACCCGTTCTCCCGGGCCCAGCGGCGGTTGCCGTCGCACACCACCGCGACGTGGCGCGGATGCTGTTTATCCGCAAGCTTCTTGGCCAGACGGGCCTCGTAGATGCGATAGGGAAAGCCCCGCAGCCGACTCGGAAATTCCACGACGACCAACAGTACGCCTGTTCCCGCGGTCATCCGCACCGGCCGCCGGACGTGTGCCCGGCCACAGCCGCCCGTATTCGGTACGGAACCGGTACAGTGACAACGAAAGCAACCTACGCTGGCGTAGGTTACCCGTGAGTCAAGGACTGCTCCGCGGCCCGGGGGTGGCAAATACCGAGCCCGGCACGCACGGCAGTCCGGCCCGGCGGCGCCGCCGTGCCCAGCCGATCCAGGAGGTTCCGTGTTCGACTCGGCAGACCCGAGACCCGGCGACAACGATCCGTCGCGGCCGCGCGCGTACGTCGAGGACCGCCCGGGGGAGATTGGCATCGATCCCGTGGACCCGGTGCCCAACCCCGCCGAATCGCTGGTCGCGCTGGTCAAGCCCCGGATGCGCGGCTGGATCCACACCTGGGCGGCCGCCGTCGCGGCCGTGGCGGTGATCGCGCTGGTCACCGCCGCCACCACCGTTTCGGCGACCGCCGTGGTCGCGACCGCGGTCTACGGTCTCACCATCTGCGCCTTGTTCGGGATCAGCGCCGTCTACCACCGGATCACCTGGACCACTGTGCGCGCCCGGATCCGGATGAAACGCGCCGACCATTCGATGATCTTCCTCTTCATCGCCGGCACCTACACTCCGTTCGCCCTGCTCGGCTTGCCCGACCGGACCGGTTCGATACTGCTGACGGTGGTGTGGTCGGGTGCGCTGGCCGGGGTCGCGCTGAAAGTCCTGTGGCCGCATGCCCCGCGCTGGGTGGGGGTGCCGCTGTACCTGCTGCTCGGCTGGGCGGTCGTGCCGGTGGGCGGCGAGCTCTATCGGTCGGTCGGGCTGCCCGCGGTACTGCTACTGGTGGCGGGCGGCCTCGCCTACAGCATCGGCGCGGTGCTCTACGCGACCAAATGGCCGAACCCGTGGCCCACCACCTTCGGCCACCACGAGTTCTTCCATGCCGCGACCGTGCTCGCGGCGCTGTGCCACTACATGGCGATATGGCTGGTACTCCTGGATTGACCGGCCGCCGCCGTGCGCCGGTTCACGGGCCGATCGCGGACATGCGACCGGATATGTCGATTAGGCTGCTTACTCGTGTCCTCCCATACCGGCCGCCCACGCGACCACGGCCGCCGCGGGTAGTCCGGCGATGAGCGACGCCAGCCCGGTCCGGCGCCGGCCCGGAGCGATCTCCCGGCTGATGCTGTGGAGCGTCCGTGCCCGCTGGGGCCTGTCGGTGATGGTTATCGCCGCGCATTTCGCGGGTCTCGCCGTCATCGTCACCGAGCTGTGGCTGATCGGTTTCCCGAGCCGGGTGGACGCCGATCAATTGGGCGGGATGGCCGCCGTCACGATCTACCCGGCGCTGGCGATCCTGGCCGGGATCGGGCTGGCGGTCCGCGACCGGATGGCCTATTTCGGCTGGCTCGACCAATCGCGGAAACCCACCCCGGGCGAGGCCCGGCGGCTGCTGCACCTGCCCATCGCCGTCACGCTCCGGGCGATCGCGATGTGGGCACCGGGTGTGCTGATCTCGGCGATCCTGCTGGCCCGGCTCACCGAGGAGAACGATTTCATCGTCCTGCTCGCCATGTTCACCATCGGCGGGCTCGAATCGGCCGGCCTGACCTACCTCGTCGTCGACCGGGTGATCCGGCCCGTCGTACCCATCGTGGCCGGGGTACTGGGCGCGACCATGCACTGGAGTTCCTCGGTGTTCGTCCGGGTCGCGCTGGCCTGGGCGGTATCCGGCGCGATGCCGCTGAGCGCGTTGATCGTGGTACTCGCCGATCCGGCCAGCACCGAGGACCACCGCATCCGCACCGGTATCTACCTCGCCGCGATCAGCCTGGTGGTCGGCGTGCTGGCCACCTGGGCGCTGGCGCGGGCGGTCGCCACCCCGCTGCGGACCTTGCGGAAAGCGGTCGACCGGATCACGCTGGGCGATCTGGAGGTGCGGGTGCCGGTGGGCAGCGCCAGCGAGATAGGCCGGTTGGAACATTCGGTGAACGAGATGTCGGCGAATCTGCGCGAACGGCTGCGGATGCGCGATGTGTTCGGCCGGCATGTCGGTGAAGAGGTCGCCGAACGCGCGCTGGCCGGCGGTATCGACCTCACCGGCGATGTGCGGGAGGTGACGGCGCTGTTCGTGGACGTCACCGGGTCGGTGGCGATTTCGACCGGCCTGCCGCCCCAGGAGTTCGTCGCCAAACTCAACCGGCTGATGGCGACCGTGGTGGCGGCCACCGAGGAGAACAACGGCCTGGTCAACAAGTTCGAAGGCGATGCGGCGCTGTGCATTTTCGGCGCGCCGATCGCGCTGGCCGATAACGCGACACCGGCGCTGCGGGCAGCGCGCCGGATCCGCGACGAGGTCGCGGCGGCGGGGGAACTCGATATCGGGATCGGGGTGGCCATGGGGCGGGTGTTCGCCGGTGACCTCGGCACCGACACCCGCCGCGAGTACACCGTGATCGGCGACGCGGTGAACGCCGCGGCCCGGCTCACCACCCGCGCCAAGGAAGTCCCGCGGCGCATCCTGGTGTCGCAGAGCGTTGTCGACGCCGCCGCGGCGGACGAGCGTGCGAATTGGGAGAAGTACGGCGTCGTGGCGCTGCGTGGAATCAGCGAGCCCACCCCCTCATGGACCGACCGCGTCCCCGAGGAGACAACCTCGAACCAAACGCACCGAGACCCGTAATCGCACCTCGTCGAGCCCCGCGACGGTTACCGCGTCAGCGCGGCACGCAGGTCCTCCGGTGTGGTCACCGGCAGATCGCAGACCGTGCCGCGGCAGACGTAGGCCGCGGCGGTGCCCTCGATCGCGGGGCGATCGGCGAGCAACGGGACCGTGTCCGCCGCCGCCCGGACGATGATCGTTCCGCCGGGGGCGTGGTCCCGGGCCACCTCCAGCAGCTCCACATCGCCTACCGGCACATAGCCGGTGGTGGAGATCGCAATCTGTAGCGGGCCCCGCAGCGCGGCCTCGGCGACCGTCAGCCACTGTCCCGCCGAACGCGGCGCCTTGGCCAGCACCACGGCACCGCGCGCCAGCGTCTGGCCGGCCAGTTCCCGGTAGCGGCCCGCATGCTCGGGTTCGACCACCGCGGACGCGGTGAGCAGCGCTTCGGCGAGTACGGAGGCACCGGCCGGGGTGGCGCCGTCGATCGGGTCGCGGGGGCGCGCGATCAGGGTCTCGGCGTCGTCGGCGGTATCGAACCAGCTACCGGGTTCGTCCGGATCGGCGAAATGGGTGATCGCCGCGTCCAGGATCCGGTGGATATCGGGCAGCCATCCGGCCGAGCCCGAATACTGGTGCAGCGCCAGCAGCGCGGTCGCCAGCCAGGCGTAGTCCTCGAGCACGCCGGGCGCGGACCCGGCCACGCCGCCGAGCGAGGCGCGCAGCACGCGGTCGCCGACCACGTGGATATCGAGGATCACCCGGGCGAGTTCGTAGGCCGCGTCGAACCAGTCGCGCCGGTCCAGCGCGTGCGCGGCCTCGCAGAGCGCGGTGATGGCCATACAGTTCCAGGCGGTCACCATTTTGTCGTCGCGCTCGGGCTGCGGGCGCCGGTCCCGGGCCGCGCGCAGGGCCGACCGGACGCGTTCGAAACGTTCGGTGTCCTCCGGATCCCGCAGGCGGGTGAGCACCGAACTGCCCTGTTCGAAATTACCGGCCGTGGTGACTCCGAAGATCTCCCCGGCCCAGGCCCCGTCGATCGGGCCGAGTTCACCGACCAGTTCGGCGGGGTTCCACACATAGGTCGCGCCTTCCACTCCCGGCGCACCCGGTTCGACCTGGGTGTCGGCGTCGAGGGCGGAGGCGAAACCGTTCGCGGTGGCCAGATCGTCGAACAGGAATCCGACGAGTTCCTCGGTGATCCGCCGGGGCAGCGGATCGTCCGGGGTGCGCCGGGCCAGATGCGCGTAGAAGCGCAGCAGCCCGGCGTTGTCGTAGAGCATCTTCTCGAAATGCGGGACGACCCATGCGGCATCCACCGAGTAGCGCGCGAAACCGCCCCGCAGCTGGTCGTAGATACCGCCGCGGGCCATCGCCTCGGCCGTGCGATCCACCACCGCCCGCACCGCGGGGTCGCCGGTCCGTTCCCAGCTGCGCAGCAGCCCCTCCAGCAGCGCCGCCGGCGGGAACTTCGGGGCGCCCCCGAACCCACCGTGCTCCTCGTCGAAATCCCGGAGCACCGCGGCGACGGCATGGTCCAGCAGTTCGGGAGTTATCTCGAGTTCGCTTTTCGGCAGCCCGCTCGCCTGCGCCCGCAGCGCCTCGGCGACCTGGTCTGCCGCGGTATCGACATCGGCACGCCGGTTACGCCAGGTATCGGTGATCGCGGTGAGCAGCTGGGTGAAGGACGGCATCCCGCCGCGCGGCATCTTCGGGTAGTAGGTACCGCAGTAGAACGGCTCGCCGGCCGGGGTCAGGAAGCAGGTCATCGGCCACCCGCCCTGCCCGGTCATCGCGACGGTGGCGTTCATGTACACCGCGTCCAGATCCGGCCGTTCCTCCCGGTCGACCTTGATACAGACGAATTCGTCGTTCATCTGCGCCGCGGTCCGCTCGTCCTCGAACGATTCGTGCGCCATCACATGGCACCAGTGATTGTTTGGCCGAAGCTACCAATGGCAGGATGCGTATCCCACTGAAAGAAGAATGGGTACGTCCCGCCTGGTTGCTTCTGCCATCGCCTCCTCTCCCCACTCCTGCCAGTACACGGGGTTGCCCGCATGCTGGCGCAGGTAGGGCGACGTGGCACCACCTAATCGGTTCATACATCCCAGCCTGCCACACCCGGCCGGCTGAATCGCCCCAGCATGTCGGGAGTGATGTGCCCCGGACTCGCCGGGGCGATTCACCTTGCCAAAATGGCAAGGACCCGACTCGCCCGGACACGGCCGACTCGTGCGCTATCACACGGAGAGTAGTGCGCCATCACCTCAGCCACTCTCGCGCTCGGGGCTGCTACAGGATCAGGTGACAGTTTCGGTCACGCGACCTGACTGGGCCAATGGTTCGGCAGCAGCGAACTCGCCGCGGTATTGCCTGGCCGAGGTCTAAAAGCCCGTGGGGTTTCCTGATCCGAACGCTCAGGCTTCCCTTGTTGACGGATGTGTCGGGCCAGGCGGTCGGCCGTAAGGGGTTCGTCCAATGCCGTGAGGGATCTCAAGAAACCGCTCGATGCGGTACGGGCCCGTATCGGCGATGCCGCGCGCGGCGGTGGCGCCGGTGCGATACTCGATCAAGCAGCCTGCCGACAGGCGCAGGATGTGAAATTCACCTTGGTAATCGACAAGCCCGCCACGAGGACTGGTGGAGCGGATATGGGGTCAAGGGGGTTCGATGGCGCGGCGTGAATTCTTTGCAGAGATGCAATACCAGCTTCGTGAGGCAGAGCGAGCTCGGCAGCGTCAGGTATTACAGCAGCAGCGTGCGGTCGCGCAGGCGCAGCGGGAACGGGAACGGGCCGCGCGCGTTGCGCAACGTCAGGCCCGCCAAGTGGCGCGTACCGAACAAGCGCGGCGCATCGAGCAGCACAAGGATGAGGCCGCATGGCGAACCGAGGGTGTGCGTGCCCGCGCCGATGAGCTGGCGGGGCTGCTCGCTGAGCATGCTGCCGTGCCGAGACTGTTCACGGTGGAACAATTACGGCAAAGATTCGAGCCCTCACCGCATACACCGGACCCTCAGCTTGTGACTGCGGCAACGGCACCATCGTGGAGTCAGTTCGCTCCACCTCAACCGACAATGATGCAGCGCGTGTTCCGTTCCGGTTGGCAACGGTTGGCCGAGGCACGTCGGCATGAGTACGACCAAGCGGTCGCACAGTACGAACAGTATGAGCAGACCCGAACGGCGGCGTTGGCGGAGGACTTGCGACGACACGAGGACGCGGAGCGTACGCGGTACCTGGAAGCCGAACAGCACAATGCCGCTATCGATGAACTCGCCGGCAAGGTGGCTGCCGGCGATGCGGAGGCTGTGGAGCAGGTTGCTGTGGCGTTTTTGACGGCAACGCCATTGCCGGAAAGGGTGCCGTTGGATACCGACGTGGTCTACCAGTCCGCTGCTCGGCGCCTGCTGATTGTGCGCCGGTTGCCGGAGATTGCCGTCGTACCGGCTGAACGAGAGTTCCGGTACGTGCGAGCACGCGATGAGATCGCCCCGACAGCCCGGTCGACCAAGGAAATAAGGCAGCGGTACGCAGAACTGATCGCGCAACTGGTGTTGCTGGTGATGCGTGATGCCTTCGCGCTACAACCCACCGTGCTGGTCGACGAGGTCGGAGTGAGTGCGGTAGTCGCCGGAAAGAACGCAGCAACGGGACAGCCGGAGGACCAGTGCCTGATCAGTGTCTCCGTCAACCGTGAGCAGTTCGAGGGGCTGGTACTCACCGATCTGGAACCGGTAGCCTGTCTACGACACTTGAACGCGCTCATCTCACCGCACCCGTGGGATTACGAACCCGTACGCCCGATCTTCGACCCGGATCTATCGAAGTATCGGATCGATTCGGCCGATGCCGTCTCCGGAGTGGACCATAGGACCGTACTCACCAAGATGCAGCCGACGGAGTTCGAGCATCTCATCCGGGAACTTTTCGAGGCGCGCGGCATGGAGTCGTGGGTCACGCAGGCATCGAAGGATGACGGCGTCGATGCAGTCGTCGTCAACCGCGACCCAGTGACGGGCGGTGAGTGCATCATTCAAGCCAAGCGGTATTCGAAGGTGGTAGAAATCGACTCGGTCCGGGCACTCGCGGGGGTAATGGACGACAAGCGCGCCTCCCGGGGCATTCTCGTGACCACGTCCTATCTCGGCAAAGCCAGCCACGAATTCGCGCGGCGCCACGGCCGAATCCAGCTCATCGAAGGACCCGAGCTAAAACACCTGATCGCCGAGCACCTCGGCCTGGATGTCGTCATCGGACCGATAAAGGGTGCGCCCCGCCGGTGGGCGACCGCAAGTGGTGAGTAGCCGAATCGACCAGGGCTGAGGCGGTTTTTCGCTCGTATCAAGTACCCAAACCGCCTACCAGGGCTCGGATGTGGTGCCGTCTGCATCGAGTCCCCACTCCAGCAGGCGGTTGTCTCGGCGCGCTTCAGCTAGCACGCGTCCCGCGTCCCGGCCAAGATGCGGCCCTTCTCCCATGTTCGTCGCACAGAGTGCCAGTCGTTCGGCATCAGCAAGCTCGCGACGTTGGAGTAGTTCCTGGCCGAGATCTATAAGCCCCATGGGGTTTCCCAACCTGGACGCCGCCATGGCCAGAGACTCTGCGTGTTCGAACTCACCGTGTAGAGCGTGGAAGCGGGCGAGAATTGCGTACGCATCGGCGACCTCGTCGTCCGGCTCGTCGATCCCGGGCGACCGCGACGGTTCTCCTTCGTTGTCACTATCGCTCAGCTCGGGTTTCTCTTGCTGCTGGATGTGGTCGGTCAAGCGGTCGGCCGCTAGGTGTTCGTCCAATGCCCTGAGGATCTCGAGTAGCTGATCGGTGTGTTGCGGCCACGTATCGGCGATGGCGGCGACCTGGTTGTCCAGGTGTTGTGTGCCGGAAACCTTCTTTAAAAGCGCGCGGGCCTCGTCGTCGGAGCGTGCTCTTGCATAGCTCAGTGCTGCGCGTAGCGCGTATTCAGGTGTCTCAGGGTCCGGCATGTGCGCAAGCAACCGGCGCGCTGCTTCGTTTCCGAATCGGCTCCGATCCCCGCTTCGGTCCCGGCGATCGTCGGCAAGTTCCAGAAGTGCGTCCGGGTGACCACGGTTCGCGAGAGTCAGCGCAAGCCGCTCGGCACCGTCGTAGTCGTCGAGGCTATCCCGAGAGCTGACCAGCGCAGCCAGTGCGTCCCAGCGGATCTCCTCAGGCAGGTCGTAGAGCAGTTGTTCAGCGCCGTCGGGATCATCGAAGTCCCGGAGCTCGGCGATGGTCACCATCGCCATCCATGACCCCAGGTCGACAGCCCGACGCGCAACTGCCTCCGCGGCAGCTTGATGGCCCGACCCCTCCAGCCGATCCGCCAACCAGTCCAATGCCCTGACATCACCGAGGTCCGCGGCCTGCTGGAACAGCGACTCCGCACCGGGGCGACCGCGACCCAACTTGTAAGTCGCCAGAAACCACAATGCTTCTGTCGTGCCTGCTTCGGCCGCCAAGCGAGCCAATCGCTCGGCGGCGTCGTATGCACCTCGAAACGCATGAACGGTGGACAGCTTGCCCAAGTGTTCCCCCGCGTTCCCGGCCACTTGGTACAGGCGCACGGCGATCCGCAGCCGAAGCCGGTCCGCGGCAGCGTCGGCCATCCGGACCTGGACGTCCGAATCAACCTGATTCTCGGCGACAGCCATCCAGAATCGTTCGGGCGGGAACTCGAACCGGCGAAGAACCCGGCCATGGTGATCCATGAAGTCGTCGAGCCGGTACCCGAGGACGTCGTGGTGCAGCATCGGGCCGCTGGCTGGACCACGCACAACCAAGTCCGCGATGGCGGATTCGAGCCAGGACGGGTCCTCCTCGACATTGCATCGTTCAGCACCGGACAGGTAGCTATATGCCAGTGCAGCCAGCAATGTCTCCGGGAACCACTCCCCGTATCCGAACCTTCGGGCATCCATCGCCGCGTGGAGCACCGCTTGCGCTGACGCGCTCGCGGTCTCGTACCGTCGGAGGAGATCTGGGGCCCCCGCCAGCTGTTGAGTGACCGCAGTACCCGTCACCTGTCTCGCCGCAACGGCGAGCAGGCGGTCCTCCGAACCTTTCGCCGCGGCGACCTCGGCATTCGTGAAAGCTGCCGGCACCTGTAGGTAGTTTCCGATTAGCAGCCGCCGCGCTGCGGAGAAATTGTCTGCCTGTTCTTCTGGTGGTTTACGCGTGAGCTCGCGCCAATGCTCGGGCCACAGGGTGCCCAAGATCAGCACCGGCCCGCGAGAATCGTCAGTAAGGAGTTCCAGCAGCGCAGTGGCGATTCCTGTTCTGATATCGATCGCCGGGTCGCGCAGGTAGCGCTGCGCCTCGTTGAGCCACACCACGGTGCGCGGCTCAATCTCGACAAGCTCGTCCAGGAAGCGCTTGGCCGGCAATGGATTTACTCCCGGCCAAACACGCCACCCTGCCGCAGCCGCACTGGTCGCACCCGGCTCCGTCCCGCACCTGTGCAACGCCTCATACAACGCTCTCGTCTTGCCGGTACATGACTCGCCGACGAGAATCGCGCACCCCGAAACAGCCGCCGGACCTACCGCGTCCATGACCAACTTGGTCAGCTCATTATCATGATCGCGAATGACATACTCTGATAGCGCGTTCGCGCCCAAAACCGTGCCATGCACCTCTAGATCGACCGCAAGATACTCGGTGATTAGCGTGCCGAGCGGACGACGTACGCGACGACCGCCTGCCTCGGCAGCGGACCGCAAGGGCTCCACTGCCGAGGCATCGAGTACCTGGTCCGCCGGAACTCGGATTTTCCACCCACATCCGCTGGTTCTCTCGACGGTCGATTCCGTCACCAGTTGCCAGTAACAACAGCCACTGTCCAAGTCAACCAGCACGATTGCCACGGGAATCGAGTAACCGAGCCAGTACAGGAAATGTTTGCGTGAGGGACGGAACCACCATCCTCCCTCGACGGCAGGCTCTCCGAAATGGCTCTGGCCGGTTTTGATCTGCAATGCGACCAGCCTTCCGCGCACCAATTCGCCATCGACAACCTCGACGTGCGCATCAACCCCGTAGTCCTCACCCTGTTCCCGGAAAATCCAACGCATACTGGACTCGACCGCATACCTGCATCGGGTGACCCCCCTGCTCCCGATCTGCGCAGAGGCTCGACGAGGCATCATCCGAATACTCCGGTGCACAAGCGGAGCCCTGCCATGTCGTCAAGCTTTCCCATAACTGCTCCTCACCAACAAACCGGCTACAACGCCTAGATTTGGTATTTCCCGGTCTCGCGTTGTGCCCGGCGGTAGTAGTCGGCCGCTGGCGTCGGCGATGAAGGAATCACCCTGCCCCAGGAGTCCCGGAGGGCTGTGCTGATCGGATTTCGTCTGGAAGGAAGGCCCTTGACCGCACGGTCAAGAGCCGGTGGCGTTGGGTCGGCAAACGTTAGCGCTTCGAGCACTGTTTGCCCAGCACCAGGTTTCTCGGCGAGGACCGGGCAGATCCTCTCCAGGTCGTGGGCACTAATCGTCGAACTTTCGACCACGTTCGCGGCAAACATGTCTCTATACAAAAAGGTATCGCTGTTGTGCACCGGCTCCAGAGTGACCACCAAGCCGCGAATCTCGCGGTCGGCGGGAATGTGAGCGAGTTCAGGAGCCTTGCCGATCAGGCCGACCGTTCTGTCGATTTGATTCCGTGCATGCTGGACCTTGGCGACCAGGTTGCTGAGACCGGAATCAATTCCAGCACGGGCATCATCCTTCGGGCGAAAACCCTTAGTCTCGATGAGTACCACTACCTCGTCGAAGACGAGGAAGTAGTCGATCGTCTTCTTGCCACCTTGGTCGTACGCGACCTCCGGGTAGACCACAGTGCCGGCACTTTCGAGGAGGGCGAGGTGCCGACCGGCGTAGCGCTCGAACGAGTCGCCCAGCGCACGAGGAAAATCGTCACCGAAGTACTCCAGGCCCATGTAGAAGAGCCCGAGTGGAGTGATCTTCTGGACTAGGTAGTTGTAAACGGGCAAGATGTATCCGCCGTTGCCGTCCTTGACTAGGGGCTTTCCCAACAAGGGGTTATAGGACCACATCTTGGCCTCGGCCTGTTCGTGCGTGCGACCATCGGATCGAAGTGTCAGCAGGTCAGCAGCCAGGTTGCGTTCGATTACCTGTACGACAGTGTCGAGGTCGACTGCCGCGAAGAATCCCATCTGCTGGGCCTCGCGGATGTGGCTGGCCGTCAGATGACCGCGGTAAGTGTTGGTGAGCGGGGTGAGCTGGAAGACGATGGTCATGAACTCCGAGAGAGACACACCGAGCGCGGCGGACCAATCGGCAGCCGTCGGAATTCCCCGAACAGCCGGATCGACATCGATAAGCAGTCCGATGGTTCGAGCGATATTCTCGAAATCCGAGTACTGAAACAGGGCCTGCTGATACATGATGCGAGCGAGCATCCGCGTCAACCCCGGATCAGATAGGATCCCGATGTCCGGCACATCGGAGTGGTCGAGTTCGATCGCCATGACACACAACTCGGACAACTCGTTGTCTGTCATCCGCCGGTCGACCACCTGGCCTCGTCGTCGGCCAGCTTCCACGATCGCAACTCGGGCGACCCCGCGGGGGTGAACTGACACACGGGCCCGGCAGCACTCACGCGAGGTGAACAAGCAGCGAAATGGGGCGGGCATGTCGAACACGCCAGCGACACCGCCGAAACCCGCTGGCGATACCCGCTCTGCAACGGTTTGGTTGGCTTCAGCGGGCCCGACCACCACCGGAACACCCTCTCGGACATGGATATTTGACGTCCACCAGCACAAATACAACTTGTAACCTTAAACCATCACATGGCACCAGTGGCAGGACGCGTACCCGATCGACAGGAGAATCGGCACGTCACGGGCGGCAGCCTCCGCCAGCGCTTCGGATCCCCATTCCCGCCAGTCGACGGGATTGTCCGCATGCTGACGCAGGTAGGGCGAGGTCGCAGCGGCCAGACGGTTCATACCTCCAGCCTTCCACAACTGTGCGGGACCGACCCGAACCGACTGCCCGCCCGAATCCCGTGATCGGTTCACACCGGCCGGCCCGTCCAGACCTTACAAGTGTTTGAGCCGTTTCGGCGGGTGGTCGATCACGAACCGCAACTACTGTTCGTCGGGTGAGTGAAGCACCGGGCTGGGCCGCTATCGATGCGGGCCTTCGACAGCTGTACGGGAATGCCGAGCCGTTTCATCTCGGGACGAAACAGCCTTGGGCACTGGGGGGACCTGATCCGCTCGACGGAATAAGCATCTACCAGCACGACGGTCCGCTGCCGCACTGGCATTACATCGGTTACGGCTTGTCCGAACTGTATGAAAAGAGTTCATCGGATCCCGAGATCTCCGGCTGGGGATTCGAATTCACCTTCCGGCTGGTTCGTCGGCCGGACGAGTCGCAGCCACCTATGTGGCCCGCCGTACTTCTGCAAAAGCTCGGGCGCTACGTTTTCGACTCCGGCAATCGGTTCGAACCCGGCCACACCATGCGGGCCAGTGGTGCGCTCGCGGCCGACCGCCCTGACAGCGCGATCCGCGCCATGGCCTTCACCATCGACCCCGAACTCGGTGAAATGGCCACGCCGCACGGCCTCCTGCGATTCCTTCAGATCGTCGGTCTCACCGAGGAGGAATATCGAACAGCCCGCGGCGGAAACAGTCCCGCGGTACTGAACCATCTCGCCGGTTACCTTCCCCTGCACGTCACCGACATCGATCGTGGACCGCTGATCGCCGGCTGAAGCGATTCCGGACAGCCAGTCGGTCCACCGCCCCGTTCGCCGGGAAGAACGGGCGGTCACTGCGCGGCCCGGCGACAACCCGCGGATCGCAACTACAGTTCCCGGGTGGGTGGGATATCGGGCTGGGCACGATCTATGCCCTTCGACAGCTGCACCCGAACGCCGGTTGTGGCAATGAATTGATCGTCGCAGGTGATGGCGGCATGACTATTACCCGGCAAACCCGGCGTCGCCCACCGTATGGGATAGGCGACAGGAAGACGAGATGACCGATATTGTGGCGGCGGCGCGTGACCTGGTACGGGTCGTCGATGGAGCCGACTGGGAGCCGGCCAGAGCCCGCGCGGCACAGGACACCCTGTATGCCGCCCTCGACGCAGGTGACGGCGATATGGATGAGGCGTTCACGGTCCTGCTCGACCGCCTGTCCCGCTCCCACGTCGACGACGGAGACGGTATCGGCCATGTGGTGATCACCGCCGGCGCGCTCGTCGAGGCCGGTGCATCCGCGCGTGGGCTCGGCGATGTGCTCTTGCCGAAGCTGGTGCCCTTGCTGCGCGCAGCTCGCCGCTACGCCGATCGGTGCCTGGACCAGCTCCCGCCGCGCACCGACGACAACGAGCAGGATGAGGAAGACCTCGCGGAGACAATGGCCGACGCCGCGCTGCGCGTGGACGACCGCCCCATCCCGCGTGATCTCTTCCGGGCCGGGATGGCGGACGACCGGCCGGGCGCGACGAGCCTATACTGGCTCGGCCAGTGGGTGCGTCCTACCGTGGCGGCCCTGACCCGTGACCGGGTCCTGCTCCAGCAGGCGATCGCCGATCGGGAGCTCGCCGCCGCCGCCCGTGCTGTCGCCGACGCCGGCGCCCACTGGTTGGATGTGCTACTCGGCGTGGAACTCGAGCAGACATGGCTGGTCCTGTGCCCGCTGGAGGGCCGAGGTTTCCGGGTCGAGGTCGACGGCATCGCCGACAATTTCACGCTGCACGTTCTGCTGGCCGATGCGCTGGGCCGGTTCGGTATCCCCACCGCGGACAACCCTCCAGAGCTCTTCGACTACCTGCGCGGCAACGCGGACGACCGTCCACGCAACCACATCGTCGGATCGTTCAACCTGTACGACTTCCGCGCAGCCACATCCGACGTAGCAGAGCCGAGCAAGGTCCCCCAGGAATGGTGGGTGTGGGGCGAAGGGAATCCCCGCGACGTACCTCGTTTCGAGGGCGTCCGTACCCTGGTGGTCGGCCCACCATGGGCCAAGCGCATCATCGGCTCGGACCGCACATTCTGGTCGCTGCCCGCTGACGTGAAGGTCATCGATGAGCTCACGCCGGAAGAGACGCAAACGATCCTCGCCCGAGCCGCCGCCGGTCGCCCGCGTCTAGGGTGCGGGCTTCCCTGACCGCGCCGTCGCTCGCAGTGACTCCGCCGCACGGAAGCTCGCACCCTGGTCGGCTACACCCGGATACCCACCGCGGCCACACGGCGGCCACCTGGGCTTTCGGGTCGCCGGTCGATGACCGGGTTACGTATCGAAGCTCTCCTTCGCGTGCACGGTGAACCGGGCCGTTTGCAGCTGGATCCGATCGTCACGGATGAGGAAGGTGTCGACACCGTCGGTGAGAACATGGCCCTGGGTGTCAGCGGTCCATTCCAGCAGGACGATATCGTCGTCG
>NZ_JARWPM010000112.1 GCF_029869215.1 Nocardia carnea
ACCACCAAGCCCGCTGCCTGACCGGCGGCGTCCGGAAATGAGAAAGCCCCAGGGCCGCGGCCCGCGGGCGTTTAAGGGTGAGTGTCGGGTCTCGAACCCGCGACAGCCAGGATCACAACCTGGTGCTCTACCAACTGAACTACACTCACCATCGCCGATTTGCACCGGCGGCCTAGATACTAGCGCGTTCCCCCCGCCGTTAGCTAATCGGTTTCCGGTGTGGCGGTGACCTGGGACGATGCGATGCCCCCGGCGGCCGCTTGTTCTTCCTCGGCGGCCCGTGCGCTGACCTCGGCGGCGATTGCGGTGATCTCCGCGGTCGACGGGCCCGGCGCGGGGACGAAAACGGTGCGGCGGTAGTACTCGAGCTCCCGGATGGATTCCCGGATATCGGCCAGCGCGCGGTGGGTGAGGCCCTTCTCCGGCTGGCCGAAGTAGATACGCGGGTACCAGCGCCGGCACAGCTCCTTGATCGAGCTCACATCGATCATCCGGTAATGCAGATGCTGATCGAGCAGCGGCATATCCCGGGCGATGAAACCGCGGTCGGTGGCGATGGAATTACCCGCCAGCGGGACCACGCCCGCGGTGGGCGCGTACTGCTTGACGTAGTCGAGCACCTGCTGTTCGGCCTCGGCGAGGGTCACGCTGGATTTGCGGACTTCCTCGGTGAGACCCGAGCGGGCGTGCATTTCGGCGACCACCTGCGGCATGGCGGCCAGCGCAGCGTCGTCGGTGTGGATCACGATATCCACACCGTCACCGAGGACGTTCAGTTCGCTGTCGGTTACGAGGGCGGCTACCTCGATCAATCTGTCGGTGACCAGATCGAGACCGGTCATCTCGCAATCCATCCACACCACTAATTTGTCGGACACTCGTCCCACCCTAATCAGCCCCGCTGTCGCCGCGGTGTAATCGCGGCGGTCACGATCTGTGAACGACTTCGCCCGGCGACCGTCAGCCGCCCAGTTTCTTGTAGAAGGCGCCCGCGACCGGGGCCGTGACCCCTCGGGGACCGTAGTTGCCGGCGGCGCTCATCCCCTTGCCGATCAGGCCCGGGACCACCCGCATCTTGTTGCGGGCCAGTCCGTCGATCGAAATTCGTGCGGTGTACTCGGCGGAGACCCACAGGAAATCCGGGACCATCCGGTCGACGATGGAGGCTTCGGCGGGGTCGGGCGTTTCGGTGCGGACGGGTCCGGGGGCCAGCAGGGTGACGTGCACTCCGGTGCCCTTCAGTTCCCCGCGCAGCGATTCGGTGAAGGTGTTCGCGAACGCCTTGCTCGCCGCGTAGGTGGCGTTGTTCGGAATGGGCATATTGCCCGCCGCCGAACCGCTGACCAGGATGCCGCCCGCCCCGCGGGACAGCATGGCAGGCAGTACCGCCAGCGTGAGATCCTGGACGGCGACCGCGTTCAGCTCGAGCTGGGCGCGCTCGTAGGCCGGGTCGAGCCCGGTGATCGGGCCGAAGGTCGCGATACCGGCGTTGTTGCACAGGATCGAGATATCGCGGCCGGCCAGTTCCTCGGTCAAGGGGGCTCGCCGCTCCCGATCGGCCAGATCCACCGCGCGGACTTCCGCGGTGATGCCGTGGGCGCGGGTGAGCCGGTCGGCGAGTTCGTCGAGCAGGTCGCCGCGGCGGGCCACCAGAATGAGCGAATAGCCGCGGCCGGCGAGTTCGGCGGCCAGCGCGGCCCCGATCCCGGACGAGGCCCCGGTCACGACGGCGCGACTGTCGGCGGTAGGCGAAGGCAAACCCATTGGCACACCCTAGGCCAGACGCCTCGAGCGGCCGCCGGGTGTGGTCCGGGCGATGCCGGCCGGCTCGTCGTGCAGCCGAAATTGCTGCGGATCGGGCGGTTTGGGCGGGGATGAGATGGGTACACCCACTCCGACTGGCCCGAACAGCTCAGTCGGGTGGGTGGAGCGCCCCCGGCAGGAATCGAACCTGCGACCTAGGGATTAGAAGGCCCTTGCTCTATCCAACTGAGCTACGGAGGCAGTGTTTCCACCATGGCGGACAACGGCCGCGCTGTCCAGCCGAAAAGTGTAGCGATCAATCGGATCGTTTGTTTTGGGCTGCCCGGAAACAGCCCCGCCGGGCCCGTCGGCGCCCACCGAACTACTCTCGAAGCTATGTCGTCAGTCCAGGCCCCTGCCGCCGAACCCGCCGCCGAGGCCGGTCGGCCGGGCGCTCCGGCGGCTGTGACGGGCGCGCTGACGGTGGTCGCGGGGACACTGGCGGCGCTGGTCGCAATCCTCGTGGTGAGCGCGTCGGCAGCTCAGGCTCTCAGCCTGCTGGGCATCCCCGACCCCGGTCCGCTCACCACCTACGGCCTGCCCGCCGTCCGGGCGCTGGCCGATCTGCTGGCGGCGCTGACCGTGGGCGCGCTGCTGTTCGCCGCATTCCTCGTTCCGCCGCAGCGCAGCGGCCTGCTCGATACCGGCGGATACCGCGCGGTACGGCGCGCCTCGGGGCTGGCCTTCGCCTGGGCGGCCTGCGCGGCGCTGCTGGTACCACTGACGGTCTCCGACAGCACCGGGCGGCCGGTATCGGAGGTCCTGGCACCGCAGGACCTGTGGGGCGTGATCGATCGGATCGAGCTGGCCGGAACCTGGCGGCTGACGGCGGTGGGCGCGTTGCTGCTCGCTATCGCGTGCCGGCTCGCGTTGCGCTGGGGCTGGACCCCGGTGCTGTTCGCCGGATCGATCGCGGTGATGATGCCGCTCGCATTGACCGGCCATTCGTCCTCGGGTGGGTCGCACGATGTGGCGACCAACAGCCTGATCCTGCATCTGATCGCCGCGGCGGTCTGGGTGGGCGGGCTGGTCGCGCTGCTGGTCCACGCGCTGCGTGACGGTACTCATACCGGTCTGGCGGCTCGCCGGTTCTCGCCGCTGGCGGCGGCTTCGTTCGTGGTGCTCGCGGTGAGCGGCGTGGTGAACGCCTGGGTCCGGGTGCCGGCGGACGAACTGTTCACCAGCGCTTACGGGCGTCTGGTGCTCGCCAAGGCCGCCGCGCTGATCGTGCTGGGGGTGGTCGGATACTTCCAGCGCCGCGCGGCGCTTCCCGCGCTGGCCGCCGAGCCGGGGAACCGGCGGGCGCTGATCCGGTTCGCGGGCGTGGAAACGCTGATCTTCGCCGCGACCATGGGCCTGGCTGTCGGGCTGGGACGGACACCGCCACCGCCGCCGACCACGGTGCCCACCCCGGTCGAAGTGGAACTCGGCTACGAGCTGGCGGGGCCGCCGACCGTCGCCCGGCTGTTGTTCGACTGGCGATTCGACCTGATCTTCGGCACCCTCGCCGTCGTGCTGGCGGTCCTGTACCTGCTGGGTGTCCGGCGCTTGCGGGCGCGCGGCGACAGCTGGCCGATGGGCCGGACGCTGGCCTGGTTGCTCGGTTGCGCCGTGCTGCTGTTCACGACCTCGTCCGGCGTCGGCCGCTACGCACCGGCAATGTTCAGCGTGCATATGGGCGCGCATATGGCGTTGTCCATGCTCACTCCGATCCTGCTGGCGCTCGGCGGCGCGGTGACGCTCGCGCTGCGCGCGCTGCCGCCGGCGGGCCGCAGTGGAGCCCCCGGCCCCCGGGAATGGATTCTCGCGGCCGTGCACAACCCGGTCTCCCGGTTTCTCACCCACCCGATCGTGGCGTCGGCGGTTTTCGTGGCCGGGTTCTACGCGCTGTACCTGGGCGGGATCTTCGACACGTTCGTCGATTCGCATGCCGCACACCTGCTGATGAACCTGCATTTCCTGGTCAGCGGCTACCTCTTCTACTGGGTGGTGATCGGTATCGACCCGAAGCCGCGCCGGGTGGAGCCGCTCACGAAACTGGGCATGGTGTTCGGGTCGCTGCCGTTCCACGCGTTCTTCGGCGTGGTGCTGATGGGGATGAGTACCGTGCTGGGCGGCTGGTTCTACCGCAGTCTCGGCCTGGACTGGCATTCCGATCTGCTGGGCGACCAGCGCACCGGCGGCGGTCTGGCGTGGGCCAGCGGCGAAGTGCCGCTGGTGGTGGTGATGCTGGCCCTGCTGATCCAGTGGTCGCGCAGCGACGAGAAGCTGGCCCGCCGCACCGACCGGGCCGCGGAACGCGACGACGACGCGGAACTGGCCGCGCACAACGCCATGTTCGCCGAATTGGCCAAGCGAGATCGGGCAGTAAGGTAGATGACCGAGCAGAAAACCCCGCTGACACCCGTGCAACCGCTGCGGCGCATCTACCGCTCCGATGTGCGGGCGGCCCGTCGCCGTCTGGGCAGATATATCCGCAAGACCCCGGTTTTCCACACCGTCGTTCCCGGGCCCGCCGGTCCGGTGCCGGTGACCTTGAAACTGGAATATTTACAGCACGGCGGCACGTTCAAAGTGCGCGGCAGTTACAACGCGCTGCTCTCGGAGCGGGTCTGCCCCGACCATGTGGTGATCGCCTCCGGCGGGAACGCCGGAATCGCGGCGGCGCTGGCCGCGGCCGGAATGGGCAAATCGTGCACGGTGGTGGTGCCGGAGTCGGCGCCGCATACCAAGGTCGCGGCGATGTGGTCGCACGGGGCGGAGGTGCGCTGGCACGGGACCACCTACGCCGAGGCATATGAGCATGCCCGCGAGATCGCCGCGGACCGGGGAGCGCTGCAGTTGCACGCCTACGACCTGCCCGCCGTGGTGGCCGGCGCGGGCGTGATCGGGCTCGAACTCGAGGAACAGGTGCGGGGCCGGCCGCCCGTGCTGGTCGCCGTCGGCGGCGGTGGGCTGATCGGCGGGATCGCGGCGGCCGCCGGGCGGCGCCGGGCGGTCGTCGGCGTCGAACCGGAAGGTATTCCGACCCTGCATGCCGCGCTGGCGGCGGGTGAGCCGGTGGACGTCGAGGTCGCCAGTATCACCGCCGACGCGCTGGGTGCGTCGCGGCTGGGGGAGATCTCCTTCGATGTGGCCCGGCGCTACGGCGTGCAGTCTGTGCTGGTCACCGATGACGCCATCACCGATGCCCGGGATTATCTGTGGCGGGAGTTCCGGATCGTCGTCGAGTTGTCGGGTGCGGTGGCGCTGGCCGCGGTCCTCAGTGGTGCCTACGTGCCGCCGCAGGGGCAGCGGCCGGTGATCGTGCTGTGCGGCGCGAATACCGAACTTCCGGTGCTCTGACCCGCTGGGTGAAGCGGGGGTTGTCCACAACTTCGGTGGCGGACGGGAGTTGTCCACAGATCACGATCTCGTCCGGCACGGCGGCGCGACAGCGGACACGATGAGTGCATCCCCGCACGACGGGGCGCCAGTGGTCCGGCGGCGCCGGGCACGACGAAGGGGTGGGCTGTGTACGAAACCATCGCGACAATTGTGGGTACCGTGGTGACGGATCCGGTCAAGCGCGATCTGCCGAGCGGGGAGCAGATGCTCAGCTTCCGGCTGGCGAGTACCGCGCGGCGGCTCGATCGCGAGTCGGGGGAATGGGTGGACAATGGCATGCTGTTCTTGACGGTGAGCTGCTGGCGGCGGCTGGTGGCCGGCGTCGAGGCCTCCATCCACCGCGGCGACCCGGTGATCGTCCAGGGCCAGCTCCGGTCGAACGAGTACCGCTCACGCGACGGTATCGATCGGCGGGATCTGGAGATGCGGGCGAATACCGTGGGACCCGACCTCACCCGCTGCACCGCCCAGGTGGTGCGCCGCCGGACGGGCTATGCGATGGTGACCGGGGACAATGCGGCGGGTCCGGACACGGAGCCGGTCGCCGTAGGGGTGGCGGGGGACCAGGACGATTCGACGAGGGAAACGGCGCCCGGCGACCGGCCGGTGAACGCCGACGTGTGAAACCGCACCGATGTTTGACGGATAGGGTGATCGCTATGGCTGAGTTCATCTACCAAATGAAGAAGGTTCGTAAGGCGCACGGCGACAAGGTCGTGCTCGACGATGTCACCTTGAACTTCCTTCCCGGCGCCAAGATCGGCGTCGTCGGCCCCAACGGCGCCGGTAAATCCAGCGTGCTGAAGATCATGGCCGGATTGGACCAGCCGAACAACGGCGAAGCCTTTCTCGCGCCCGGCGCCAGTGTCGGCATTCTGCAGCAGGAGCCGCCGCTGAACGAGGAGAAGACCGTCCGCGGCAATGTCGAGGAGGGCCTCGGCGAGATCAAGGTCAAACTGGACCGGTTCAACGAGATCGCCGAACTCATGGCCACCGATTACTCCGACGAGCTCATGGACGAGATGGGCAAACTGCAGGAGGATCTCGACCACGCCGACGCCTGGGATCTGGATTCGCAGCTCGAGCAGGCGATGGACGCGCTGCGTTGCCCGCCGCCGGACGAGCCGGTCACGAACCTCTCCGGTGGTGAGCGCCGCCGGGTCGCACTGTGCAAACTGCTGCTGAGCAAACCCGATCTGCTGTTGCTCGACGAGCCGACCAACCATCTCGACGCCGAGAGTGTGCTCTGGCTCGAGCAGTTCCTGGCGCAGTATCCGGGCGCTGTCCTGGCCGTCACCCACGACCGGTACTTCCTGGACAACGTCGCCGGCTGGATTCTCGAACTCGATCGGGGCCGGGCCATCGGCTACGAGGGCAACTACTCCACCTACCTGGAGAAGAAGGCCGAACGCCTGGCCGTCCAGGGTAAGAAGGACCAGAAGCTGCAGAAGCGGCTGAAGGAAGAACTCGCCTGGGTGCGGTCCGGCGCCAAGGCCCGCCAGGCCAAGAACAAGGCACGGCTGGGCCGCTACGAGGAGATGGCCGCCGAGGCCGAGAAGATGCGGAAGCTGGACTTCGAGGAGATCCAGATCCCGGCCGGCCCGCGGCTGGGCAGTGTGGTGGTCGAGGTGGAGCACCTGGACAAGGGCTTCGGCGACCGGCAGCTCATCAAGGACCTGTCGTTCACGCTGCCGCGTAACGGCATCGTCGGCGTCATCGGCCCGAACGGCGTGGGTAAGACCACTCTCTTCAAGACCATCGTCGGTCTGGAGCAACCGGACAGCGGCATCGTGAAGGTCGGCGATACGGTCAAGCTCAGCTACGTCGACCAGTCGCGGGCCGGAATCGATCCGAACAAGACGGTCTGGCAGGTGGTTTCGGACGGCCTGGACTACATCGAGGTCGGTCAGCAGGAGATGCCGTCGCGGGCGTATGTGAGCGCGTTCGGGTTCAAGGGCCCGGATCAGCAGAAGCCGGCCGGTGTGCTCTCCGGCGGTGAACGCAACCGCCTCAACCTGGCTCTCACCTTGAAGCAGGGTGGCAACCTGATCCTGCTCGACGAGCCCACCAACGACCTGGACGTGGAAACGCTCGGATCGCTGGAGAACGCGCTCGAACAGTTCCCCGGCTGCGCTGTCGTGATTTCCCACGACCGGTGGTTCCTGGACCGCACCTGCACGCATATCCTCGCCTGGGAAGGTGACGCCGACAACGAGGCCAAATGGTTCTGGTTCGAGGGCAACTTCGAGGCCTACGAGGCCAACAAGATCGAACGCCTCGGGCCGGAAGCCGCACGGCCGCATCGCGTGACACACCGCAAACTGACCCGCGGGTAACGCCGCGGATCTTTTCCCGCTACCCGGGTGCGGGACTACCCTCGGGGCGGCATCGGTGTGTCCGAAGATCCGCATCCAAGGGAGTGGGAAATGACGGTCTCGTCCGAATTGTCCAGCGAGGCATGGTTTGCCGAACTGCCGGACACCTTACGTGCCGGGCTCCCCGCCCTCGAGGAGGGATATTTCCGGCATGTGGGGACCGACGAGGCGGACTGTGAGGTCACCGCTGCCGAACTCACCTTCCGGGCCCATCTCGCCCTGGCCCTGAACCGGCAACCAGGTCAGGGCGCGGTACGCGTGCACCATCCCGACGACGGGTCCGGGCTGGGGGCCGCGGTGCAGATCGTGACGGACGATATGCCGATGCTGGTCGATTCGGTGACCGCCCTGCTGACCCGGATGGGCGGTACGGTGCGGGAGGTCATCCACCCCATCGTCACGGTGGAACGGGATGCCGGGGGGGGGGGGGGGGGGGCGCCCCCCCCCCCCCCCCCCCCCCCGGGGGGCCGGGGCCGCCGCCCCCCCCGCAGAAAAGGGGAAAAAGGAGAAGAACCCCCCC